>NZ_JBFRFF010000142.1:0-516 GCF_052114685.1 Rhizobium sp. 2YAF20 | reverse complement strand
CCTGCCTGTCGCGCAAGACCAACCTGTGCACCGCCATTCGTTCGACCCAGGGTCAGGGCGTCATGCCCGACGGCACCTCGCGCTTTTCGATCGGCAAGGACAAGATCCACCACTATATGGGCTGCTCGACCTTTGCCAATTACACCGTTCTGCCGGAGATCGCCGTTGCCAAGGTCAACCCGGACGCGCCGTTCGACAAGATCTGCTACATCGGCTGCGGCGTCACGACGGGGATCGGCGCCGTCATCAATACTGCCAAAGTCGAGATGGGGGCGACGGCGATCGTCTTCGGTCTCGGCGGCATCGGCCTCAATGTCATTCAGGGGCTGCAGCTTGCCGGCGCCGACATGATCATCGGCGTCGATCTCAACAACGACAAGAAGGCCTGGGGCGAGCGCTTCGGCATGACGCATTTCGTCAACCCGAAGGAAGTCGGCGACGACATCGTTGCCTATCTCGTCAACATGACCAAGCGCGGTGCCGATCAGATCGGCGGGGCTGACTATACCTTCGACT
>NZ_JBFRFF010000141.1:0-536 GCF_052114685.1 Rhizobium sp. 2YAF20 | reverse complement strand
GGTCGCGTAGGGGGTCGTCCGGCGGTGCTTGATGTTCTCCTGCCACTCCGCCGGGATCTGCCGGACGAGGTCGCGCGCCGAGAGCACGACGTGCACCTCGGTCCCCGGACCGTCGACCGAGGCGACCGCGCGGGCGACCTGGGCGCGGGAGGCGGTGGCGAGGATCTCGTGGCTGATGATCGCGGTGCCGTCCCACTCGCGGACCTGGCCGGCCAGCCGGTCCCAGGCGCCGACGGCCTCGCGCTCGATCCCGCCCCAGGGCAGCTGCAGGAGGTCGAGGGCGGCGAGGAAGTGCGCGTCGAACCGGTCCGCGGCGTACAGGATGCCGCGGTCGCGGAGCGTGTCGCGCTCGGTGAAGAGCAGGTCCTGGACGAACGACGTGCCGGTCTTCGGCGCGCCCACGTGCAGGATCACCTTCCGCGCCATCAGGCCGTCCCTCCGCTCGCTCGTTGCCACAGCTCCGCGACGAGACCGAGAGCGAGCTCGAGCACGTCGGCGGGGTCGACCGAAGCCGGTCGCTCACGATCCGTGGTCGG
>NZ_JBFRFF010000140.1:0-553 GCF_052114685.1 Rhizobium sp. 2YAF20 | reverse complement strand
CGGAGCCACCCAAAGTGTGTAGCCCAGGAATTTGCGACCAAAGACGCTGGCGACGGCACTTTTGGTCTCATTGACCGTCAGATGCAATCGGCCATAAAGCCGCCTGAGCAAACGCATCACCCGCTCACCAGCCCGGCGACTGCGAACGTAAACGTTCAGGTCGTCGGCGTAGCGTGCGAAGCAATGCCCGCGGCGTTCAAGTTCCTTGTCCACCTCATCAAGCAGGACATTGGCCAGAAACGGCGACAGGTCGCCCCGAACGCAAAAGGTAACTTCGAGTTTGATCGAGTGATTGGGCTTGATTGTTCTCGTTCTTTACTTGATTTGCGTCTTAAAAGGTAATATATATATGTCAAATGTCGCGCTCGACCGAACTGCAGAAGACCGAACGGATCAACGCTGCCCATGGGTTACTCGCGCGTGGGCTGAGTGTGACGGAGGCTGCCATGTCGTTGTCGCGCCAATTTGCACTGTCTCGACGTCAGGCCTATCGATATATCGAGGAGGCTCAGGCGATCAGTCGCCCGATGCCGGCTGCGGAACCAAACACGGC
>NZ_JBFRFF010000139.1:0-595 GCF_052114685.1 Rhizobium sp. 2YAF20 | reverse complement strand
GTAGCGGTACTGCTCGCCGGCACTGATCGACTGCGTGCCACGGGACAAGTGCACACCCACGCCGAGCCGCTCGATTTGCGCCTTCAGCGCCAGGCCGCCCTGCTCGTCCAGTTGCACCGGCATCAGGCGCGGGGCGAATTCCACCACATGTGCTTCCAGGCCCAGGCTTTTCAGGGCATTGGCGGCTTCCAGACCGAGCAGGCCACCGCCGACCACCACGCCACGCCGGGCATTGGCCGCCGCCGCACGAATCGCATCGAGGTCTTCAAGGGTGCGATACACCAGGCGCGAGTCGCCTTCGGCGCCTTCGATGGGCGGCACGAAGGGATAGGAGCCAGTCGCGAGAATCAGTTTGTCGTAAGCGACACAACCTTGTGCGGTGATCACCTGGCGCCGGGCGCGGTCGATTTCCAGTACCGGCACGCCCAGATGCAAGGTGACGCCCGGTGTCTGATACAGGGAGGCTTCGCCCAGGGCCAGCGACTCGGCATCGCGACCGCCGAAATACTCGGACAGATGCACACGGTCGTAGGCACGCATCGGCTCTTCGCTGAAGACATGCAGCCGGTAGTGGTCGAGGGCGCCGCGCTCGATG
>NZ_JBFRFF010000138.1:0-653 GCF_052114685.1 Rhizobium sp. 2YAF20 | reverse complement strand
GCATTGGTGCAGGGATCGAATTTCAACGATTTCCGCCTATGGGTCTGCGATCGCAACCGGCGTGATTGATCCGCACACCATGCCGCATAAGCATAACGCCGCCCGCCGTCATCGCATCAGCAAGATGAAGTTCAAGGTGACGAACTGGCGGGAGTATGAAGCAGGCCTTCACCGTCGCGGCAGTCTAACACTGTGGCTGGCGCCGGTAGCGCTTGCCGGATGGGCTGCGCCAAGACGCACGACACGGGGTGGCCAGCCGCGCTATTCGGATCCCGCCATCGAGGCCACCTTGACGCTTGGCATGGCGTTTGGGTTACCGCTCCGCCAGGGCGAAGGATTACTGGGCTCGGTGCTTAAGCTGATGGGATTGGAGCTTCCCGTGCCGGACCACACAACCCTCAGCCGGCGGTCAAGAACCTGGAGGCCACCTGCCAAAGGCAATGACCGTCAGTCTATCGCGGATGGCCCCCTTCATGTTCTGGTCGATAGCACCGGGCTGAAGATCTACGGGGCGGGTCAATGGTTGGAAGAAAAGTATGGCGCAAAATCCCGCCGTGGTTGGCGCAAGTTGCATCTGGCGCTTGATGCCGGCAGTGGCGAGATCATTGCGCATGTGCTCACGGATCAGGACGCCGGCGACGCCTCGCAGGTCG
>NZ_JBFRFF010000137.1:0-669 GCF_052114685.1 Rhizobium sp. 2YAF20 | reverse complement strand
AGCTGATACGAATAGCTAAAAGCAAGGAGCGCCTGCTGACGGCCTACCAGGAGGATCTTGTGTCGCTCGATGAACTGCGAAGCCGGACGCCGGAACTTCGCGCCCGTGAACAGGCCATGCGCGCCGAATTACAGGCCATCGTTGATCAGACCGCCGAGCGAATGTCTTTCCTGCTCCTGGCCGAAACTTTAACCGTCTTCCTCGAGAGACTGCGCCAATCAGCGCAATCGCTGGACATCGCCGAGCGGCAAAAAATCGTCCGTCTTGTCGTCAAGGAAGTGTTGGTCGACAATAATACCATTACTATCCGGCACTCGATACCGGCGCAGTCAGCAACACCACCCAACGGTGGTAAGCCGTCGCCCTCGAACGACAAACCGCGCCGCTCTGACAAAAGTTACCTTTTGCGTTCGGGGCGTGCTGTCGCCGTTTCTGGCCAATGTCCTGCTTGATGAGGTGGACAAGGAACTTGAACGCCGCGGGCATTGCTTCGCACGCTACGCCGACGACCTGAACGTTTACGTTCGCAGTCGCCGGGCTGGTGAGCGGGTGATGCGTTTGCTCAGGCGGCTTTATGGCCGATTGCATCTGACGGTCAATGAGACCAAAAGTGCCGTCGCCAGCGTCTTTGGTCGCAAATTCCTGGGCTACACACTTTGGGTGGCTCCG
>NZ_JBFRFF010000136.1:0-670 GCF_052114685.1 Rhizobium sp. 2YAF20 | reverse complement strand
GCGTGCCACTGATCGATATCGTCACCCCGAACGCGGCCGGCCTGTCACACAACAAATTTTCGGACTTCAATGTTGGTACGCCGGGGCTGATACTCAACAACTACAAGGGCGAGGTCGGCACGTCCAATCTCGGCGGCGTCACGCCGGGCAATCCGAACCTCAATAATTCCAACCCGGCCTCGGTCATTCTAAACGAAGTGACGAGTGGGAACCGCTCGGCACTGAATGGCCCGACGGAAGTGTTCGGAACAAAAGCAGACGTGGTGATCGCGAATCCTAACGGAATCACTTGCAGTGGTTGTGGTTTCATCAACACGCCGCATGCGACGCTGACCACAGGTACGCCCGATATCGGTGCCGACGGCAGCCTGACCGGCTTCACCGTCAATGGCGGTGACGTCACCTTCGAAGGCCGTGGCGGCAACTTCGCTTCCGGTCCCGGCGCCGTCGACCTGTTCGACGTCGTCTCCCGCAATATTCACGTTAATGCTCCTGTCTACGGCAAAACCCTGCGGCTGACGGGTGGCGCCAGCAAATATGATTATGCCACCGGCGAGGCGACGGCGCTGACGGCAACCTCGGGCACGCCGGAATATGCCATCGATGGCTCGGCGCTCGGCGCCATGCAGGCCGACCGCATCAAGATCGTCGTCACCGAGAAGGGTGCCGG
>NZ_JBFRFF010000135.1:0-680 GCF_052114685.1 Rhizobium sp. 2YAF20 | reverse complement strand
GTGCCTGATGGCGGATTTGATGGTCCCATCGATGCGCGCAAGGAAACGCTTCTTGCTGCCATCGAAGATATCGGCGCGAAATCATTCAAGTATCTCTATGACTTCGGCGACGGCTGGACGCACACCGTGAAAATCGAAAAGATCTTTCCGGCGACCGCCGGCTTCGACGATCCCTTCCTTCTCGAAGTTGCCGGACGATGTCCACCGGAGGATGTCGGCGGTCCGTGGGGTTATGAAGAGTTCCGCGAGGCCATTGCGGACACCAACCATCAGCGTCACCACGAACTCGTGGAATGGTGGGGCGATGCGCACTACGATCCTGGCGATGTCGACGCCGCCAATCTCCGCAAAAACGTCGAGGCTTTAGCTTCAAAGTGGAAGCGCCGATCGCGAAAGAAAGGCTGAACCTGCGGCCCTCGGCGAATGCTTACCGAGCGGATCGACATTGTTCATTTTTGCGGTCTGAACGAGCGTTGCGATCGTGGCCCACGTCCGACCGCCGCCAGCACTGCCGGCGAAGAGCGAGTTTTTTCGAACGATAGCTTGGGGCCTGATAGCCCGCTCGACGATATTGGAGTCTATTTCGATGCGGCCGTCACGCAGGAACTGCTCAAAGGTCTCGCGCCGGTTGATGGCGTAGCGAATGGCTTCGGCAAGCTTGGATTTGCCAGAGATGCGGG
>NZ_JBFRFF010000134.1:0-690 GCF_052114685.1 Rhizobium sp. 2YAF20 | reverse complement strand
GGCATCGTAAACTTAACCGCAAAGAGGCCAGCCCATGCCGCCGGCCTATTTTGTTGGTCATGCCCGGGCGATTTTCGCCCACAGGTTCATCGCCGCTGCGCGCAATTCGCGATGATGGCTGGAGGGGATGTCGTGGCGCGGGATGTGGAACAGGTTGGCAATCGGGTCATGGATGGAGACAAAGCGTTGTAGATGTCGCTGTGACTTGAAGCGCTTCATGATCCGCTCTCGCCGCCGGACGGGCTGGTGGGAATTCTCCGCCCGATTGTTCAGGCCTTTGTGGGAGCGATGCTCGACACCGGGCATGATCTCCCGCTTTGCGGCGCCGTAGGATCGAAGCTTATCGGTGATCATCACCCGCGGCGCTCGGCCCTGGCTCTTTAAGAGCTTACGCATCAGGCGTTTGGCCGCCTTGGCATTGCGGCGGCTTTGCACCAGCACCTCCAGAACAAAACCGTCCTGATCAACGGCGCGCCACAGCCAGTGCTTCTTGCCTCGGATCGAAATGACGGCCTCATCGAGGTGCCACTTGTCTCCAAGCTGGCCGGATGAGCGACGACGGATGTCGWTGGCAAAGGTCCGCCCAAATTTCTCCGCCCACAGCCGGACCGTCTGATGGGAGACAATGATCCCACGGGCAGCCAGCAAGTCCTCGACCATCCGTAGGCTGAGAGGGAAACGGAAATAAAG
>NZ_JBFRFF010000133.1:0-704 GCF_052114685.1 Rhizobium sp. 2YAF20 | reverse complement strand
ACGATACGCCCGGCCAGGGCATCGGGCGAGAAGCCGCCGAAAACAACGGAATGGACCGCACCGATCCGCGCGCAGGCGAGCATCGCATAGGCGGCCTCGGGTATCATCGGCATGTAGATGGTAACGCGATCGCCTTTCTTGACGCCGTGCTTTTTCAGCACGTTCGCCATGCGGCAAACCTGCTCGTAGAGCTCGTTGTAGGTTACCTTCTTGTCGATGTAGGGGTTGTCGCCTTCCCAGATGAAGGCAACCTGATCGCCACGCTTCTTCAGGTGCCGGTCAATGCAATTATAGGCGACGTTGGTGAGGCCGTCCTCGAACCATTTGATCGACACCTTTCCTGTGAAAGAGGTGTTCTTGACCTTGGTATAGGGCTTGAACCAGTCGATGCGCTTGCCGTGCTTGCCCCAGAATTTATCGGGCTCTTCGACGCTCTGCTGATACCATTTCTGGTACTTCGCCTGATCGATCAAAGCGCGCGCCTTGACCGATTTCATCACCGGATGAATCTTTTCCGACATAGTCTCCTCCTCGAACCAATGGCGCCGGCTCGCTGCGCAATCATGCAGCCGCCTTAGCGAGCCCCAAAATATCTCGCACGAACACTCTTCCGGCATCCGTATCACCTTGATCTTCATCTATCCTGCTCATTGAGCTGAATGCCGGCCGGCATGGTCGTGTTGTGTTTCAACCCGCTGCAATCG
>NZ_JBFRFF010000132.1:0-705 GCF_052114685.1 Rhizobium sp. 2YAF20 | reverse complement strand
GCCGTGTTTGGTTCCGCAGCCGGCATCGGGCGACTGATCGCCTGAGCCTCCTCGATATATCGATAGGCCTGACGTCGAGACAGTGCAAATTGGCGCGACAACGACATGGCAGCCTCCGTCACACTCAGCCCACGCGCGAGTAACCCATGGGCAGCGTTGATCCGTTCGGTCTTCTGCAGTTCGGTCGAGCGCGACATTTGACATATATATATTACCTTTTAAGACGCAAATCAAGTAAAGAACGAGAACGATCAAGCCCAATCACTCGATCAAACTCGAAGTTACCTTTTGCGTTCGGGGCGTGATCGGACCACCTTGTGGCGTCCCCATCGTCCGTTTGTGCACCACGCCCTCATCCATGATGCCGCTGTTCAGATAGGCCCGGATCAACCGGATGACCCCGGCGTCCTCGATGCGCTTCTGAAGGCGATCGATCAGGATGTCGTGATCGACCCGGTCAAAGGAAGACCCGACACACTACCCACCACCGAGACCTTCCTGACACTGTTATGATAACGCGCAAGAAGCATGCGTTCGAAGGATTGCAGCTGATTGTGATCGGTGGTCTGACGCGTAGAGGGGTCTCGCTGCTTCTCGTTGTTCTGCCGGATGGTAGCCGCTCTCTCGTACCCGTTGCATGGACGGACTGGATGGCAGACAGCGCCGCCACGGTTTCATCATCCCCACGCGACGGTCGCGCCGAGA
>NZ_JBFRFF010000131.1:0-706 GCF_052114685.1 Rhizobium sp. 2YAF20 | reverse complement strand
CGGAGGTCGTGGTGTTGATCAGTGCGTTGGTCAGGATCGACATGTTGCCGCCGGACTGTATGAGACCGGCAATGTTGACGACGGCGCCGTTGCGCTGACCGCCACCGGGCCCAGCAATAACGAGGCCGTTGCCGGAAAGGATGGCGCCCTGGTTGTTGGTAAGCGTGCCGCCGACGAACAGATTGGCGGTGTTGCCGGCAAAGACGAGGCCAGACGGGCTATTGTTGAAATCACCGGCAACGTTGAAGGAAATATTATTGCCGGCTGCAAATTGCCCGGTATTGCCGAGCGACGGCAGGTTGAGCGTCAGGTCGTGCGCGGCAAGCAGCGATGTGGCTGACGTCATGGCGAGGCTCGCGGCCGAGACGGTGATGTCGCCAGAGCCGCCGGCATTGGTGACAGTGCTGACCTGCGCGTTGGAAAGATCGGCGCTGCCAGAGAGGTTCAGCGCCAGCCCCCCGAAGACGAGATTGCTGCCGGCGAGATTGGCCGATGCGGCGTTGACAAAAAGCGTGCCGCCACTGGCGATCCGGCTGCCGCGGCTGCCGGACAGATCCAGCGCGCCGGTATTGAGCGTGAGGTTGCCGCCGACGCGAGTGGTGCTGGTATAGGCGATGGCGCCGGGCGCTGTGAGCGCGGCATTGCCGAGGCTCTGCAGGCTGTTATAGCCGATGTTTTGCGTGGCCGTGGCGGCAAGATTGCCGCC
>NZ_JBFRFF010000130.1:0-715 GCF_052114685.1 Rhizobium sp. 2YAF20 | reverse complement strand
AGCCTGGCTGGTGTCTTTGGCGTGCGACAAGGCCAGGGACCATGGCTATCCGCACGAACTGTGGACGACGCGGCTTTTGGCCCGCCATGCGCGCGAGCACGGACCGGAGGCCGGACATCCCTGTCTGGCCCGTCTGGTTCAGGGCACGGTGAGCAAGCTTCTGAGCCAGGAGGAAATCAAACCGCACAAGATGCGCTACTATCTGGAACGTCGCGATGGCGAGTTCGAGCARAAGATGGCGGAGGTCTTGTGTGTCTATCGCCAGGTGCAGGTCTTGAAAAAGGCCGCAGCCGGATCGAACAAATCGGCTAAGCAGGTCGCGATCGTCTCTTACGACGAGAAGCCTGGGATCCAGGCSATCGCGACGACGGCGCCGGATTTGCCGCCCGTGCCAGGCGTCCATCCGACCTTTGCGCGCGATTTTGAATATAAGCGTCATGGCACGCTCAGCCTGTTGGCTGGAATTGAYCTGCTGACAGGCAAGGTCCATGCGCTCGTCAAGGACCGCCACCGCAGCCGCGAGTTCATCGAATTCCTCAAGCTGCTCGATGCCGCCTATCCGGCCGGCACCGCGATCAGGTTGATCCTCGACAATCATTCCGCACACATCTCGAAAGAAACCAAAGCCTGGCTCGATAAACAACCGGCAGGCCGCTTCGAATTTACCTTCACCCCTAAACACGGCTCCTGGCTTAACCTCATCGAGGGCTTCTTC
>NZ_JBFRFF010000129.1:0-758 GCF_052114685.1 Rhizobium sp. 2YAF20 | reverse complement strand
AATCTTCTTTCGAAAGGTCAGGTCGCAAGGCCCGTCACATCTGCTGGTGCATCRGGATCAGATGTTCGCTCTGCCGCAGCCGATCATTCACCGTCCGCCGCTCGAACGACTGGCCCAGCAGTGTAGCTCGGCCCTTGATCCGAAACAGCAGTTCCTGCAACTCCCCAGCGCGGTCCGGATCATCAAGGACGGCAAGGGACCCGGTGTCGCCGATTTCCGTGACGAATTCCAATGCTGTGGCGAGATCCTSAWGGAGGTCAGGCCCGAGCGCCTCGTCTCTCTGCCACATCCAGGCTTCCGGTCCACCACAATCCTCAGGCGGACAATTGCCGTCGCCGTCCGTACACGCCGGATAGTGATCGCCGTATTTGACAGGCCGGCGTTCCTCCAGCCGGACCTCGTGCTCCCAGGGGATGTTGAGGGCGTACTCGTACAGGAACCGGCTGCCGTTACGCGGTTGCAGATCACCAAGTGTGATAGCCGGAGAGCGGGCACCCGCCTCCCACGAGCCGTACCGCACCGTGTGCATGACGAACTGGTAGAGGTGTATGCCTTCCCATCCCATCGCGACCTGAATGACGCCATGAAACTCGCGTAGCGTCATCGTCGAGAAAACCTGAACCCTACGCCACAGCATCGGGCTCACGTCCTTCAGCCAGATGCGGAATTGCAGGATGAAAATCTCATCCTCCGAGGCTGCCGCCTCTCCGGCGGTTTTCGTCGCTGCCCGTTTTGCCCTTTTCACATCCGCCAGTCCC
>NZ_JBFRFF010000128.1:0-759 GCF_052114685.1 Rhizobium sp. 2YAF20 | reverse complement strand
TCAGGTCGCAAGGCCCGTCACATCTGCTGGTGCATCRGGATCAGATGTTCGCTCTGCCGCAGCCGATCATTCACCGTCCGCCGCTCGAACGACTGGCCCAGCAGTGTAGCTCGGCCCTTGATCCGAAACAGCAGTTCCTGCAACTCCCCAGCGCGGTCCGGATCATCAAGGACGGCAAGGGACCCGGTGTCGCCGATTTCCGTGACGAATTCCAATGCTGTGGCGAGATCCTSATGGAGGTCAGGCCCGAGCGCCTCGTCTCTCTGCCACATCCAGGCTTCCGGTCCACSACAATCCTCAGGCGGACAATTGCCGTCGCCGTCCGTACACGCCGGATAGTGAGCGCCGTATTTGACAGGCCRGCGTTCCTCCAGCCGGACCTCGTGCTCCCAGGGGATGTTGAGGGCGTACTCGTACAGGAACCGGCTGCCGTTACGCRGTTGCMGATTACCAAGTGTGATAGCCGGAGAGCGGGCACCCGCCTCCCACGAGCCGTACCGCACCGTGTGAATGACGAACTGGTAGAGGTGTATGCCTTCCCATCCCATCGCGACCTGAATGACGCCATGAAACTCGCGTAGCGTCATCGTCGAGAAAACCTGAACCCTACGCCACACCATCGGGCTCACGTCCTTCAGCCAGATGCGGAATTGCAGGATGAAAATCTCATCCTCCGAGGCTGCCGCCTCTCCGGCGGTTTTCGTCGCTGCCCGTTTTGCCCTTTTCACATCCGCCAGTCCCGTCAAAATTCAACGACGA
>NZ_JBFRFF010000127.1:0-812 GCF_052114685.1 Rhizobium sp. 2YAF20 | reverse complement strand
CCAAATTCGCCGGTCTGGGCGTTGTAGCCGTAGTTGTCGGTGTTGCTTTCAAGGATCTTGCCGACGATGATCGAACCTTCGTCACCGGCATTTTCAGCGATCTGGCGAACCAGCGACTGCAGCGCCTTGCGGACGATGTTGATGCCGGCCGTCTGGTCTTCGTTGGCGCCCTTGATGTTGAGGACGACGGAAGCGCGCAGCAGAGCTGTACCACCACCAGGTACGATACCTTCCTGAACGGCGGCGCGCGTTGCGTTCAGCGCGTCGTCGATACGGTCCTTCTTTTCCTTGACTTCGATCTCAGTCGCACCGCCGACGCGGATGACGGCAACGCCGCCAGCCAGCTTGGCAAGACGTTCCTGCAGCTTCTCGCGGTCGTAATCGGACGTGGTTTCTTCGATCTGAGCCTTGATCTGGGCAACGCGGCCTTCGATGTCGGACTTCTGGCCCGAACCGTCGACGATCGTCGTGTTTTCCTTGGTGATCGAGACCTTCTTGGCGCGGCCGAGCATTTCGAGCGTGACCGATTCCAGCTTGATGCCGATGTCTTCGGAGATAACAGTGCCGCCCGTCAGGATGGCGATGTCTTCAAGCATGGCCTTGCGGCGGTCGCCGAAGCCAGGAGCCTTGACGGCAGCGATCTTCAGGCCGCCACGCAGCTTGTTGACGACCAGCGTTGCAAGAGCTTCGCCTTCGACGTCTTCCGAGATGATGAGGAGCGGCTTGCCGGTCTGAACGACGGCTTCGAGAACCGGGAGCATCGCCTGCAGGTTGGAGAGCTTCTTCTCATGGAGAAGGATGTAAGCGTCTTC
>NZ_JBFRFF010000126.1:0-904 GCF_052114685.1 Rhizobium sp. 2YAF20 | reverse complement strand
GATCGGCATCCTGCCGTCGCTGGTGTAGCGTGTCAGGTAATCCCACTGGTTCAGGGTGTAGGACACGGCATCGCCGAGCTTGGTGTCCGGCACGACCTTCGGCGCGATATCGTCGAGCCACGTCTTTAAAGCGTTCAGGACAGGCAAGCTGTGCTGTTGGCGGAAACGGTGGATGCAGTCGGCCTGCGTTTCACCGACGTCGGGCTTTTCGTCTCGCGCCTTCCTTTCGATCCGGTAGAGCTGCTCGAAGAATCTCAGAGCTTGCTCCGGCGGGCCGCCACCTTTCTTTCTGGCTTTTAGGGCCTCGACAAAGCGCCGCCTGGAGTGAGCCATGCATCCGACATGGGTTGCGCCATGTAATGTTCGCCACGCGGTGTAGCCATCAGTGACCAGTATGCCGCGGTAGTCACCGAGGAAGGTCTGTGGGTGGATCTGGCCACGGCCCGGTTGATAATCAAGCAGTACGATCGGCTGGTCGCTGTCGTGGCTGCTTCGATAGGCCCACATATACGATGTGCTGGTGGCCTCCTTGTCCTTTTCCTTCAGCACCTGGACTGTCGTCTCATCACCATGAATGAGAGCCTGTGATCGCAGCCGCAGTCTCAGAGCATCATAGATGCGGTGCAGATGCTTTTCGCTCGAACCGATGACCCAATGAGCGAGAGCGCCGCGGCTGATCGGAACGCCGGCCCGCTCGAATGTCTGCGCCACGCGGTAGAGCGGTGTGCCATCGACGTACTTGTGGACGAGCGCGAAGGCCAGTGTCGAGGCCGTCGCGATGCTGCCCGGCAGGGGCTGCGTCGGCATCGGTGCGATCACGACGGGCGTGGTAATCCCTGTACGATCGCAATGGCGGCAAGCGTACTTGAACCGCACATTCTGCAGGACCTTCGCCTTGACCTCG
>NZ_JBFRFF010000125.1:0-931 GCF_052114685.1 Rhizobium sp. 2YAF20 | reverse complement strand
ATGGATGATCATGTCGCCTTAGAGCTATTCCGCTCCATCGCAGAGCAGAACCGCCAGCATTTCGAGGCGGATGAGCACGCGTGGCAAGGGATAGCGTTCAGTTTACTTCCGCCGCCGATTTCGTGAATACATGGCAGACCGGGCTCGCTGATCAATTGGGAGAACCACATTGGCCGTCGTTGGAATGGATCATATTCAGTTGGCGATGCCGGTCGGACGCGAGAACGCTGCTCGCGGCTTCTACGAGGGGCTGCTTGGACTGAAGGAAGTCGCGAAGCCACCGCATCTCGCCGCCAGGGGTGGATGTTGGTTCGAGGCCAACGGTGTCAGAATTCATTTGGGGGTTGAGGACGATTTTTCGCCCGCAAAGAAGGCCCATCCAGGTCTCATCGTCAGTGACCTCCCCTCCCTCGCAGCGTTGCTGGATGCAGCCGGGTTTCCGACATCCGCCGACCAGCCGCTGGAGGGATATGACCGAAGATACGTCAGCGACCCTTTCGGCAATCGAATCGAGCTGATGCAGGTCAAATGAGATCGCAGATGACTTTTTCGCAGACGGCACCTGGGAAGACGATGGCCATACCGGTGACAACCTATTCACAGATCAACCTGACCGGAGAGGTACCGGGCGTACTGCTGGTGCCGGACAGGTTGAACGAATGGGGCATCGTCGTCCTCAGCGGATCAAGCGGTCGGGTCGATGTTCAGCGTGCTTCCCTCTTCGCCAGCCTCGGAATCACGGCGCTGGCATTGCGATGGTTCGGCGGTGAAGGCCAAACTCCCGGACTCTGTGAAGTCCCGCTGAAGACTTTCGTCAGCGCCATCGACGAGCTTTGCCACCGTGGCTGCAAGCACATCGCAATCATCGGAACATGCAAGGGCGCGGAAGCAGCTCTGCTTATAGCTGCCCGTGACCACTGCCCGTGACCAC
>NZ_JBFRFF010000124.1:0-953 GCF_052114685.1 Rhizobium sp. 2YAF20 | reverse complement strand
CCCTCCGAAAAGTCCCGCCGCGACCAACGCAACGTGGTCGTGAATCCTTCGACGATCAACGCTGTCGGCATCAGGGAAGACGTCGGAAGCCTCCTTCATCCCCAACGCAGTCGGCTCCGGCAGGAAGACATAGTGACCCGCACCGGACTTCAAGATTTCCAGGTCGCTGCTTGGGACATGACGATGTAGCCAGCCAGAGCATTCGGCCGCAGGCGCAATCGTGTCGCCGCTTCCAACGATGATCCGTATCGGTTGTCTAACCTGCTTCAGGCTCTCCCTGGAAAAGCCCAAGACGGAACGTCCGGGAGCGAGCAGCAGCGCCGATCTGAACCTGTCATCCGCGTATGACGCGGACCTGCGGTCCCATGCCTCTCTAAACATGACACTTCTTTCCAGCAACATCGGAATTTGCTCTGCCAAATTGGGAAATTCTTTCGGACCCCGATTTGGGCTCTTTACCGGATTGGCCGCCTCGAACTGAGAACGGGCGACCCGTGCGCCGAGCAAAAGCATGGCGGCGTAGGCACCCGCCGAGAAACCCGCGATATGGGCATGGGCGTCGAACTGACCGTCCAGCTCTTTTCGCCACTTCGGGTCATCAAGCAAGACGCTGAGGTCGCGAGCACGCTCCCAAAGGCAGAGGAAGCCTTCCGCCCGGTAGGGCTCAGTTCCGGTATTGCCATGATGATTGACCGCGAGCGCGACAAAGCCTCGTTGTGCCAGGCGGTGACCGAGCCAATCGAGACCGCCCGCCACGCCACCCGTTCCGTGTGACATCAAGACCAACGGATATGGTTTCGCTGTCGGCAACAGCTTCGCATCGCGGGCGACCGGCCGTTTTTGGAACCACGAGGTCTCGGCGACCGGCTGCGGAATTGCGTTTTCGACCGCAGGGTACCAGGCAGACCATTTGAGCGGTCGTGGGCCGTCGGCGTCCCAATTCGACCGGCTTT
>NZ_JBFRFF010000123.1:0-1019 GCF_052114685.1 Rhizobium sp. 2YAF20 | reverse complement strand
GGCGGGGTGCAGATCGACGGCGCGATTGCCCGCGCCTTTCTCCAAGCGCTCGAACCAGCCAGGCTTGCTGCTACCCTGGCGGCTGCGGAGCGCTTCGAACTCGACACAGAAGCGTCGCTAAAACAATGGCGGCTTGGTGTTGAGCGCGCAGTTTATCAAGCAGGCCGGGCCGAACGCCGATACCGCGCCGTCGATCCCGATAATCGGCTTGTTGCGCGCGGTCTTGAACGTGAATGGGAGCAGTGCCTTGCAGATCAGCAAAAGGCACAAGATGAACTCGCACGACGCATGCAACAGCGTCCGCTGACCTTGAGCAGCGATGAACGTGCCAGGCTGCTGACGCTCGGTGCTGATCTTGAGATCGTATGGAACGCACAGTCGACGACACCGCGTGACCGCAAAGAGCTTCTGCGCGCACTTGTCGAGGAAGTTATCCTCTCGGTCGACCGTGATGCATCAATGGCGCGTCTGACCATGCGCTGGAAGGGCGGAGCGCTGACAGACCTTAACGTGGAACTCCCACGCTCAAGACCGGCGACAGTTCGCACCGACGAGGATACGCTCGACCTCGTACGACGCCTTGCCACCCTCTATCCAGACAGTGTGATCGCCGGCATTCTTAATCGACAGGGACGCACCACGRCCCGGGGACACCGCTTCGAGGCAAACCGTGTCGCCAATTTACGCACCCATTGGCGCATTCCCTGTTTCCAGGCCACGCACGGCGCCACCCAAGGGACAATAATGACAGTCACTTCCGCAGCCGCCGAATTAAACGTCGCACCGTCAACCTTACATCGCTGGCTCAACGAGGGTCTTATTGCCGGCGAACAGGTGACATCAGGTGCGCCCTGGCAAATACGGGTAACCGACGAACTGAGAGCACACTTTAGCGCAGTGGCCGCAGACGGCTTCGTCACCATGCAGGAAGCCACCCGGGCATTGGGCGTCACGCGCCAGACCGTGTTGCACCGTGTAAAACGCGGCGAACTTGAGGCTGCCCATGTCACCAAAGGTGG
>NZ_JBFRFF010000122.1:0-1065 GCF_052114685.1 Rhizobium sp. 2YAF20 | reverse complement strand
ATCAGCTCTTTGATGCCGCCTGCTATGTCGGCCTTGCCGGGCAGCGAACGGACTCCGGGCGTGCGCACGCCGTCATGCGGTTGAGAACGGCGCAGCCGATGGCGACCTCCGTCTGCTGAGCCGAAAAGGAGCGAGCTCGCAGGCGACGTCCGATCAGCCCCTTGTAGCGCCCGATGGCGGTCTCGATCAGGGCGCGCTTGCCATAGCCGGTGGACGCCTGCCAATTCAGCCTTCCATCATTGGCGATCGCCGTGATGTGACCGTCCCTTTGACCGGGTGGCCCGGTGTCATCACTCTCCACGGCCTTTGAACGTGGCGGGATGACTATCCTTGCGGTGACGCTGTGTTGCAGCACCGCGCAGTAGGTGGGACCGCCATCATATGCTCCGTCGGCCGTGAATTGGTCGATCTCTGCGTSGATCCGGTCGAGCAGCGGCTTCACCTGTGAGGGATCGTCGGCGTCCTGGTCAGTCAGACAGTGGGCGATGATCTCGCCGCTGTCGGCATTGAGAACCAGGTGCAGCTTGCGSCAGGTCCGGCGTGATCTGGCACCGTGCTTGTCTTCCAGCCATTGGCCGGCGCCGTAGACTTTCAATCCGGTGCTATCGATCAGCACATGCAGCGGACCGTCCTCCGGATGCCGCTGCCACTTGGCCGATGGTTCCCATATCTGCGCACGGCGGTTCAGCGTCGTGTGATCGGGAACCGGTAGATCAAGGCCCATCAGATCGAGCAGCGAGGTCATCAATCCCTCGCTCTGGCGCAAACGAAGTCCGAAGACGCATCCCAGTGTCAAGACCGCCTCGATGGCGAGATCGGAATAGCGGGGCTTTCCGCCGCGGGTCGTTCTTCGCGGCGCATGCCACCTGGCCAAGGCTTCTTCTGTCAACCACAGCGTCAGACTGCCGCGCCGCCAAAGGCCCGCCTCGTATTCCGGCCAGTTTGTCACCTTGAATTTCATCTTCGGGACTCGGTGACGGCGGCTGGCATTGTGTTTGTAGGGCATCGGGCGAAGATCATGTCGTTGGCGATCTCGCCTGCCTATCGGCAAACCCTTGAAAAATG
>NZ_JBFRFF010000121.1:0-1187 GCF_052114685.1 Rhizobium sp. 2YAF20 | reverse complement strand
AGCCGATACTTACTCGACGATCGACGCTACGATGCCGGCGCCAACGGTGCGGCCGCCTTCGCGGATGGCGAAGCGCAGCTTTTCTTCCATGGCGATCGGCACGATCAGTTCAACGGCAACGGTGACGTTGTCGCCCGGCATGACCATTTCCGTGCCTTCAGGCAAGGAGACGATGCCGGTCACGTCGGTCGTGCGGAAGTAGAACTGCGGACGATAGTTGGTGAAGAACGGCGTATGACGACCGCCTTCTTCCTTCGTCAGGATGTAGGCTTCGGCCATGAACTTCTTGTGCGGCTTGACCGAACCCGGCTTGCACAGGATCTGGCCACGCTCGACGCCGTCACGGTTCACACCGCGAACCAGAGCACCGATGTTGTCGCCGGCCTGGCCCTGATCGAGCAGCTTGCGGAACATTTCAACGCCGGTCACCGTCGTCTTCGAGGTCGGGCGGATGCCGACGATCTCGACTTCTTCGCCGACCTTGACGATGCCACGCTCGACGCGGCCGGTCACCACAGTACCGCGGCCCGAGATCGAGAACACGTCTTCGATCGGCATCAGGAACGGCAGGTTGATCGGACGCTCAGGCGTCGGGATGTAGGCATCAACGGCGGCCATCAGTTCGCGGATCGAGTCTTCGCCGATCTTCTTGTCCGAATCTTCGAGAGCGGCCAGAGCCGAACCCTTRATGATCGGGATATCGTCGCCGGGGAAGTCGTACGACGACAGCAGTTCGCGCACTTCGAGCTCGACGAGTTCGAGAAGCTCGGCGTCGTCGACCTGGTCGACCTTGTTCAAGAATACCACGATCGCCGGAACGCCGACCTGACGGGCAAGCAGGATGTGCTCGCGGGTCTGCGGCATCGGGCCGTCGGCAGCCGAGCAAACCAGGATTGCGCCGTCCATCTGGGCAGCACCGGTGATCATGTTCTTGACGTAGTCGGCGTGGCCGGGGCAGTCGACGTGGGCGTAGTGGCGGGCCGGCGTCTCATATTCGACGTGGGCCGTCGAAATCGTGATGCCACGCGCCTTTTCTTCCGGGGCAGCGTCGATCTGGTCGTAACGCTTGTACTCGCCGAAATACTTGGTGATCGCTGCCGTCAGAGACGTCTTGCCGTGGTCAACGTGGCCAATCGTGCCGATGTTAACGTGCGGCTTGTTGCGCTCAAACTTACTCTTTGCCATTT
>NZ_JBFRFF010000120.1:0-1400 GCF_052114685.1 Rhizobium sp. 2YAF20 | reverse complement strand
CATTTCCGTGTGTTCGTCTGGGGCTGTCTTCTGTCTAGAATCGGGCATGGATTTTATCCGCCACATAGTTTGAACGAGGGTTCCCCACCGGAGCCCTGCCTCCATCTTTGTTCAACAGCAGATGATTTCGATTTTTCGATTAAGCGTTGCTCTTCAAGCTGACCAATAGGTAGGCTAGCCTTTGGCTGTGGGAGCGACCTCCTGTCCAATCGCCCACAGGAAGGCTGCCATTTCCCGAGCAATGGCGGTTACCGCGACGACCTTCGGCTTGCCCGCAGCCATCAGCTTTCGATAGCGCGCGCAAAGCCGCACCTGGCCTTTCCAGGCAATCTCTCGAACGGTCCTTGGCAGGCCCTCCAGCCGCGCCTGGATCGTTGAGCTTACACGGGCCGGGAAGCGATATGTCCAGGCACCTTCGATGAGSACYCTTCTTGCCCTTGCGTTGCCTGTCTTGGTGATCCCTGAACGTTTGACCCGTTCGCCGGTTGAGCTTTCCGATGGCACAAGACCCAAATACGCCATCAACTGACGAGGATTATCAAAACGCCTGACATCGCCGATCTCGACCACGAAGGTGACCGCTGTCATGAACGCAACGCCGCGCATCGCTTGATAGGCGGCCACAACCGGGGCCATCGACCAGGATGCCGCGGTCTCCACCACCAGCTTGGTCAGCCTGTCCAAACGCACGCCGCCATCCTCGATGGCCTGGCAATATTCCGCCAACAGGATTTGGTGGGCGGGATGATCGAATGCCTGGCRTGCCAGCCATCTTGTATGGGCGCGCGTCCATGGCGCGCGGCCGGTATAGATCCGGCCATGACGTAACAAGAAAGATTGAAGTTGCTGACGCGCCTGTTTCAGCGCATCGACGGCCGACTCGCGAGCCCGCACCAGGTCGCGGATCGCCTCATGGCCTTCGTCCGGAACCCAGACCGCCGTCAGCTCGCCCGCCCTGTGCAGGCGTGCCAGGCTTACGGCGTCCCGGCGGTTTGTCTTCACCCGGTCACCCGCACGCTTGGGCACCAGGGACGGCGCCACCACCACGCAATCATGCCCCAGTTCGACAATCTGCCGGTAAAGACCGTACCCTGTGGGACCCGCCTCATAGCAAAAATGAAGCTTGGCTCCGCGCTTGGAAAGTTTGTTGACCATCGATGCCACCGACGCTGGCTCCGACGAGATGTCGCCGAAAAACCGCACCTCGCTTGCGCTCGCCATTCGCAACCGCCACCGAAATCTTCAGCTTGGAGGTATCCAAGCCGATGAAAATTACGCTATCTTCTTTCATGGTTCGCCCTCGCTAAGCGTGGGGCTCGGCTCCGGCCAATCCAGAGCAACCCCCGAATTCAGCTTATCGCGGGGGCGGGCCACCTTCACCTCACGAACATACGGTCTAG
>NZ_JBFRFF010000119.1:0-1447 GCF_052114685.1 Rhizobium sp. 2YAF20 | reverse complement strand
ATGACCCCGCCGCTCGATATCGTCAGTCCTTCCTTGCCCATTCGGGCAGCCATTGGCGATGGGCTCGAAGCAGGTCGTCGGTCAGCGACCAGATCTGGTCGAGGTCGAGTTCGGCGGCCGTGTGCGGGTCCATCATCGCCGCGTGGTAGATATGCTCCGGGTTTTCGCTCATCAGGGCTGCGACGGTCAGTTCCTGGACGTTGATGTTGGTGCGGATCAACGCCGTCAGCTGCGGCGGCAGCGCGCCGACGACGGTCGGCTGGATGCCCGAGGCATCGACGAGGCAGGGCACTTCGGCTGCGCAATCGTCCGGCAGCGAGGTGATGCAGCCATTGTTGCGGACATTGCCGTAGATGACCGAGGGTTCACCGGTCCACACCGAATTGATGATCGACGAGGCATATTCCTTCGACGGCTTGACCTCGATGGTCGCAGCGCTCGCATATTCGTCGGCCTGGCTCTTCCAGCGGGCGATCTGCTCGATGCAGCGCTTGGGATATTCGTCGAGCGGAATGGCGAATTTCTCGATCAGGTCGTCACGGCCCTCCTTGATGAAATAGGGGGTGTATTCGGCGAAATGCTCCGAGCTTTCGGTGACGAAATAGCCAAGCCGCGTCAGCATCTCGTAGCGCACCTTGTTCGGGCAGCGCGGGTTCCAGCCGGGCTTGGGGGCACGGCCCTGGCGATAGCCGGCCACCAGGTCCGGATAGAGGTCGCGATAGGAGCCRTCCGGCTGGCGGTGTTCGAATTCAAGATAGAAGGCCATGTGGTTGATACCGGCAGCCCGATAGCGGATCTCCTCRTAGGGAAGGTCGAGATCATCGGCGAGTTCCATCGCCGTGCCCTGGACCGAATGGCACAGGCCGACCTGRCGGATGTCGGGATATTTCTGCGAAATCGCCCAGGTGTTGATCGCCATCGGGTTGACATATTGCAGCATGATCGCGTTCGGGCAGACGGCACGCATGTCCTCGCAGATCTTCCACAGATGCGGCACGGTGCGCAGCCCGCGCATGATRCCGCCGACGCCGAGCGTGTCGGCGATCGTCTGACGCAGGCCATACCTCTTCGGCACCTCGAAATCGGTGACGGTGCAGGGCTCATAGCCGCCGATCTGGAAGGCAACGACGACGAAATCCGCCTTGTCGAGCGCCCGGCGCTGGTCGGAAAAGGTCTCAACCGTCGCCGATGCACCGAGTGTCGACGCCAGCTTGCGGGCAACGACGGCGCTTTCCTCCAGCCGCTGCGGGTTGAGGTCCATCAGGGCGATACGCGCCCCCGACAAAGCCGGGCGCTGCAAAACGTCGCCGATGATGTTCTTCATGAACACCGTCGAACCGGCTCCGATAAAGGTGATCTTGGGATTGCCTGCCATAAATCTCTCCGGGCGTCTCTCGTCAGGCTACCTCGAACGCGGCTTTCACCAGCCGGTTCGTGTAGGCGGTTT
>NZ_JBFRFF010000118.1:0-1478 GCF_052114685.1 Rhizobium sp. 2YAF20 | reverse complement strand
AGTCGAAGGTATAGTCAGCCCCGCCGATCTGATCGGCACCGCGCTTGGTCATGTTGACGAGATAGGCAACGATGTCGTCGCCGACTTCCTTCGGGTTGACGAAATGCGTCATGCCGAAGCGCTCGCCCCAGGCCTTCTTGTCGTTGTTGAGATCGACGCCGATGATCATGTCGGCGCCGGCAAGCTGCAGCCCCTGAATGACATTGAGGCCGATACCGCCGAGACCGAAGACGATCGCCGTCGCGCCCATCTCGACTTTGGCAGTATTGATGACGGCGCCGATCCCGGTGGTGACGCCGCAGCCGATGTAGCAGATCTTGTCGAACGGCGCGTCAGGATTGACCTTGGCAACGGCGATCTCCGGCAGAACGGTGTAATTGGCAAAGGTCGAGCAGCCCATATAGTGGTGGATCTTGTCCTTGCCGATCGAGAAGCGCGAGGTGCCGTCTGGCATGACGCCCTGACCCTGGGTCGAACGGATCGCGGTGCACAGGTTGGTCTTGCGCGACAGGCAGGACGGGCACTGGCGGCATTCCGGCGTGTAGAGCGGAATGACGTGATCGCCCTTCTTGACGGAGGTGACGCCGGGGCCGACGTCAACGACGATGCCGGCACCCTCATGGCCGAGAATGGCCGGGAAAAGCCCTTCGGGATCGGCACCGGACAGGGTGAAGTCATCGGTGTGGCAGATCCCGGTCGCCTTGACCTCGATCAGCACTTCACCGGCACGAGGGCCTTCGAGTTGCACCGTCATGATCTCCAGCGGTTTTCCTGCCTGAACGGCAACGGCGGCGCGAACGTCCATTTGTTTTCCTTCCAATATTCGCTGGCTTCACATATTCGGATAGACCGGCCCCTCGCCGCCCTGTGGCGGGACCCAGTTGATGTTCTGGTTGGGGTCCTTGATGTCGCAGGTCTTGCAGTGGACGCAGTTCTGGGCGTTGATGACGAAGATCTCCTCGCCGTTCTTCTCCACCCACTCGTAGACGCCGGCCGGACAGTAGCGGGTCGACGGGCCGGCATAGATGTCGTGCTCGGAAGACTTCTGCAGCGCCATGTCCTTGACGTGCAGGTGGACCGGCTCGTTTTCCTCGTGGTTGGTGTTTGACAGGAACACCGAGGACAGACGATCGAAGGTCAAGACGCCGTCCGGGCGGGGATAATCGATGCGTCTGTGCATCGATGCCGGCTCCAGCGAGGCGGCGTCGGTCTTGCCGTGCCTTAGCGTTCCGAAGAAGGAGAAGCCGAGCAGCGTGTTGGTCCACATGTCGAGCCCGCCGAGCGCCACGCCGATCGCCGTGCCGAACTTCGACCAGAGCGGCTTGACGTTGCGCACGCGCTTCAGATCCTTGCCGATATCGGTGGCGCGCCATTCGTTCTCGATTTCGACGACCTCGTCATTGGCTCGACCGGCAGCGATCGCCGCGGCGATCTTGTCGGCGGCCAGCATTCCCGACAGTACGGCGTTGTGCGAACCC
>NZ_JBFRFF010000117.1:0-1487 GCF_052114685.1 Rhizobium sp. 2YAF20 | reverse complement strand
GACAGGCAGTCTTGTTGCTGCATCGACCATGATTGAGCTCCTTTGGCTTAGACTTCTCCTTGATCGCCGTGCTTGTTCGTAAGCCCAGCGATTGCGCAAGACGTATCGCCGATTAAAGCCCGCGCGGCGATCTCGGCATTGATCTGTCTCAATGCGGACACCGCCAAATTCCAGTCGACTAAGCTTCGAGAGCGGCCATTGCCACCGGGTATCGTCATGCCGCTGGCATGGCCAGTCAATTTGGAGGCATAGCAGCCCATGACCTACAAAGTCGCCACCATCGGTCTGGCAGAGGCTGATCGCGCCTTTCCCCTTGTCGCATTCGCCGCCGACTCGCTCAGTCTCGCCGCCTGGCGAGACTTCTGCGGCCAGCTTGGTCCGGCAAGTCGYCGCCCGCCTCGTGCCGAACAGGTGTGGATCGTTCGAAACCCCGCCGGACGAATCCAGGGGCTCGCTCTTAGCAAATTGGGAGATGATCCGACTTACGGACGCATGCTGGACGTCCCGATATTCATCGTTGCCAGTGCCGCGGATGAGAGCGGCGTGTCCGGCGCGCTGATCGGGCGACTTCGGCACTTGGCCGAGGACAGCGGCTGCAAGAGCATCCGCTTCTGGACAGTCGGAGGGGATAGCTGGGGTCGACATATACAAGCGTCGGACTATCAGCGTTGGGATCACGGCGTGCGGATGATGCTTGGCTGATCGCTTACGATCGATCCGCCGCCTTGACGGCGAACATATATCCTATTCCGCGCACTGACTTGATCAGCTCCGGCTTCTTCGGATCGCGCTCGATCTTCCTTCGCAGCCGGCCGATCTGGGCGTCAATGGTCCGATCGAACGCTTCAAGACCTCGACCACGCGTCATGTCCATGAGGATTTCACGCGTGAACACGCGCCTCGGATGCCTGGCAAGCACCGCCAGCATGTCGAATTCGCCCGTCGTCAGCTCGATCTCCGAACCACTTGCAGACAGCAGCAACCGACGTCCCAGATCCAGTATAAAGCCCTCGAAACGGAGTATCTGCTCGGGAACCTGCTCCATCAACGGGTTCGGCTGCTGTCGGCGACGCAGGATAGTTCGCAGTCGCGCCAGAACCTCCCGAAGGTGAAAGGGCTTGGCAATATAGTCGTCAGCCCCGATCTCAAGGCCGACGATCCTGTCGATGACGTCGCCGCGGCCGGTCAGCATGATGATCGGYACGTCCGAGCCCGTTCTGATTTCKCGTGCGAGTGCCAGTCCGTCGTCTCCACCGGGCAGGACGAGATCGAGGAATATGGCGTCGAACGAAATCCGCGGTAGCACCGCGCGCATCGAGGCACCATCCGCCACCGCGGTGACGCCATATCCTTCGTCCTCGAAGTAGCGTGTCAGCATCTGCCGGATGCGCGGATCGTCGTCGACCACGAGGATGTTGGTGGTCTGGCTCTGAAAGGGTGTCATCGTCATATTGTCCAGTGGCCCGCAGTGAAGGCTTGTTACATCT
>NZ_JBFRFF010000116.1:0-1515 GCF_052114685.1 Rhizobium sp. 2YAF20 | reverse complement strand
GGGACCGGCGACCTTTCTTCTCCGGGTCGCCCAGCCGAAAGCGCCAGCGCCCCTTATGACAAGGAGCAACGCAATGGATGGACAGCATTGCATCGAGCCGACTGAGGATGCCGGATTTGAGCTAGATCCGCTTGCGGTAACGGCGGCGAAGATCGTTCTCGCGACCATCGCGAACCTCTTCGAGGACAAGATGCTTACGTTCGCAGAGCTGAATGTCTTATATCAACTGTCGACTGCCGGGGCAGTTTCGGAAGCGCAGCTCGCGCAATCGACCGGCCTYGCGTTGCCTTTGTTGAGCGAGATCGGTTGGTCGCTCTTGGCAAGTGGTCTCGTGCTTTCTGACGACGATCGGTTGGAACTATCGCCCACCGGCTACCGGGTATTGCATAACTTGCACCTTGTTGTCGCGGGCGCGCTSCCAGCAATGCTGCTGGAGACGCCAATGCGCCATAGCCCGGCAGAAACACCCGCGGATGTCATGGCGGACAGAGAGGGATGATCAGGCAACAGCGGCCAATCAAGCCGCGTAGCGTTCGCTCGAAGATCGGTTCCTCCAACTTGGAGAGTGGCATCGCGGTCGAGGACGAATCCAAGACCGTCGAGCGGATTGTCTGGATACGACGGTTTTCTCCACTTACTCCGTTTGATCTCGTGGCGATCGCAATCAGCCTGTCGCTCGCGCTTTTCGCGCTATCTGAGGTCGTGGCTACGCCGAACGTTTCGTCCGTGGGGTCAAACCGTCTCGACGCAGAGACGACGCGCGATCCCGCCGATGCCGATTGTACCTACCTGACCCACCGCACATTCGAGGGCTGTTAAACGAAAGCATCTAGAGAAACCAACGCGGCCGTTCTCGCATGCCGCATGCCCCCGGAGCAACTGCCACGTGTGAGACGGCGCGGTTTCGGTCGTTTTCAACATCTCAGCTACTAACATGACAATCGCCAACAAATCTTCCGATGCACCGGAACACATGATTGGAGCGGGGAATTCAATGTCCGACAATGCCTGGGCCTTTCGGATGCGTTTTTCCCGAGCTGCTTTTTTGATAGCCCGGACTGGTCTCTGACGACGAGGAAGCCCGCGTGGCCGATGCGATGCGGATGGGCGAGCCTCAAGACGCTTCAGGCCGCACCGTCAACTCGACTTTTCCGTAAAAACTGTGGTCCGATAACAAAAAGGGGCTCCGGTTAACCGAAGCCCCTTGTGGCAAATAGCAAATCAATCCGGAGAACCGGAACTGATTACATCATACCGCCCATGTCGGGCATGCCGCCGCCAGCAGCGTCCTTCTTGGGAACTTCTGCGATCATGGCTTCGGTGGTGACGAGCAGGCCGGCAACCGAGGCCGCATTCTGCAGAGCCGTGCGAACAACCTTGACCGGATCGACGATACCCATGGCGATCATGTCGCCAAATTCGCCGGTCTGGGCGTTGTAGCCGTAGTTGTCGGTGTTGCTTTCAAGGATCTTGCCGACGATGATCGAACCTTCGTCACCGGCATTTTCAGCGATC
>NZ_JBFRFF010000115.1:0-1554 GCF_052114685.1 Rhizobium sp. 2YAF20 | reverse complement strand
CCGCGATCCTCAAACCAGCGATGCTCGGAGCCGTCGATCTGCACCAACTCACCATAAGCCTCGCGCCGCAGCCGCGGCTGATGAAACGTGCGGCGCTGCTTGCGCGACAGCCACAGTCCAGCATCGACCATCCAGCTGCGCAACGTCTCGCGTGACACATGCAAGCCATCGCGTTCGGCAAGCTTCTCCGTCGCCAAGGTCGGCCCGAAATCCGCATAGCGTTCGCAAACCAACGTCACCGCATAATCTCGAACACCGTCGCTGATCCGATTGTTCGACGGTCGGCCGATTGCCTTGTGCCGGATCGACGCCGCACCACCAGTTCGTATTCGCTCCAGCAGCCGACGTACCTGGCGCTCGCTCAGATCAAGCACATGCGCCGCTGACACCATGGTCATCCGGCCGTCAACGACCTTCGACAAAACCGCGATCCGCTGCAGGTCACGCTCGCTCATCGCTATCAATCCCATCCGCAAGCTCCCAGCCATCAAAACGCGGGGAGTGTGACACTTCTACTTTGCAGAAACAGGACACTTCAACTTTGCGGCTACACACATTGTCAAAGCTGATTAGGGGCGGGACGCCGCCAGCCATTTAGAACTGCGACACTGGCTCTGACGATCAGCCCCCGATCCGACCGGCTGGGCCGGGTTGAAAGGGCGGAGCGGGGGCGGGTGATGACACTCCCTTCGGCTTTAGCTTTCTCACTAGCAATTGTTCTTTTGCCGCTCGATACTCGCTGGCACTTGCATGGCGCAGGTTGGGGATCAAAGCCGCACGATGCTTCCGGAAATCAACCTGCAGGGGCACGTCGATGTCGCCGCGCTGTCACCGCTTCTTCGCGGCATGCTTCTTTCGGTTGCCTATGCTGACGGTGAGGGTGGCATAGGATTGACTGCGACCGGCGCCATGAACCGCAAGTTCGTGCATTGGGCCGCTGTGCACTTCCTCTGGCCAGGCTTCACAACCGAAGACCTCTACAGCATGAACAAGGTGCTCAATGAAGGCGACATGCCGCCGCTTTGGGTCGTGCGCGACATGGCCCGTCATCTGAAACTTCTTCGCCGGAAAAAGGACGTGCTGCTGCCAACCAAACGCGGCCGGGAGTTTTGGTGAACCCGCAAGCCTTCTTCGATCTGGTCGCCACGGATTACCTCTATTCGTATGTCCACGCCACCGAGCGGGAAGAGGAGGTCCGAGCGCGGTTACGCTGGTGGCGCATGTTCCTCAATCTTCTCAATATCAAGGCCAGAGAAGGATGCACGCCAATGGACGTTGTGAAGATCCTCTATCCAGACCTGGCGCCTCTGTCGGACACCGAGATGACCATAGAAGCCTGGAAGTTGAAATCCGATCTCCAATATGGCGTCTTTCGACGCTTGTGCTGGCTCGGTTTGCTCTATGAGGCACGAGAGGGGCTCACGCTCTTCCAGGACGGATCCTTCCACAAGACGCCACTTTGGCCCGCCTGCCTGCAATTGGAATCAGATACGCAGAGCGACATCGGCGTGCATTGACGCTCGTTATTCCGCCACTGGTTGCCTCAATAACGCT
>NZ_JBFRFF010000114.1:0-1613 GCF_052114685.1 Rhizobium sp. 2YAF20 | reverse complement strand
CGTAAGCGCGACTTTCCAGGCACCTTCTGAAGCGCGGTGCTCTGAGGCATGAAGTGTCCACCAAAAATAGGTGGACGCTAAATCATGGATGATGCTCAAAAACTTCTGGTGCGACTTGTGGGACGTGACGGTCGACGTCGATATGACCCTGTCTCGAGAGAGCGCCTTGTTGCGGCGTGCCTGGAACCCGGCGTTTCGGTCTCAAGGCTGGCGCTTGAACACGGCGTCAATGCCAATCTTGTTCGGAAATGGGTAAAGCGGGCCAAACAGGTTCGTTCTGTGCCTGCGTCATCGGCCTTCGTTTCTGTTCAGGTCGGTCCGGATCGGAGCTTGCCAATGCAGTTTGGTAGCGTGGATATGCGCTCTAATYCAAAAAGTGAGCCGCTGATGACGAAACCCGAAGGGGTCGCGCGGCTGTCTTCTCTCGCCAAGGTGGACGCATCACTGCCGAACGGGGTCAGCTTGACGGTGGAATGCAGCGATGTCGACGGACTGGTGGCGGTCATAGGAGCGTTGGGYCATGTTCAGACTGGGCGCTGATCTCAAGGTCTACCTGCATCGCGAACCGATCGACTTCCGCGCGGGCATCAACAGCCTTGCGGTCCTGGTGCAGGAGGTGATGGAGCTTGACCCGTTTGCGCCTGCGGTCTTTGCCTTTTGCAATCGCCGTCACGACCGGATGAAGCTGCTGTTCTTTGATCGGTCCGGTTTTGTGATGGTCCTGAAGAAATTGACGGAAGACAGGTTCCGGTGGCCCCGTCGCGAGGTGCCGGTCGTCGTGCTAACGACGGAACAGCTTCATTGGATCCTCGACGGCATCGATATCGACGCGATGACCCGCCATCCGGTGCGGCAATATCAGATCGCCGGCTGAAGGTGGCGAATTGAGCGGTTGACGCAGCGGGGCGGTTCAGATTCAAGACTCGGATGGTACGAGCTGGCGATCCTGATGTTGCAGCACTGATAGCGCAGTTGGCGGCAAATGCTGCCGAAATCGCTGCGCTTAAAGCCGAGAAGGAAGCGCTCTCGCTCTGGGTCGTCAAGCTGGAAGAGGAGCTGGCACTCGCAAAGCTCCATCGCTTTGCCCCGCGCAGCGAAAAGCACATCGATCGCCTCTTCAACGAAGCCGAAGAGGCCGCGGACGAAGAGGACAGTGACGACAGCGATGACGTCGTCGATCTCCCGGACACCGGCCTGCCGCCGGTTGATAGCACCGYGGGAAAGAAGCGCGGCCGCAGACCTCTGCCGGAAGACTTGCCGCGTGAGCGTGTCGAATATGACCTTCCCGACGATCAGAAGGCTTGCCCATGCTGCGATAGTCAAATGCATCGCATGGGCGAGGCCGTTACCGAGCAGCTCCATATCGAGGTCAAGGCGAAGGTCCTGCAGAATGTGCGGTTCAAGTACGCTTGCCGCCATTGCGATCGTACAGGGATTACCACGCCCGTCGTGATCGCACCGATGCCGACGCAGCCCCTGCCGGGCAGCATCGCGACGGCCTCGACACTGGCCTTCGCGCTCGTCCACAAGTACGTCGATGGCACACCGCTCTACCGCGTGGCGCAGACATTCGAGCGGGCCGGCGTTCCGATCAGCCGCGGCGCTCTCGCTCA
>NZ_JBFRFF010000113.1:0-1752 GCF_052114685.1 Rhizobium sp. 2YAF20 | reverse complement strand
TTGAATGGGCGGTCGGATGATCCATGCAGACCATAGCCAACATTCCACGAGTTGGGCCACCGAACATTTTCAATTCCCGTTGCCGTGGCGGCTTTGAATGAGGTCCATACGGTTTCTCCGTGGTTCCGAAAGAGAATACCCCCTGGCCCCATCCCTGGATAAAGAGCGACATGGAAGTCGAAGTCGAAATCAGCGGGTAAATCAGGACCAAACCAATATGACGGGCTTCGTCCCGGCTGCCTTCCGACGATGAGTGTCAAGGTTTGGTTCGGGCCGCGCAAACCAAGCCAGACAGGAGCGATAGCTTCTGGAGAATGGGCTGTGAACAGCGTCTGTTCCGGGGCCCAAGGCTTCGGGGCCGTTCTTCCCATGGCACGAAATTCGACAATCCTTCCGGGGTTGATCAATCCGGCRAAGAGAGGGTCAGATTTACCGACCTCAATTCGCTGCCATTCAGTAGAAGCATCGGTGGGTTTCGGTGGCCATTGCARCTGTTCCCGGGCAACGCCGTCCGTATCTAGCACCTGATATCTTAAGCCATCTTCATCGAGCGCCGCCTGGATACAGTGAAGATATTCAACGCCTTCAGGCATTCTGTGTGCCGTACCAGCTCCGGCCGTGCAAATCTGAAGCACTCCGCGATGCACCTGAACATCGTATGCGAGAATATGGCTGCAGACATAAGCGAAGGCGTTGGCATCCACCAAAATGTTCCAGAACTTGTCGGCATACTCATGGCCGATTTCGCGTTGGTAGGTTCCAGAAAAACCGTTGACCGGAAAAACCGGGTGGTGACCGAGTACGATTTTATATTTCGCGTCGGCATGCTGCTTGAGAGTTGCCTGTAGCCATCCGGTTTCGACGTGTCCCTCGCCACCGAGGCCGGTCCAAAGCGTATGGACGAAGACCATCAACAAGTCGTCGCGACGGACCCAATACGACAGCCCTTTCTGATCTGTCGGACCATTTTCRGGAAGCTGGAGSGTCTCCCTRAAAATGTCTTCGCTCATCKTGTCATATGCCGTGTGATTRCCGGTAGTRTGCCACATCGGCGTCTTCTGGCGATCMAGCCAGGCCATTTCCACGTCGATCCAGTGTTTCCACT
This sequence comes from Rhizobium sp. 2YAF20, assembly GCF_052114685.1. Lineage (NCBI taxonomy): Bacteria > Pseudomonadati > Pseudomonadota > Alphaproteobacteria > Hyphomicrobiales > Rhizobiaceae > Rhizobium > Rhizobium sp. 2YAF20. Next base: position 647 of record NZ_JBFRFF010000113.1, on the reverse strand, counting down.
GTGAGCGCAGAACTGCCGGGTCAGGCGTTAAACCGATGATTTCATCCCCRGGAAACAAGATGAACTCGGGCTGGGGGCTTAAGCGCTTCACGATTGCGTTTACATCTGCAAAAGTTTTCTCGTGCAAAGCGCCCGGAACGCCCGAACATGAATCTCCATACATTACGAACTGGTGGCCAGCCGACTTCGGAAGAAGTGCTGCAATAGGCTCAACTGTCATTGTTTACGTCTCTATTCCGGTTGAGAATTTAATTGACTGTAATTTTGGTGATCTCGAGATCGCGTGCGATCTGCCAGCAGTTGCGCCTATCCCCCGGCTTGTCGATTTCAGTGTTGGACGGTGGCACTATGCAGCCTTTTGAAATTTGTGCCGCGTCCCCCAAGATCGAACACAAATTTGACGGGTCGCCTCGATCAGAACGCCCGTCATCTGCCACTGGGCACTTCTACCTCCAAGCCGAGAGCGTGGACAATGACCGCCCAGGCGGATCGACCAAGTCTTGCGTCCGCTTCATCGCTGCCGCCATGCGCATGTAGCGAAGACCTTGGCGTTGTCTCTCCAGGGAGCAAAAGCCGATGTCCGGCGTCGGCGTCGCAGACCAATTCGGCGTCTTTCCCGAACATTTGCCGCTGCTGAAGAATGGAAC
>NZ_JBFRFF010000112.1:0-1888 GCF_052114685.1 Rhizobium sp. 2YAF20 | reverse complement strand
AAGGCACTGCTCCCATTCACGTTCAAGACCGCGCGCAACAAGCCGATTATCGGGATCGACGGCGCGGTATCGGCGTTCGGCCCGGCCTGCTTGATAAACTGCGCGCTCAACACCAAGCCGCCATTGTTTTAGCGACGCTTCTGTGTCGAGTTCGAAGCGCTCCGCAGCCGCCAGGGTAGCAGCAAGCCTGGCTGGTTCGAGCGCTTGGAGAAAGGCGCGGGCAATCGCGCCGTCGATCTGCACCCCGCCCACGTTGAGACAATAGCGGCCTCGGCCCTCTACGATGTCCTTGCCGGCGCAATGATAAGCAGGCGTCGAATGACGGCCGCTGTAATGCGTTCGCAATCGCCGTCCACAGTGACCGCAGCTGGCAATGCCCTGCAGGAGTGCCGAGCCTTCTCTCACAGGGCCTCCTGCCTTGTGTGGCGTGGGATGGGTGTTGGCGGCCAGCCGCGCCTGGTTGGCTTCATACGTTCGCCAATCGATAAAACCTTCATGATGGTCCTTGATCAACACCTGCCATTCCGACTGAGGTAAATGTCGCACGTGTTTCTTGCGCGCGCCAGACGCATCAAGCGTTGTCTCACAGCGCGTCCTTCCATAGGCGTAAGCCCCGGCGTAGACGGGATTGCGTAGGACGTTATGAATGGCCGTATAGCTTGCCTCGACCCAGCGTATCTCCCACCCTTGATGCATTTGTAGCGGGAAACGGTGGCCTTGCGATCGGAACCACAACCAGACGCGCCGTGCCGAACCGGTCTCGGCGAAGCATGTAAAGATGCTTGCGAGGCTCGATCTCACAGCCTCGTCGGGATGGAAGAGAACCTCCCCGTCGGCCGATCCCCAGACGAAACCGATGGGCAAGCCGCGCTTCAGTTCGCCACGCGCCGCCTTATTGCGTATGCCGCCATTTAGGCGCGCTCGCAGCACATAAAGTTCTGCCTCGCTCATCGTGCCCTTCAGGCCGAGCAAAAGCCGATCGTTGAAGAGCGCCGGGTGATAAATTCCGTCCGCGTCGCCGATCAGCGTATTCGACAGCCCACAGAGCTCGATCAGCCGATACCAGTCGGCGTTGTTACGAGCCAATCTGGAAACTTCCAGACCCAGAACCAGTCCGACATGGCCCAGCGCAACTTCGGCGGTCAGACGAGCAAAACCAGATCGAGCGACAGAACCTGATCCCGACAGCCCGAGATCCTCGTCGATGACGACGACATTTTCCTTGGACCAACCCAACTCGTGGGCCTTATGGGCCAAGGCATATTGGCGATCCGTTGACTCGCGATTGCGCTCGACTTGCGCCGAACTCGATTGGCGAAGATAAATAATCGCTATACGGGCGAGGTGACCAGATGTGATCTTCTGCGCGTCATTCATCGATCGTCTCCCTGAGGCGCTTCGCTGTCAGCACACGGGCAATCAGACGCGCGAGTATCTCTAGCGCCGCCGTCTGAGCCAATGGATCGATCTTTTCCCAAGGTCCCGCTATCGGAGTGTCGTCGACCTCGGCTTGCTCGTGAAAGTCTAGCTTCAACTGCATGGCCGCCCTCCTGGCATGAGGCCGACTCAGTGTGCCGGCGCAGGAGATCGTCCACGACCACGCGCACCTTGACCAAATCCGCGATGGTGCCGAGATCGCTCTCGGCGCGACCGTCGCGTGGGGATGATGAAACCGTGGCGGCGCTGTCTGCCATCCAGTCCGTCCATGCAACGGGTACGAGAGAGCGGCTACCATCCGGCAGAACAACGAGAAGCAGCGAGACCCCTCTACGCGTCAGACCACCGATCACAATCAGCTGCAATCCTTCGAACGCATGCTTCTTGCGCGTTATCATAACAGTGTCAGGAAGGTCTCGGTGGTGGGTAGTGTGTCGGGTCTTCCTTTGAC
>NZ_JBFRFF010000111.1:0-1896 GCF_052114685.1 Rhizobium sp. 2YAF20 | reverse complement strand
TACTTTACGTTCTTGACGAATTCCGACGTGAAGGTCTTCGACAGATCGATCGGCTTGCCTTCAATGTTCTTGTTGCCCTGCGAAAGCACGGCAAGAACCGTCTTCGGGCCGTCTTCCGGCATCACGCCGTCGGCTGTGAACATGGCCTTGCCGTCGTTAAGCGCTTTGACATAAGCCTCCTTGTCCCCGACGTAGAAATCCTTCGGCATCTTTTCGGCGATTTCCGCTGCAGAATGCGTGTTGATGAATTTCAGGGTCTTCACGAAGGCATTCGCAAGCTTCTGCGACAGGTCCTTGTGAGCCTCGGCCCAGGCGGTTTCGACATAAAGCGAAGCAGCCGGATAGGTGCCGCCAAGTGCAGCGCGGGTGGCTTCAGCCGTGCGCATGTCGACGAGAACCGACGCTTCCTTCGTCTTTAGCAGTCGCGAGACCGTGGGTTCCGTCGTCATGCCGGCCTGAATGGTGTCCTGCTGCATGGCTGCAATGAACGTTGTCCCTGCTCCGACGGGAACCGACGTGACGTCACCAGACTGCAAGCCCGCCTTCGTCACCAGGTAATGCGTCAGGAAGTTGGTGGACGAACCAAGGCCGGTAACCCCGACGCTTTTGCCCTTCAGGTCCGCTGCCGACTTGATCTCGGGATGCTTCGTGGAAACCAGCTCGACCTCACCGGGGGCCTGGCTGAACTGGACGATCGATTCGACAAACTTGCCCTTGGCCTGAAGATCCACGCAATGATCGTAGAAGCCGACGACACCCTGAACGGCTCCGGCCAGCAGCTGATTTTCCGCATCAACGCCGGCAGGCTCGTTCAAGAGCTCCACATCGAGACCCTCGTCCTTAAAATAGCCGAGAGACTCGGCCAGTTTCGCCGGCAGATAGATCTGCTTTTCGTAACCACCCACCATGATGGTTACCTTGTCTGCCGCATGAGCCGCAGCGGCGCCAAATGACGCACCGGCGAGGGCGACCGAAAATACCAGGGAATTAAGCAACGCATTTGATTTTAGCATGGAAATCTCCTCCGACTTGGTTAGTGCATCGCCTTCGCCTTCAGGCGCGTCCTCCACGACACATTATCAAGATTTGGCACAGGCAAGCTTTCATTTAGCTTTCAGTCTAAGAGGGCTGGCTTCCACTACGCTCAATTCCGTAAGGATCGGAGACCATTTTGGTCGCTTAACCGTTCGCACGGCCCAGCCAGTTTATTTTGGATTTTCTCGAGTATCGGCCTGAATTCGGATGGCGGCCTGCGGCGACGTCAACCGCCGTCTCTGCCGAGCGTGCCGCTGCGCGTTCTCCATACCGCGCCGTGGGCCCCCGCTCTTGCAATCCTTTGTCGAGTAAACTCTTCACAGATGAAAGCTGACTGAAAGGTTGCGGGTGTTAGCCTTGCTGCACATCGTGGAGGATGCACACGCAAGTGTGACGATTAAGAACAATACACGACATCAGTAGGAGGAGACTTCAATGCGTTTGATACGAACGCTTTTTCAAACCGTAGCACTTTCCCTTGTCATCTCAGCTGGTTCACTGGGCGCAGCGACACATGCCGCCGATAGGATTGCCATCATGGCGGGCGGCCAGGAGGCGCGAGACGGCTTGATGCCGGAAGACGGTCTGAAGACCGTACGCGCAGTGCTGTCCGAATTCGTGAAGAACGTAAAGTAGTTCCTCCCCGGTCCGCTTCCGGCTCAGGCCGGAGGCGGATTGTTTGTTCCAGGGCCATCGTGCACGCCCACCACAAAGCACGCAGCAGGTTATCATCATGCAACAAGACCAAAGCCGGGTTCCGGCGATCGAATTGATCAACGTCAGCCGCCGCTTCGTTTCTCCCACCGGCAAGTCGCTGACGGCTCTGCGCGATTTCAATATGTCTGTCGAACGCGGCGAGTT
>NZ_JBFRFF010000110.1:0-1900 GCF_052114685.1 Rhizobium sp. 2YAF20 | reverse complement strand
GTGGGGGAGAGCCGGCCTCTGTAGAAGTGTAGTCGATCCGGAGCGAATTATTGTGCATCCATGTGCTGTTGCGGACGCCATTTGGCGAGCCGGTTCTCGATCATCGTCATGATGAACTCGGCAACAAGCGTCACCAACATGACGAGGAGGATCGCGGCAAACATGCCGGCCGCGTCGAAGGTACCCTTGGCGATCGAGATCAGCTGCCCGATGCCGAAACGCGCGCCGACGAACTCTCCAACGATGGCGCCGATGATGGCAAAACCGAACGAGACGTGCAGGCTGGCGAAGATCCAGCTCATCGCCGAGGGAATGATGACGGCTCGTGTCACCTGCCAGTCAGAGGCGCCGAGGATGCGGGCATTGGCGATCATGTTGCGATCGGCCTCACGCACGCCCTGGAAGGCATTGGCGAAAACGACGAAGAACACCATGATGAAGGCGAGAGCCACCTTGGAGGCAAGGCCAAGGCCCATGATCATGATGAAGATCGGCGCCAACACCACGCGCGGGATCGAGTTGATGGCCTTGATGTAGACCGAAAAGATGTCGGAAAGGAAGCGGTTGCGGCCAAGCCCGACGCCGACCAGTACGCCGGTGATGGAGCCGGCGAAGAAGCCGATCAGCGCCTCCTCCATCGTCACCCAAAGGTTATACCAAAGAGAGCCTTCGGTCGTTCCTTCGGTTGCCCATTCGTAGAGCCGCGCGGCAATCGCACTCGGGCTCGAATAGAAGAATGGATCGATCCAGCTGAGATTGGAGGTCAACTCCCACAGCCCGAGCGAGATGACGAGGATGGCGATTTGCCAGAACAGCACCAATTGCTTGCGGCGCTTGATCATTTTCAAGGCGACGGCTTCAATTTCGGCGTCGGACGTTCCTGCACGGAAGATGGGGGCCGTTGCGGCCTCAAGGGTCGTAAGTGCCATGATCTGATCTCCTCCCTTACGCCGCTTCGCTTGCGCGGCGATAACTGGTCTCGACCTCCTGGCGGAGATCCTCCCAGATGGTCTTGCAATAATCGATGAAGTTCTGCTCGTAGCGGATTTCCGAGACGACGCGCGGTCGCGGCAGGTCTATCTGGTAGACCGATTTGACTGTCGCAGGTCCTGCCGTCAGCACGTAGACCTTGTCGGCAAGTGCCACAGCTTCCTCGAGGTCGTGGGTGACGAAGACCACGGATGCCTTGCGCTCGGCCCAGAGCTTCAGAAGCTCCTCATGCATCACCGTGCGGGTCTGAACGTCGAGCGCCGAAAAAGGCTCGTCCATCAACAGAATTTCCGGCTCGTTGATGAAGGTCTGCGCCAGYGAGACGCGCTTTCGCATGCCGCCGGAAAGCTGGTGCGGATAATGGTGAAGGAAACGTGTCAGCCCGACGCGGGCAAGCCAGTCCTTTGCCATCTCTTCCGCCTCGGCCTTTGACTTGCCGCGAAACACCGGGCCCGCCATCACGTTGTCGATGACGTTGCGCCACGGAAACAGGGCATCCGTCTGAAACACGAAGCCGACGCGCGGGTCGATGCCGTTGACAGGGCCGCCCATGAGGCGCACTTCCCCGGCGCTGGGCTTGGCAAGACCCGTGACCAGATTGAGCGTGGTCGACTTGCCGCAACCGGTCGGGCCGACGACGGCAACGAACTCGCCGCGTTCGACAGACATATTGAAATCGCGCAGAGCCGTCAGCGACTTGCCGGTGGGAGAAACGAAGCGGCGGCTGACGTTGATCAATTCGATCGCCGGAACCCGGCTTTGGTCTTGTTGCATGATGATAACCTGCTGCGTGCTTTGTGGTGGGCGTGCACGATGGCCCTGGAACAAACAATCCGCCTCCGGCCTGAGCCGGAAGCGGACCGGGGAGGAACTACTTGGGGAGGAACTACTTTACGTTCTTCACGAATTC
>NZ_JBFRFF010000109.1:0-1918 GCF_052114685.1 Rhizobium sp. 2YAF20 | reverse complement strand
GCCGGAATAGGAAAAATCAAGCCTCCGGGCGACGCCGCTTTCGAAGATATCGAGGTGCTCCGACAAGACCACACCCGACTGTACCATGTGCAGGTCGTGTATCTTGGCGACATCGACTTTAGACAGCCCTCTCGCCAGCAGGTCAGCTTGTTTTTGGTTGTCACCCTCAAGGCAAACTCGATCCCCGGGCTTCAGGATCGCTTCCAGGAAAGCGACGAGGTGCTGCGGATCGACAAGCTTACCGGCAGAGAAACGCTGGCCGGCTTCGAGGCGTGCCAGCCTGTCGCAACCCTTTGTGTTCCAATCTCGCATTCGATTGCCTTTATGTATGCGCAATAGGGCGTTTTCAGATGTTCAATATATATACAATTGCCAAGAACGCAATAACGTGTATTTTAAATTCGATATGCGGCATCTTTGTATTCATGGGAGGAGAACAAATGTCGATCTTGTATTTCTTTGGGCGCGTATGCGGGGAGGGTCAAACATGGTGATCTCCGGTGTCGCAATGCTTGCCGTTTGTACCCTCTTGGGGAGCATCCTCGGTGATCTCCTGGGGATGGCGCTTGGCGTGAAGGCGAATGTCGGCGGCGTCGGCATAGCCATGATCCTGCTCATCGCCACGCGGCTATGGCTGAACAGACGGGGACTGTTGACGCTGCCGCTCAAACTTGGCGTCGAGTTCTGGGGAGCACTCTACATTCCGATCGTCGTTGCCATGGCGGCGCAGCAAAATGTGCTCGTGGCTGCACGCAGCGGTCCGCTGGTGCTGATTGCCGGGATCGTGACCGTTTTGGTTTGCTTCGCAACCGTCGCGCTGATGAGCCGTATCGGTGAGAGAGGCGAAACGATGGATGAAATCGAAGTGAAGGCCAGGGGTGAGCTCGCCGCCTCCGGCAATCCGGTCTGAGGGAGGCTGCCATGGAGATCTTGAAACACGGCCTGACCGCCAACAGCCTGCTCACCGCGTTTGCGATCGTCGGATTGGTCATGTGGCTGTCGAATGCCATTTCGAAATATGTCCTGTTCGGCCGCGTCCACGGCTCAGCTATCGCAATCGTTCTGGGGCTCGCTGCGGCCTTTGCTGCAGGTCTGTGGACGGGAGGCGAGAAAGGGGTGGTGGATATTCCAATCCTCAGTGGCATCGGTCTGATGGGCGGGGCCATGCTGCGCGATTTCGCCATCGTCGCCACGGCCTTTGAAGTGGACATTGCGCAGGCGCGAAAGGCTGGCGCTGTCGGTGTGCTTGCCCTTTGCCTCGGCACGGTTCTTCCGTTCATTGTCGGCTCCTTGCTCGCCGTCGCTTTCGGCTACACGGATGCCGTATCCATAACGACGATCGGCGCCGGTGCCGTTACCTACATCGTGGGGCCTGTGACGGGGGCAGCTTTGGGAGCGAGCTCGGCTGTGATCGCGCTGTCCATCGCGACCGGTGTTTTCAAGGCAGTGCTTGTTATGGTCGGAACCCCGATCGTGGCGAAGGCGATTGGTCTCGACAATCCTCGCAGCGCCATGGTGTTCGGAGGCCTGATGGGAACCGTTAGCGGCGTCTCGGGCGGCTTGGCGGCGACCGATCGTCGTCTCGTCCCCTATGGCGCGCTGACGGCAACGTTTCATACGGGGCTGGGCTGCCTCGTTGCACCCTCGATCCTTTATCTTGCGGTACGGTCGATTGCAGCGGGTTGAAACAACACGACCATGCCGGCCGGCATTCAGCTCAATGAGCAGGATAGATGAAGATCAAGGTGATACGGATGCCGGAAGAGTGTTCGTGCGAGATATTTTGGGGCTCGCTAAGGCGGCTGCATGATTGCGCAGCGAGCCGGCGCCATTGGTTCGAGGAGGAGACTATGTCGGAAAAGATTCATCCGGTGATGAAATCGGTCAAGGCGCGCGCTTTGATCGATCAGGCGAAGTA
>NZ_JBFRFF010000108.1:0-2052 GCF_052114685.1 Rhizobium sp. 2YAF20 | reverse complement strand
TCATCACACGCGGCGAACGGCCTTGGCCTTTCAGAAGCTTTCGCATCAAGCGCTTTGCCGCCTTGGCATTGCGGCGGCTTTGCACCAACACGTCGAGAACAAAGCCGTCCTGATCAACGGCGCGCCAAAGCCAGTGTTTCTTTCCACCGATGGTGACGACAACCTCATCAAGGTGCCATTTGTCACCCAGCCTGCCAGCTGATCGCTTCCGAATATCATTGGCAAAGTGTCTGCCGATTTTCTCAGCCCAGAGCCGAACAGTCTGGTGAGAGACGATGACGCCACGAGCTGCCAGCATATCCTCGACCATCCGCAGGCTGATCGGACAGCGGAAATACAGCCAAACGGCATGGGCAATTATCTCCGCTGGAAATCGGTGGCGACGATAAAGAGGATCACGGGTAAATCTGGTCATGCCGCCAGATCCCAAATTTTGATCGATGCCCGGTTAACGTTACGGTGCCTTTCAGTGAGCTGCCTCGGGGACCGCGCCGTCGCGATCAACCACATTGCTATCAGCCGACAAAGCCCGCAGCACCGCTTCAGGCTCCCTCTCCATGATCCGAAGCAAGGTACGCGCTGCGCCAGAAGGCTGCCTGGTTCCTTGCTCCCATTTCTTGTATCCAGATGGGCTAGTTCCCAGGACCGTTGCCATCTCGTCCTGGGTCAGATCGAGTTTCTTGCGGATCGCCTTCGCATCGACCGTGCCAAGATCAATCGTGTGGACCCGAGTGTCCGGAAGGTCCTTGCCCTGAGCATGCGCCAGCGCTTCAGACATAGCCTGGATCAGATCCGCGCCGAACTTTGTCATCTCGCTCATGCCTTACTCCTATGCGACGCCTTAATAGCCCTCGCGAAAGCGGCTACGGCTTTGGCCTCTTCGGGTTTTAGGTCGGTTTTCTCGTTCTTCCCGTAAGCCAACAGGGCATAAATCGGTGCATCGTCGCTGTACCAGTAGTAAATTACCCGAGCTCCACCGCGCTTGCCTTTGCCCTTGGCACCGAACCGCACCTTTCGCACGCCACCCGTGCCGGGAATTTCATCACCGGCCTGCGGGTTTGCCGCCAGGAAATCGATCAGATCTTTCCGCTCTTCCTCTGTGAAGAGCTCGGCTGCCTGTTTGACGAACAGCGGTGTTTCGGCAACTGATTGCATCTCATCCCTGTAACCCAGTGGGTTACTATATGGAGCGTTCCATCCCCGAAGTCAATAGGGGCCTGTTGACAGAGACGCCCAGTCGCAACTGTCCGCTAAAGGTCGCAAATTTTGAACGAATGAACGATCGTTGTGCCAGCGCGCCTCAATACTGTTCACAAAAGGCCCTGGATAAGTAATACAAATCGAGCCGTTAACTTTATACACAGCACGCAAAATAACATCGTGTTGAAAACGCGGCGACTGATATACAGTTGATCTATCAGCGGCAATGACTGCCGTCATAGTCCCGATATCAGGTCTGGGTGGTCTCAAAATGTCAGCACAAACGGCTTGGCCGAAAGAAGTCATTCGGGACGATGACATCGCAATGCTTCGTAAGATTCTTCAAGACTGGTGCAGGGAACAGCTGTGCGAGCTATCAAGCCAGCCAGCGCAGTCGAAAGCCAAAGAGCTCGTGAGTTGGTTTGAGTTCGGCGTCAAGGACCAGGGCGAACTTCGTCGGATCATCCGGCCGCTCTGACTGACCAGCTCATAGGTAATCTTCTGGCCGACGTTCAAACCGCGGATGCCGGCCCGTTCAACTGCGGAGACATGAACAAACACTTCCGGGCTTCCGTCGTCGGGCTGGATTAAGCTGCAGGGCACCGTAACGTTAACCGGGCGTCGATCAAAATTTGGGATCTGGCGGCATGACCAGATTTACCCGTGATCCTCTTTATCGTCGCCACCGATTTCCAGCGGAGATAATTGCCCATGCCGTTTGGCTGTATTTCCGCTTTCCGCTCAGCCTGCGGATGGTCGAGGATTTGCTGGCAGCTCGTGGCGTCATCGTCTCTCACCAGACTGTTCGGCTCTGGGCGGGCTGAGAAATTCGGCAGACACTTTGCCAATGAT
>NZ_JBFRFF010000107.1:0-2178 GCF_052114685.1 Rhizobium sp. 2YAF20 | reverse complement strand
CCTGATCAACGGCGCGCCACAGCCAGTGCTTCTTGCCTCGGATCGAAATGACGGCCTCATCGAGGTGCCACTTGTCTCCAAGCTGGCCGGATGAGCGACGACGGATGTCGATGGCAAAGGTCCGCCCAAATTTCTCCGCCCACAGCCGGACCGTCTGATGGGAGACAATGATCCCACGGGCAGCCAGCAAGTCCTCGACCATCCGTAGGCTGAGAGGGAAACGGAAATAAAGCCATACGGCGTGGGCAATGATTTCAGCGGGAAAGCGATGGCGGCGATAGAGCGGATCACGGTCTGTCATGGCCCGTCATCGCACATCGAATGCCACGTTCCGTTAAGTTGACGATGCCATCCAGATTGCTGCTCGGGTTTTCAGGGCTCTCTGAACCGGAAGCCGATATGGGGACCAAGCTTTTGGCGGAGGTGTTCAAGCACGAGGACTTTCGCAAGACTTCCGAGCCTTGAATCGGTTTTGCCCAACATCTGCGCGGCTGCCGAATGAGGATTTCAGCGACAGCACCCGTTCGTTGGCGTCGTCGAGCAGCCGCTTCCCCTTCCCCGATCACTTTCCTGCTTTTTCGGGCAGCGCGATGTGGAAGTCCGGCGATGGGCATGCTATGTAGCTGACTAGCTGACTAGGAATGGTTCGATGGGCAAACACGCGGAACTAACGAAGACAAAGAGGTCTGGCAGCCGGACGGCGGGCGGACGATGGAAGCTTGAAGACGCGAAGGCACGGTTCAGCGAGGTGGTGCGGCATGCGCGCGAAGACGGGCCGCAGCGCGTGACTGTGCGCGGTCACGATGCAGTCGTCGTGATGAGCGTCGAAGAGTTCGAGCGGCTCGCTCAGCAAAAGCCTCGGGCACCGTTCGTCGAATTTATGGAGGGTTTGCATCTCGGCGGACTTGATCTGACACGAGAGGCCGATCACGGTCGGGATGTCGAGCTTTGAGGGGCTGGCTGCTCGACACGAATGTCGTGGCCGCCCTGATCAATCCGCAGGGCGCCCCGTCGGTAAAAGCCTGGGCCGCTGGGCAGGACGAAGAGACGTTCCACATCAGCGTTCTGACGCTCGCCGAATATGACAAAGGAATTCACAACCTTCCCGACGACCACGCCGATCGGCAGCGCTACATTGCGTCGCGCGATGCGCTGGCCGAGCGCTTCGGCACGCGTGTCCTGTCTCTGGATGACGAAATCGTTCGCCGTTGGGGCCGGACTTCCGGTGAAGTGAAGCGCGCGAGCGGCCATCCACCGCCGGTGATCGACACGATGCTCGGCGCAACGGCGATCGAGCACAATCTCTATCTGGTCACACGCAACGTGAAGGACACGAAGCCGTCGGGCGCGATGGTGTTCGATCCATGGAACGATGATGCGGGAATGTTTCCGTTGAGCCCCCGCGTCAGCAGACAGCGATAGCCACATGACGAAGGGCCGGTCCTGCGAGGGGCCGGCGGCAACGCTTAAAAATAGCCAGAAAGCATTTTTCAGAAGGCTTGTGACTTTCGCATGGTGCACCTAAAACATCCCGCTGTTTCAGCAGGCAAATTTTCGCTCCAATGTTCAGATGCGCAGTCACCCTAACGGCCCTTCTGTTGCACCGGCAATGAGATTGACATGACGACAACGGTCCCCCCGAAACGTGTATTCGACCCGATGATGCCGCGGATGGGGCACTATCGGCCAATTCCCGATTCGGAAGACGAGGCGTTGACCGCCTGGCTGCGGGGGCAGTTCGATGAGATACTGTCGCTGTCGGAAGCACCGCCACGCTGTCCGCATTGCGGAGGCGGCGAGACGGTGCTTGCCACGCGCGCAGCCGATCCGAAGCCGGTCCTGCCGGTGTTCCGGTGCGTCGCCTGCGACGTGCATTTCCGCCGCACCACCGGCACCCCTCTGTCGAGGCTGAAGTTTCACAACTTGCCACAGTTCATCGCGCTGCTATCGCAACAACGACCAGTCACGGACGCAGCCGCGATCCTTGGTGTCAAGCCGGTATCGGTCACGCGCTGGATCAAGCGCACGCGGCAATGGATATTGCAACTTGATCCGTCCGGCCACTGGGACGCAAAGGTTCGGCTGGGCATGGAGATCCGGCCTGATATCGTGTGCCCGCATTGCGGGGTGGCCGATCAGATGCATTATCGCGGCTTTGCTTTTATCGCGGCTTTGCTT
>NZ_JBFRFF010000106.1:0-2184 GCF_052114685.1 Rhizobium sp. 2YAF20 | reverse complement strand
GGACAGGAGCGCACCAGAGGTCTCGTGCCCGGCAATTAGCAGGCTCATCGCATCGTCGCGGATAGCGTCGAAGCGATGCTCGTGATGCTCGATCAGGCTGGCGACGAGGGCGCCTCTCTCCGTCGTCGCAGAATTGAGAGCGTCACGTACGAGACCGCCGACAAACCCATCCATCACGCGCATGGCGTGACGCTTGCGCCGCTTGGCAGGGGTGGGCAACCAGTCGAGTAGATTGAGAGGAGTTGTGCTTTCTGCGAAAGCTATGACCGAAAGATCCTGAAGGGCGGCTTCGACCATGGGGCCTTCGTCCGACGGCGCAGCGCCAAACAGGGTGCGCACGGCGATATTGAGCGTCAGCCGCGCCATCACAGCGTCGGCATCGAAGGCGACCAATCCGTCTGCATTGGCGCTCGATTGAAGTTGTTCGGACAGARTGCGGGTTTCCGCGACGACGGCATGACCGTAGACTGGAAGAAGTCGTGTCGACAATGCCGGGAGAACCTTGCGCCGGCGTTCGCGCCATGCCTGGCCCTCCGCCAAAAGCAAACTGTCACCGTTCCACTGGCGCAATACGTCCATGAGCTTACGGAAGCGGATAAAGGCATGCGCGTGACGGGTAAGAACCGGCTCGATGAGATCGGGGTGGAAGATATACCAAAGCCGGTAGGGCCCAAGCCGCAAACGGACTGCATCGCCATGCCGGCGCTGCAGATCGGCATAAAAGCTCAGTTGGTCGCGCCTGATGCGCCACAGGTGGTTTATGCCCAGGAATAGCGGGGATGGTCGATCTGCACTCATGCCCGGCTCTCCAGCCAAGCCAGCGATTGCAGGGGCAACGTGGGCAAGAGGGAGGCATGACCGAGCAGTGCGGTTGCGAAGTTCCCGTGGGTCAGCGCCATGCAGAGCGCAGACGGGCCGCGATAAGGTTGAATATCGACYGGGTTTTCRTAGCGCGCCGGCCCTTCGCCATAGCGAATATCGAGGTCAACCGCGCCGACTGTCCGCAGGAGTGTRGCGGCGAGACGGTCTGGAAGATGGTTCGGATTAAGAGACAGGCGCGCCGCAACGCGAAACGATGGACGCCATAGGGGCCGCCATTCCGGCACATCGCGGCGATATTCCGGCCACCCCTCGGGRAAGCGCTGCAAAAGATCCTGGCGGTGATGCCAGCGCACCACGCCTTCTACGAACACCCAYGCCATGATCGCCGCCGCKATGATCCAGACATTGCCGAGAAAGAGACCCAGCACGACCCASGAAAGAGCCGCCGAAAGCTGCATCGGATTGCGCACATAGGCGTAAATGCCGGTCCTGACCAGCCGCTGCGTAGGGTCAAGTGGAATGGCCGTGCCGAGACCTTGAACCGCTAGCATCTGCACGCCAGCAAGTCCGATCACAAAGCTGACCAATAGCCCCCCTGCTAACCCGAGCCAGTCCAACAATGAGTGGTCTGCCAGTGCCCAGAAGCCTCCCATTGCCGCCATGACCAGGGTCGGCAGAATTCCGAGCGCTAATCCCGGGCGTTGGTGCAGGGATCAGTATGAAGGCGCGGCTCGGTCTTTGATGGGGTTGGTTACTTTGAATTCGCCGTTGCCGCTTTGCAACGGACGGAAACCGGGCGTGCAGTGTCAAGCATCCGGTTGAGAATGGTAACACCGATGGCAACTTCTGTCTGCTGAGCATGGAATGATCGTGCCCGCAATCGCTGTCCAATGAGCGCTTATATCTGCCCATCCCCGTTTCAAACCAAGGCCCGTTTGCCATGCCCGGTAGAAGCCTGCCATGCGAGGCGGCCATCCGTTTTGATGGACGCGATATGATGATCGCGCTCGCTTGGCGGTTCAGTGTCTTGATTTGCGACGGCTGTTGAGCGTGGTGGAATGACGACCTTTGCTTTTGTGCTGTGACGCAGGACGGCCTCATAATTCGGATCGCCGTCATAGGCGCCATCTGCGGTGAACTGGCCGATCGCAGCGTCGATCTGATCGAGCAACGGCTCGACCTGCGAGGCGTCGCCGGCGTCCTGATCCGTGAGCACATGCGCAATGATCTCGCCACTGCCGGCATCAAGCGCCAGATGCAACTTGCGCCAACCACGGCGGGATTTTGCGCCATACTTTTCTTCCAACCATTGACCCGCCCCGTAGATCTTCAGCCCGGTGCTATCGACCAGAACATGAAGGG
>NZ_JBFRFF010000105.1:0-2212 GCF_052114685.1 Rhizobium sp. 2YAF20 | reverse complement strand
CCGTACCGCACCGTGTGCATGACGAACTGGTAGAGGTGTATGCCTTCCCATCCCATCGCGACCTGAATGACGCCATGAAACTCGCGTAGCGTCATCGTCGAGAAAACCTGAACCCTACGCCACAGCATCGGGCTCACGTCCTTCAGCCAGATGCGGAATTGCAGGATGAAAATCTCATCCTCCGAGGCTGCCGCCTCTCCGGCGGTTTTCGTCGCTGCCCGTTTTGCCCTTTTCACATCCGCCAGTCCCATCAAAATTCAACGACGACATACGTCGTTCCAGCCCGCCCCACAAATCCTCATGCTCCCCTTTCACGTCGATCCCGGTTACAAGGGCAAGCTGGTCTGTTCCGTTTATAACGCGAGCCCCTCTCCTATCCAGATATGCGAGGGCGACAACCTCTTTAAAATCTGGTTCGCGGCGCTCGACCAGACGTCGGTGGCACCCTACCTATTCAAGGGCGAAGGCAACGCCGATATCGGCAACGAGCTTGTCCGCGGCATGAACCAGGAGATTTTCTCGCTTCAGGCGCTCGCCGTGAAGATGCGTGAACTCGAAGCCAACATGAACCAGAAGCTCGCCGAACAAAAGCCGGTCATCGACAACCTGCCTTCATCTGGCGCGCCGTGCAACTGGCAATTCTGGGTGCACTCATCCTTGCGTTTTTGACGACAGCCTGGCCATCTCTGCATGCGGCCGGCCAGTCACTCTTGGACTATATCCGCGGCAAAATCGGAAGCTGACCGCGGACCCTACTCAAGCGGATGGCGGTTTTGCAGCGATCAAATAATAGGCTTGCGCGTAATCCCGTAGATCCTGGACGAGAGCGTTTGTCCCCAGAGCGAAGATGACGGCCTCCAAGAGCGCAGTCGGTCCCGAGATGAGATCGGCAAAGGGCGGCTGGCTCGAGAGCGTCATCCACAGGCCTGCGGTCAGAGACGCAAGGGTGAGCATGCCGGCGACAAGGCAAAGGACGATCCAGGTCCAGACTTTCGTTGAATGCCACTCACTCCTTAAAGCAAACCATGGTCCGTCGCGCTTGAAATGCTTGCCTGACACCGAATACATTTTGATCATACCGAGCGGATCGGTTGGATGATTGATAAGAGCGTCGATCGTATCGGCCGGCGGTTGCGCACCGTAGAGTGATGGGAAGCGGATTTGACGTTCCGGCGCAGTCAGGCCCGAATAGGATTTGAAATAGCCCGTTTGCGCCTCAATATCGTTTCGCGCGAGGATTTTTCCGGCACGCGCGGCTTTGGCGAGAGCGGCGACCGAGACAAGGATCACGCCGGCGAGCTGCACGGGCTGAAACACCGATCCGGAAATACTGGCCAGCGAAATGATTACTGCGCTCAGAAGCCGTGCCGTCAAATGCCAGATATTGCCAAATAAAAGACCCATGCCGGCCAGGATCGCCAGCGACAGGAACTTATCGAGATTGAACCAGGCGACCAGTCTACCTGCGACGACGCTGCGCTGATCCGTGTTTTCGCTCGACACTGTCATTCTCGCTCCCGTGAGACGCACACCATTAACACACGGTTGAAGTCCATTGCCCCTGTTCGTTAAGGTCAAAGAACGGCCTTTTGAACTTCGACCGATCGGCACTGGCATTGGATGCGGCAGTCAACGGTCACGGGGTCGCCATCGCACCGAGCTACATCATTGAAGCCGATCTGGCGGCAGGTAGGCTGGGATCGATGCACCAACGCCGCTTACAGTGCCACAAGGCCCATTGTTCTCTATCGCTGCACGCTTAGCGGTGACGTCCCGGCACGAGAAATGAATTCGTTGATTGCTTCGGCTGCTAGCGGCCTGCTAATCAAGTAGCCTTGGAGGCGATCGCATCCCGCATTCTGCAGCCATTCCGCCTGCAGCTGCGTTTCAACGCCTTCGGCTGTCACCAGCATCTCCAGATCGTGAGCGAGGTTGATGATGCAACGGACAATTGCCTGGCTTTTCAAATCGTCCGCCAGATCGGTGATGAAATACCTGTCGATTTTGATCGTGTCGAAAGGGAATGTCTTGAGATAGCTCAGCGAAGAGTACTGTGTACCGAAGTCGTCCAGCGAGATCCGAATGCCCAGCACGTTGAGAGTGTTCAGAGTGTCGAGATTATTGACGGTCCGTTCCAGTAGCACGCTTTCTGTGATCTCAAGTTCCAGCCGATCGGGTGGTAATCCTACTAGGTCGAGGGTGTGAGAAACAC
>NZ_JBFRFF010000104.1:0-2271 GCF_052114685.1 Rhizobium sp. 2YAF20 | reverse complement strand
CGATTGCAGCGGGTTGAAACAACACGACCATGCCGGCCGGCATTCAGCTCAATGAGCAGGATAGATGAAGATCAAGGTGATACGGATGCCGGAAGAGTGTTCGTGCGAGATATTTTGGGGCTCGCTAAGGCGGCTGCATGATTGCGCAGCGAGCCGGCGCCATTGGTTCGAGGAGGAGACTATGTCGGAAAAGATTCATCCGGTGATGAAATCGGTCAAGGCGCGCGCTTTGATCGATCAGGCGAAGTAAAAAGATACTTGGAGGGAATGAAAATGAATATTCTGAAATATTTGATGCTTGGAAGCGCAGCGATCACAATCATGTCTGCCGCGTCCGCTGGGGCTGCTGAGTTGAAAGAGGTCGGGACGATCGCCGTTCCGGGCGAGAAACTTGCTAATTTCGATATCAGTATTATCGACCAGTCCGCGCAGACGTATTACCTGGCCGACCGTAGCAACAAGTCGATCGATATATTCGACGTCAGGACAGATAAATTTGTTTCCCGCGTGCCCGGGTTTGTCGGTGTTATCATGAAAAACGGCAAGCCGAACAACGATGCGTCGGGACCTGACGGCGTCGTGCTCTCGGGCAAAGAAATCTGGGCTGGCGATGGCGATAGTACCGTCAAGGTGATTGATACCGCCTCAATGAAAGTTTCGGCGATCGTAAAGATCGGCGGAACGACGCGCGTCGACGAAATGGCTGTCGATGCCAAGGATCAGGCATTTATCGGCGTAAACAATGCGGAAGACCCGCCGTTTGCGACGGTGATTTCAACAAAGCCAGACCATGCGATCATCGGCAAGATCAGCTTCGCGGATGCCACCGATGGTGCCGAGCAACCGCAGTATAACCGTGAGGACGGCATGTTTTACATGTCGATCCCCGAACTTGGTAAAGACGCCAAGAAGGGTGCTGTCGCGGTGATCGATCCGAAGACGGCGAAGTTGGTCAAAATGATACCCGTTGATAATTGTCATCCTGCCGGTTTGGCCTTCGGGCCAAATGGGAATTTTGTCCTCGGATGTGGCGCGGATGGCAAGGATATGCCGACTGTCACCACCATAATGAACGCAAAGACTGGCAGCGTCGTTGCGGTGGTCGAGGGTGTTGGAGCGGCCGACATGGTCGACTACAATGCCAAGAACGGCCAATATTATACCGCCTCGCGCAACAATCCCGGCGGTCCGGTTCTTGGGGTGATCGACGCCAAAACCAACAAGTTGCTGCAATCCATCAAGCTGCCGGTTGGTGGCAATCCCCATTCGGTTGCCTCGAGCGAAGCGACCGGCAAGGTCTATGTCCCAGTCGGCGATGGCACCATACACGTGTTCGCACCCGCCGGCTGATCCTAAACAGTCAACGGCCGGCCGATATTAAACGATAATGAAAAGGCTCCCGCCGATCTGCATTCACCGGGAGCCTTTGTCGTTTAATGATCGTTTGGCGGTTTTGTCGGTGGCGGCTGTAGTCGTGTTCAGGGACGGCGTGATCGGTTAGCGCTACTTGGCTGGATCGAACCCATTCGCCTTGAACGAGGCCTGGGCCTCGGGAGCAAGCATCAACTCGATGAGTTGGGCTGCTTCGGCAGGATGCGTGGTGTGCTTCGCCAAACCTGCCATATAGATCGACTTCAACTGAATGTCGTCCGGCAGCGACATAAGCGGCTCAAGCCCGGCGACGGTGACAGCCTCGCTGATCTGCCACATTGCCATCGCGACTTCGCCCTTGGCCACAGCCTCCATCGGCTGCTGACCGTCAGCGAATAGCTTCAGCTTCGGCTTGATCTCGTCGGCAATCACCATCGTGCCAAACAGCTTTGTCAAATAGATCCCAGTCGTGGCGCCCTTTGCCGGGTCGGCGATGCCGACGGATGGCGCCGCCAACAGAGCCACCTTGACGGCGGCCTCGTTCGCAAGATCTGGATGACCCGCGCCTTTGGCCACGGCAGCACCAAGACGGACAACGCCCAGTGGTCTCGTGCTCGCCTCGGTGACCAGATTTTGTTTTCACAAGTTCGGACATTGTTGCCGGCGGACGACGATCACATCAAAGGGCGTCCCTTTTGTCGCCTGGTCGCGCATCGCGCCGGCCGTTCCGAAGGTGAAACTGACCTTGTTTCCCTTGGCAGTCTCTAAGGACGGTACAATTGCAACGGGTGCCTTGACCGCTGCAGCTGACACTACCGTCAGATCCTCTGCCAGAGCGAAGCGAGGTATGGCGGCATCGTAAACTTAATGGGCGTGAGGCAGTCGTGGCCGCTTGCACTA
>NZ_JBFRFF010000103.1:0-2399 GCF_052114685.1 Rhizobium sp. 2YAF20 | reverse complement strand
CGAGCGGATCGACATTGTTCATTTTTGCGGTCTGAACGAGCGTTGCGATCGTGGCCCACGTCCGACCGCCGCCAGCACTGCCGGCGAAGAGCGAGTTTTTTCGAACGATAGCTTGGGGCCTGATAGCCCGCTCGACGATATTGGAGTCTATTTCGATGCGGCCGTCACGCAGGAACTGCTCAAAGGTCTCGCGCCGGTTGATGGCGTAGCGAATGGCTTCGGCAAGCTTGGATTTGCCAGAGATGCGGGGCAGCGTGTCCTGCCAGAGTTTGTAGAGATCGGCGACGATCGCGGCCGAGGCCTCCTGGCGCGCCGCACGGCGCACATCCGGGCTCTGTCCACGCACTTTCTCTTCAATTGCCCACAGCGCGCCCATCTTTTCGATCGTAACTGTTGCTACTTTCGAGCTGCTGCTGGCGTGCAGTTCGTAAAACCGACGTCGACTGTGCGCCCAGCACCCAGCCAGTAGAGCGCCGTCGTTTCCACGATCTGGACGGGCAACGCGATTGTAGGCCGCGTAGCCATCGATTTGCAGGATGCCGCGATAGCCTTCGAGATGACGCGCGACGCAATCGCCGGCTCGACTGTCTTCAAAGCGATAGGCTACCATCGGCGGTCCACTACCGCCGAACGGCCGATCATCTTTAGCATACGCCCATAGATACGCAGTCTTGGCCGACCCCGATCCGGGGACAAGCGTCGGCAACGTCGTCTCGTCGGCGAATATTCGCGCGCTTTGTTTGATCTGGTTGAAAGTGTAGTCTGCAAGGATCTCGAGTTCATACCCGAGCTTGCCCATCCACCGTGCCATCACCCCACGGTCGACTTTGACATGGTCGCGCAGGAAGATCGCCTCCTGCCGATAAAGCGGCAAGCCGTCGCCGTATTTGGAGACCGCGACAAAGGCGAGCAGCGCTTCCGTCGGGATGCCGCTTTCAACGATGTGCGCCGGTGCCAACGCCTGGATGACGCCGTCCTCGTTTTTGAAGGCATACTTGGGACGGTGGGTGACGATCACCCGGAACTTCGGTGGAATGATATCGAGACGCTCGGAGGTATCTTCGCCAATCAGGATCTTCTGCTTGCCCGCATGCTCGGGAAGCTCGTCCGGCTCGATGACTACATGAATGCGTTCCAGATGCGGCGGAAAGCCCTTGCGTGGACGTGGCGCACGCTTTGCAGCGGCTGGATTGCGGCCCTTGGAAACCARTGCCTCGATTGCGGCAATGCCAGTGTCGATTTCTTCGAAGACAAACGCACCCTGCTCGTCGAGATCCGCGTCGATGTCCTTGCCCTGCTTTTCCGAGCGTCTGCCATACCGGTATCGGTCGAAGGCTTTGAGGACCTGCTTCAACTTCGCGATCTGCTCGTCTGCGTCCGCATTSCGAGCCTTCAGATCCGCGACTTCGTCCTCCAGAACATCGGCGCGCGCAGCCTTTGCAGCCATCGCCAGGATCATGGCTTTCAGCGCATCAACGTCATCTGGGAGCTGTAAATCGGTTGCTGTCATGCCCGCAAGTAGAGCATATTTTGTCGGGAATTTCCTGCAGTTTCAGCTGCCTGATTCACTCTGCCGCAGGGCTTTTACCCAGCAAATTCCGGCCGTTTCACTGCAACCGAGCGGACGCGTTTCCAGTCCATGCCGTCAACGAGAGCAAGGAGCTGCGCATGATTGAGCTGCACGCGGGCAGGCCCGATCTTCGGCCAAACGAACTGATTTTTTTCCAGCCGCTTCGAATAAAGACAGACCCCGGAACCATCCCACCAGGCGATCTTAATTCTGTCTGCTCTCTTGGCCCGGAAGACATAAAGCGAGCCACTGAACGGATCATTGCCGGCATCGCGCACCAGCGACAAAAGGCTGTCGGGACCTTTACGGAAATCGACAGGATGGCTTGCCAAAAACACTTTCGCACCGGCCGGGATCATGCTGTGCGCACCGCCCGTATCAACCGAATGAGATGCGCCTCAGTGATCGTGGCATCCACTCGGATCATTGCGTCGCCGATCGTGATATCGACAGTGGAGCAGTTGCCGGTGGGATTCACAGACAAAAGATCGCCTTTGGCCATCGTGTTCACAGCAGCGGCTTTCAGCCGGGCAGTGCGCCGCCACGTAAACAACTGCGACGGATCAATCCCAATGCGTCGCGCAATCGCCGAAACACTCGCCCCAGGTTCCATGGCTTCGGCCACCGCCTGCGCCTTGAAATCGTCTGACCAACGACGGAACTGCCGCGGCGCACCCTCAAGGGGACTGGCCACAGCTTCGATCATATGGAATGTTCTATGTTCAGACATAGGCGCAGACATAGCAGTTCATACCAGAGCTCCCAATTTCTCAGGCACGAATAGAACCTCAGCAGCGCACTCGCCAGATGGGGTCTATGCATCGCTTAC
>NZ_JBFRFF010000102.1:0-2431 GCF_052114685.1 Rhizobium sp. 2YAF20 | reverse complement strand
TGCAAATTCCGAGGCAAGCCGCCCCCTGATTCCGAAATGATGCCGCCCCCCAATTCCGAGAATTAACCGCCCCCTCGTTCCGAGATGATGCCGCCCCCTGGTTGGGGTGTTTGTCGGGGTTTCCTGCTGGTGAGAAGCTCCTCCTTTCGGTGCGCTGAGAGGAAGGAACGCGATGCCAGCGGAGAGATTGAATATGCGGCTTGTCCGCGAGATTCTAAGACACAGATTTGAGGGAGGGCTCGGCCACAAGTCGATTGCGGCGCGCGTTGGCGCGGCACCTTCAACGGTGCGCGAGACATTACGCCGGCTTGAGCGTGCTGGGCTTTCGTGGCCATTGGGCGACGATGTCAGCGATGCTGTCCTTGAGGCGGCGCTGTATAAGGCCGCAGGGACGAAGACGGGACACCGCCGCAGCGCTGAGCCGGATTGGGCCCATGTTCACCGTGAGCTGAAGCGCAAACATGTCACGCTGCAGATCCTCTGGGACGAATATATCGGTCTTCATCCTGATGGTTATCGCTACAGCCGCTACTGCGATCTCTATCGCGGTTGGGCGCTGAAGCTGCCGGTAACGATGCGCCAGAACCATGCGGCTGGTGAAAAGCTCTTTGTCGACTATGCCGGCGACACGGTCACGGTGGTGATCGATAGACTTTCGGGAAAGACGCGGCAAGCCCATCTGTTTGTCGCCGTGCTCGGGGCATCGAGCCTTTCGTTTGCCCATGCCCGCTGGAGCGAAACGCTTCCAGATTGGATCGAGTGCCATCTGTTGGCGCTTGAGGCTTTTGGCGGGGCTCCGGCTCTGCTTGTCCCTGACAATGCCAAGGTGGCGGTGATCAAGGCCTGCCATTTTGATCCGCAGGTCAATCGCACCTATGCCGGGATGGCGGCTCATTACGGCAGTGCCGTCCTGCCGACCCGGCCACGCCGTCCGCGTGACAAGGCGAAAGTCGAAGCCGCGGTTCGTATCGTCGAGCGCTGGCTTCTCGGGCGGCTGCGTCACCGCGTCTTCTACAGCCTTGGCGAGGTCAACGCGGCGATTGCCGAATTGCTCGCTGATCTCAACGATCAGCGTGTTCTACGCCGTGTCGGGCGGACAAGACGACAGTTGTTCGAAGAGCTTGATTACCCCGCTTTGCGGCCTCTTCCGGTCGACCGATATGTCTTTGCGGAATGGAAGATACGCCGGGCCGGTCTCGATTATCATGTCGATATCGACAAGCACYTTTACTCCGTGCCCTACCGTTTTGCCCGTGAGCAGGTCGAGGCGCGGATCACCGCCAATACCATCGAGATCTTCTACAAAGGCGAACGGATCGCTGCCCACCGGCGATCGAGCGGCAATGGCAAGCACACGACGACGCCAGAGCACATGCCGTCTTCGCATCGCCGCTTTGCCGACTGGACGATCGAGCGCATCAGCCGCGAGGCGTCGGCAATCGGATCGGACGTTGCTTTGCTCTGCGAGCGCATTCTCGCTGACCGGCCGCATCCCGAGCAAGGTTACCGGGCCTGCCTGGGCATTATCCGCCTCGTCAAAGCGTTCGAGCGGGAGCGGGTCAACGCAGCCTGCGGCCGGGCTTTGGAAATAGGCGCTCGAACCTATGGCTCGGTGCGCTCCATTCTCGACAATCATCTCGACCGATCTTCGGCGTCATCGAACCCAGCATCATCCGAGCCGATCAACCACTCCAACATCCGCGGTCCCCGCTATTACCACTAAGGAGACGTCATATGCTTGCACATCCAACTCTTGATAAACTGAACGATATGGGCCTGACCGGCATGGCCAAAGCCTTCAACGAACTGCTCACCAATGGCGAAAGCGATCAGCTTTCCCATGCCGAATGGCTCGGACTTCTGCTGGAGCGAGAATGGAGTTCGCGTCACGATCGCAAGCTTGCCGCCCGYCTGCGRTTTGCCAAGCTTCGTCATCACGCTGTGCCAGAGGATGTCGATTACCGCAGCGAACGCGGTCTCGATCGGGCGCTRTTCATGAAACTGATCGGCGGCGACTGGATCGATGCTCACGACAATCTCGCAATCTGCGGGTCGTCCGGCGTCGGCAAGAGCTGGCTGGCTTGTGCACTTGGGCATAAAGCCTGCCGGGATGATCGGTCTGTTCTCTATCAGCGTGTGCCGCGCTTGTTCGCCAATCTCGCTCTCGCCCGCGGCGATGGCCGGTATGCCAGGCTTCAGCGCACCCTCGGTCACGTCCAGCTACTGATCCTGGATGATTGGGGTCTTGAGCCGCTCAATGAGCAGGCGCGTCATGATCTCCTGGAAATCCTCGAAGACCGCTACGGACGCCGCTCGACGATTATCACCAGCCAGCTTCCGGTATCAGCCTGGCACGAGATCATCGGCAACCCAACCTACGCCGATGCCATCCTCGACAGGCTCGTTCATAACGCCCACCGCATCGACCTAT
>NZ_JBFRFF010000101.1:0-2533 GCF_052114685.1 Rhizobium sp. 2YAF20 | reverse complement strand
TGCACGAACCCGCTTCGCGGGAGGGCGTGCGCGGTGAGTTTCGTATGATTATCTGAGGTTCTAGGCAGGCTGCAGGTGTTGCCTGACCATGGAGTTCCCTTCAACGAGAGGAACGTTCAATGGCCAGCTTCTCCAACGATACCCGGACCACACCGCTTCGCCAACGCATGCAAGAAGATATGCTGATGCGGGGGTTGGGATCCCACACTCAGCAGGACTACATCCGTCATGTCCGGCGCTTCGCAACGTTTCTTGGGCGTGCCCCTGACACGGCAACGGTCGCTGACATACGGCATTTCCAGTTGTATCAGCATGAGAACGGTGTAGGCCCCGCGACGATCAACAGCACGGTTTCGGCGCTACGCTTTCTGTTTATGGTGACGCTGAAGCGGCGGGATATGGCGCGAGCGCTGGTGATCACCCGCAATCCGCGCAAGCTACCCGATGTACTGAGCATGGAGGAAGCCGCACGGTTGCTCGAGGCGGCGCCAGGCATCAAATACAAAGCGGCGCTCGGCGCAGCCTATGGCGCGGGCTTGCGCGTCTCGGAGGTCGCGCATCTCAAGGTCGATGACATCGACTCGACACGCATGCTGATCCGGGTTGAACAAGGCAAAGGACGCAAGGATCGCAATGCCATGCTTTCTCCGCAACTCCTTGAACTGCTGCGACTGTGGTGGCGCGAAGGAAAGCGGCGCGGCGTGATGCTGCCCCATGGCTGGCTGTTTCCGGGACGCAGTCGCACCGACCCGATCTCGTCGCGGCAACTGCATCGCGCCGTTCAGGAAGCTGCGGAGGTCGCCGGCATACACAAGCGCGTCAGTCCGCATACCCTACGGCACAGCTTTGCCACCCACCTTCTGGAGGATGGCACCGATATCCGCGTCATCCAGGTTCTGCTCGGACATAGCAAGCTGGAGACGACCGCGCTCTATGCCAAGGTTTCTACCCGGACGATCCATGCGGTCGCTGGGCCGCTCGACCGGCTGATGGCACTTATGGAAGGCAAGACGCCCGACGGCTGAGCCATGCGCACCTCGATCGAGGTCGCCGATATTTTCCGTGTTGCCGGGCCGACCTATCGCAAAGCCCATGGGGAACACCTCAGCTTGGCCCAGCTCAAGGTGATGTCGGCGGTAGAACACTGCCGCACCGCTGCATTGGGTGGTCACGTCGAGGCCTGCGAGGACTGCGGAGAGTGGCGCATTGCCTACAATTCCTGCCGGAACCGGCACTGTCCGAAGTGCCAGGGTGCCGCCGCACGCACATGGCTCGCCGAACGAGAGGCGGATCTCTTGCCGGTTGGATACTTTCACGTCGTCTTCACATTGCCAGCCGAGGTCGCCGCCATTGCCTTCTACAACAAGGCGCTGGTTTACGATCTTCTGTTCAAGGCCGCATCCGAGACGATGCTGACGATCGCCGCCGATCCGAAGCATCTCGGCGCGCGCATCGGCATCACTGCCGTGCTGCACACATGGGGATCGGCCATGACCCATCATCCCCATGTTCACATGATCGTGCCGGGCGGCGGCATAGCCCTTGATGGGGCACGCTGGATATCGTCACGTCCGGCATTCCTCTTGCCGGTGCGTGTGCTCGGCAAGCTGTTCCGGCGCTTGTTCCTCACGCGACTGCTCCAGCTCCACGATGCCGGGCGGCTCGCCTTCTTCGGTTCGGCTGCGCATCTCGCTGACCGCCGGGCATTCGGACGGTACCTGTCGCCGGTGCGAAAGAAGCGTTGGGTCGTCTACGCCAAGCCGCCCTTCGCGGGACCTGAGGCGGTTCTTGCCTATCTGTCACGCTATACGCACCGAGTGGCCATCTCGAACAGTCGTCTGATCTCGTTCGACGAGACCGGCGTCACCTTCCACTTCAAGAACTACCGCCGCGATGGTTCCGATCGGCAGCAGGTCATGACGCTTGCCCCCGACGAGTTCATTCGCCGTTTCTTGCTTCACGTCCTGCCGCGCGGCTTCCACCGCATCCGGCATTACGGTCTGCTCGCCGGCAGTTCCCGAAAGACTAGCATCACCCGCGCCCGCGAATTTCTGAACGCTGCCCCACCGCCTGCCGACAACGCTGCCGACGCTGCCGACGAGCCAATCGAGATCCGCCCGACATGCCCATGTTGCGGCGGACGCATGATCGTCATCGAGGTGTTCGAATGCTGGCATCAGCCACGCGGACCGCCAAACACGGCGACAACGAACCGGGAGAGTGCGTCATGACCCGGCATGGCAGATCCATTCATATGACCCGCTCAAAGCAGAGCCGGCCAACGGGAGGGTCTGCGCCAGTCCCTATGGCGACGGCTTTCAGCCGAGCAAACGCGCTCACAATCACCACAAAAAACTCGGCAATCACACGTACAAACACCAATTTCGCCCCGCCGGGACTAACAAACGCCGCTGCGATCGGCGGCCCGCCGGAAGATCCGATACACAAAACCCCATAGCTCAGAGAATGCCGACCGCGGGTTCCTGCATGAGAGGCTTTCGTACGCCTGTCGGCACCCGAAACCCTTCACCAT
>NZ_JBFRFF010000100.1:0-2590 GCF_052114685.1 Rhizobium sp. 2YAF20 | reverse complement strand
TCCGGTACGACGGGTGACGATCCCAAAGCCTGGGGGTGGCGAGCGTGAGCTCGGTATCCCGACGGTTCTGGATCGTCTGATCCAGCAAGCGCTTCTGCAAGTGCTGCAACCGATCCTTGATCCCACCTTTAGCGAGCACAGCCACGGCTTCCGGCCGGGCCGAAATGCGCATGACGCCGTCCTTGCGGCGCAGTCATACGTACAATCGGGCCGCCGGATCGTGGTGGACGTCGATCTGGAAAAGTTCTTTGACCGGGTCGATCACGACATCCTGATCGATCGCCTTCAGAAGCGCATCGAGGACGCCGGGGTCATCCGGTTGATCCGGGCCTATCTGAACAGCGGCATCATGGATGAGGGCGTGGTGCACAAACGGACGATGGGGACGCCACAAGGTGGTCCGCTCACGCCCCGAACGCAAAAGGTAACTTTTGTCAGAGCGGCGCGGTTTGTCGTTCGAGGGCGACGGCTTACCACCGTTGGGTGGTGTTGCTGACTGCGCCGGTATCGAGTGCCGGATAGTAATGGTATTATTGTCGACCAACACTTCCTTGACGACAAGACGGACGATTTTTTGCCGCTCGGCGATGTCCAGCGATTGCGCTGATTGGCGCAGTCTCTCGAGGAAGCCGGTTAAAGTTTCGGCCAGGAGCAGGAATGACATTCGCTCGGCGGTCTGATCAACGATGGCCTGTAATTCGGCGCGCATGGCCTGTTCACGGGCGCGAAGTTCCGGCRTCCGGCTTCGCAGTTCATCGAGCGACACAAGATCCTCCTGGTAGGCCGTCAGCAGGCGCTCCTTGCTTTTAGCTATTCGTATCAGCTCGCGGCCGAGAGCCTCCTGGCGTCGCTTCGTTGGTTCGGCGGCACGGGCGGTATCAAGACGTCGATCGAGTTCGGCCTGAATGAGGGCCGGCTCTTCAATCAGGCGAAGGACTTCTTGCCACACGACCTGATCGAGCAAATCCTGACGGATCGGTTTGCTGTCGCACAATGCTCCGTTGAGATGGCGCCAGGCGTCGGAGCCAAGGCAGCGATAGTAATGGATCTTGCGTGCCGAACTGCGAKTCGACGTCCGCGATAGCGCATAGCCGCATTTGCGGCACGAGACCAATCCTTGAACGATGCTGGGCTCGATGGTCCGACGAGGCGCGAAGCGTTTGTTGTCGGCCAGGCGCTCAGCCGCTACCGCGAATGTCTCGTCACTGACGATCGCCGCGACCGGTATCTCGATCCATTCGTCGCGCGGCCGTTCGTGACCGCTGCTCTTTTCCCCATGGACGGCCCGCCCTAACAAGCGAAAAGGCCTCGTCACCTTCTGCCGTGACCCGATCTGCGTCTTGTTAAAGCAAGCAGTTCCCTTGTAGGCGGGGTTGCGCAGCATGGCCCATACGACCGACCGCTCCCAACGCGTCGTCCGCCGGCGTGTCGGCACGCCCATCTCACGCAGCAGCCGGGCGATCGCGCCGATGCTCAGGCCGTCCACCGTATATTTGTCATACACCARTCGAACGACCTCCGCTTCGGCGGTGTCGATTTCGTAACGTGCGGGCGCATCGCTGGTCTTGCGAATGTAGCGATAACCGAAGGGTGCGCCGCAGAGAACCGAGACTTCCCCGGCCTTGGCGCGATGACGCTTGCCGCGACGGGACCGTTCGAGAATCTGTGCCCGCTCGTACTCGGCGATCATCCCCTGGAACTGCAGCATCAATTGATCTTCCGGCGTATCCGAACGTGGAGCCTTGAGGAAAATCGTCTCAACGCCATGGCGGGCGAATTCCTCCATAAGCAACACCTGGTAGGCATACTTTCGGCTCAGCCTGTCCGGCGAATGGATCAAGATAGCATGAACATCTCCCTCGGCAGCAAGATCTCGCAGCCGCTCCAGGCCAGGCCTCAAAAGGCTGGCGCCGCTGAAGCCCTCATCCTCGATCACCCATTCATCTGGGACGCTGTATCCGTGTTCCTGCGCGTACTCGACCAGCGCCGCCGTCTGGCTGGCAATCGTGTTCTCCTCCTTCTGTCGCTCGGAGGATACCCTGGCGTAGATCGCTGTGGCTTTCATCGCTCTTTCCCCTCACGCGTGGCTCGGTGCTGATCGCACGCACCTGCTCTGGGACCAGGATCCCGTAGACCTGCTCCAGTTTGACGGCAAGAAGGCGATCAAAGGTATGCTCGAACTGGACGTTGCGAGCATGACCGCGCCGCTCAACCATGACCGCCAGCTTCGTCGAGGAACACCCGCAGCGCCCGACTGACCATCTCGCTGATCGTCGTCCCCTCGGCAATTGCCCGCGCCCGGATCAAATTCACCAGACTGGGCGGAAGCTTGAATGTCACCGCCGTGTTTGGTTCCGCAGCCGGCATCGGGCGACTGATCGCCTGAGCCTCCTCGATATATCGATAGGCCTGACGTCGAGACAGTGCAAATTGGCGCGACAACGACATGGCAGCCTCCGTCACACTCAGCCCACGCGCGAGTAACCCATGGGCAGCGTTGATCCGTTCGGTCTTCTGCAGTTCGGTCGAGCGCGACATTTGACATATATATATTACCTTTTAAGACGCAAATCAAGTAAAGAACGAGAAC
>NZ_JBFRFF010000099.1:0-2656 GCF_052114685.1 Rhizobium sp. 2YAF20 | reverse complement strand
GACGACGTGCTCAACGTCTCCGGTCATCGGCTGGGGACGGCGGAAGTCGAATCGGCACTGGTGTCACATCATCTGGTCTCAGAAGCTGCGGTCGTCGGCTATCCCCATTCGATCAAGGGCCAGGGCATCTATTGCTATGTGACGCTGATGGCCGGCCACGAAGGCACCGAGGCTCTGCGCAAAGACCTAGTGAAGCATGTGCGCACGGAAATCGGCCCAATCGCCACGCCGGATAGGATCCAGTTCTCCCCCGGTCTGCCAAAGACGCGCCCAGGCAAGATCATGCGCCGCATCTTGCGGAAAATCGCCGAGGATGATTTCGGCGCGCTGGGCGACACCTCGACGCTGGCCGATCCCGGCGTGGTCGACGATCTCATCGCCAACAGGCAGAACAAGGTGGACGCGGCTTGATGGTTCATATCGATTGCTATCCGTCGAGTTGGATGCTGTAAAACTAAATTGTTGCCCACCAAATCGGAAGCAAGGTTTGAAATGACAGAATTTGACGAAGCTGGATCGATCGGTCAGCGCATTAAATTGGTGCTGATGGATGAGATTTCCTCCGGCGCAATAAGGCCTGGCACAAGTTTGGACGAAGCAACGCTCAGCAGCCGCTTTGGCGCTTCTCGGACGCCGGTCAGGGACGCTCTACGTCAGTTGGAGGCGATCGGCTTAGTTGAGATTCGCCCCCGACGTGGCGCTACGGTCCTGCCGCTGACTTTGCCGCGGCTCATGGAGATGTTCGAAGTGACCGCAGAGATGGAATGCATGTGCGTCCGTGTGGCAACGCATAGGATAACTGGCATGGAACGCGCAGTTCTGGCTGAAATTCACGAACGTTCCGAGCTTGCGGCAAAAGCCGATGACTTCGAGCAGTATGATAAGCTTAATTTGTCTTTCCACGAAACATTGTACCGCAGCGCGCACAATGAGTTTCTGTTTGATGAATTGATGCGGCTTCGTGCAAGGCTCCTGCCATTCCGTAGAACTCAGCTGCGTCAGCCGAAGCGATTGGCAGCGTCATTCCTCGAGCATGAGGCGATCTTGCGAGCAATGATGCGGGGCGATGCGACAGAGGCGGCTTTGATCATGCGCGAGCACATGCTAAATGCCGCTCTGGCATTGGCGCGATATATGGAAATCGACGGGGAGGCTGGATAAAGACAGTATCCGACGAACACGCCATTTGCACCATTTTCTTACTTCGCCGCGTCAGCGGTGAATTCCACTCGCCGACAAGTGGTGGCCCAAAAGTAGGACATGTACAGGTCGCTCCACGGTGGGCATAGGCGTTGGTGCATCGGTCGACGAATGAACGGATTTCAGTCTTTGATGCTGTGTCGATGCGGTAGCTGTCACGCACCGGACGGATTTCGGGCGCGCGCATGCCAGCATGCGATTGAGGCTGGTGCAGCCAATGACGACTTCCGTCTGTTGCGCGGCGAATGAGCGTGCCCTCAGTCGGTGCCCGATGATCGACTTATAGCGACCGATCGCGGTCTCGACCAGAGATCGCTTGCCGTAGTCAGTAGCGGCCTGCCATTTCATCCGTCCATCGGCGTTGATCGCAGCGATATGACGGTCTCGTTGACAGGAGTGATCGGTGTCTGGCCGTTCCACCGCATTGGCGCGTGGCGGAATGACCACCGCGCCGCCGGCGCTATGCTTGGTGACGGCGTCATAGGTCGGGTTGCCGTCATAAGCGCCATCGGCCGTGAACTGGCCAATGGGGACGTCGATCTGGTCGAGCAGCGCCTCCACCAGCGTGGCGTCGCCGTCATCTTGGTCGGTCATGACGTGAGCGATGATCTCGCCGCTGTCGGCATCCAGCGCCAGGTGTAGTTTCCGCCACCGCCGACGGGACTTGGCACCATGCTTCTCTTCCAGCCATTGGCCGGCGCTGTAGACCTCCAGCCCGGTGCTGTCGACGAGGACATGAAGCGGACCATCCGGCACAGACTGACGATTGCCACGCCTGGCGGGCGGGCTCCAGGTTCCCGCCCGACGGCTGAGCGGTGTGTGGTCAGGTGCGGGCAGATCCAAACCCATCAGAGCAAGTACGGAGCTCAAAAATCCTTCGGTCTGCCGCAGCCGAAGTCCGAACACCAGACCCGGCGTCAGCGCCGTCTCAATCGCCAGATCGGAATAACGCGGTTGGCCTCCTCTTGTCTTGCGTCGTGGCGCTGCCCAACCTTCGACAGCCTCCGACGTTATCCAAAGGGTCAGACTGCCACGTTGGCACAGACCCGCATCATACTCGGCCCAGTTCGTAACCTTGAACTTCATCTTGCCGATGTGATGACGGCGAGCGGCATTATGTTTGTGTGGCATCGATGATCAATCAAGCAGTTTCCGATCAAAGCCACATAGGCGGAAACTGTTGAAATTTGATCCGTGCACCAACGACGCCGGAATAGGAAAAATCAAGCCTCCGGGCGACGCCGCTTTCGAAGATATCGAGGTGCTCCGACAAGACCACACCCGACTGTACCATGTGCAGGTCGTGTATCTTGGCGACATCGACTTTAGACAGCCCTCTCGCCAGCAGGTCAGCTTGTTTTTGGTTGTCACCCTCAAGGCAAACTCGATCCCCGGGCTTCAGGATCGCTTCCAGGAAAGCGACGAGGTGCTGCGGATCGACAAGCTTACCGGCAGA
>NZ_JBFRFF010000098.1:0-3056 GCF_052114685.1 Rhizobium sp. 2YAF20 | reverse complement strand
CCTGCTCACCGGCTGTGCGGCACCAGTAGAAGAAGTGGTACGCGCCGCGGCGCACGCCGGCTTCCTTGGCCTTGCGCCAATTCGTCTTAAACATCGGATCGAGATGATCGCCGCCGTCGGTTGCCTTGATGTAAGCGAAGTTTGCTCCTTGCGTGCGCAGCCGATCCCAGTCGATATCACCTTGCCAGCGCGAGACGTCGACGCCATGCACTGCCAGCTTCCGCGGAGACGATCGACCGAAATTGATCGGTTTGGCATCGCGGAACCGATGACCGTAAATTTGACCGCCGGATCGCGTGAACGTCGGCATCTCGGGCTTCGCCATAGCGGTCCGTACCGCAGGCCTTGTCCCGGGGACGGGAATACCGACGCTGCCTATAGCAGATGCGAAGGCTGGTGGCATCACCGACGCTGTCCCAGCCAATTGCTCCCGCGAAACCACGGCTTTCGGCATGCTTTGTTGGACATTCGATAGCGGCAGCACATTTGATGGTCGCGTAATTGAACCGGTCAACTCCGATGAGGGGAGACCGGCTGCGATATGCTCAGGACTGGAATGGGATGTGCAGCCGGACACAACCAGGCAGACCGAGATGATTGCTGATGAAGCCAATAAACGCATAAGAACCCGTACGCAAACAACCGCCGATAGCGACGGATGTACTACCGCACCGCGCTGCCACCGATCGCTAAAGCTAGATTAGCAACAAAGATTGAATGCGATCTTTACGGAGAAGCAAATGGCGGTGGTTACTACGGCCGCGTTGGCGGCAGGCCCGCGCTATAGCGCGGCGATCTGGATGAGAGGCCTCATCTTGATTGACGCGCCGCACGCGCGGAGCAGCGCAGAAAGGCGGCGGAACTGAAGATCGCGGACCTGAACTGAAGGATCGTGTCCCGGCAGGTGGTGTAGGTGGCGGGAGGTAGCAAAGCCGAGCGCCCGCGCGTTTTTCATAGCGCTGTAGCGGGTGGTCGGGTTTGCGGGCGGCCATCAGTGTTTTCCGCTAGGGTCGGGTTGTTGAAGACCAACCTGACGGAAAGACCACCGATGACCAATGACATGATGAACGTGCGCTCGCTTGTTGAGAAGAGCGCGGATGCAGATTTATTGCGCGAGATGATCGGTTTTGCAGCCGAGCGGCTGATGGAGCTGGAGGTCGGCTCAGCTACCGGTGCTGACTTCGGCGAGAAGAACCCGATGCGCCTTGCTCAACGCAACGGCTACCGCGACCGGGACTGGGAGACGCGAGCCGGAACCGTTGAACTCCGCATTCCGAAGCTGCGCAAGGGAAGCTATTTCCCGAGCTTCCTTGAACCCCGTCGGATGGCGGAAAAGGCTCTGACCGCCGTAATACAAGAAGCGTATATCCAAGGGATATCAACCCGTTCTGTCGACGATCTGGTCAAGGCCATGGGCATGTCGGGCATCTCCAAAAACCAGGTGTCGCGACTGTGCGAGGAGATCGACGTCAAGGTGAAGGCGTTTCTCGACAGGCCGATTGAAGGTGACTGGCCATACCTCTGGATCGACGGTGCGCCGTGCGGCGCGGGAGGTGCGTATGATTTAACGTAACCTCTCAAGCTTGCCGATTTTTGACCGGCGGCTGCGATGCCGCCCGATTTACAGGAGCAGTGGATCGAAGGGGGCCGAGAAGCCTGACCGGGCGTCGCCGGTTGGGTTGCATAAGCAGATTGGCCTTAACTGTACCGGATGCGGGCCATCAACCGCAGGCCGGGCTACCGCAATGCCTATGGCGAGACAACGAAGTGGGCGTCCGAAGCCTCGGAATACAGATATCGCTTCCATTAGCGTGATGGCGTGGAAGCACCAAACAGCAATCAGAGGCGGTAAGGCTCATCGATCCTTGCTGCCGGGTTCTCGATGAGACCCGAGATGGGACTGGCTCCTATGCCCCATCTCCCGCATTGCACGGGGTAGAGCTCACCGCCTAACGGCACAAGGTTGGAAATCGGAACACGGGAACTTGGATCGTTTGCCCGGTCGGAAGCCGGGCTCGCTGCGACGGCCAGATATGGACGACACCAAGGGCGGAGCTTTCGTAGTAGTCGGAGTGCGGGAAAGCCGCACACAGGGCGAAGGGAAGCAGGAAGATGATAAGATTGCAAAGACGGAGGAGTGATCCGTGGACATGGATCATCGGACAGACAAAGTCTGGGTACTCGGCATTCAAAGCAAACTCTATCAGTGGAGTAAGGCAAATCCCGACGACCAGTGGCACGACATGTGGGGTTGGTTGACCGACCTCAGAGTGCTGCGCCATGCCTGGCATCGTGTCGCCTCAAACAAAGGGGGACGCACGGCCGGGGTTGACGGGATGACGGTGGGACGCATCCGGAACAAGAGTGAAGATCGCTTCCTGGTCGAACTTCACGCTGATCTGCGCAGCGGCGCATATCGACCCAGTCCGGCCAGACGCAAATTTATTCCGAAAGCCGGAAAGCCGGGGCAATTCCGGCCCCTGGGTATTCCCACCATCAGAGATCGCGTCGTCCAAGGCGCGGTCAAGATTCTTCTGGAGCCGATCTTCGAGGCACAGTTCTGGCATGTCTCTTACGGGTTCCGGCCCGGCAGGAACACCCATGGTGCCTTGGAGTACATTCGTCGGGCAGCCTTGCCGCAGAAACGTGACAAGGACACCCGACGAAACCGGCTGCCGTACCCTTGGGTTATTGAGGGGGACATTAAAGGATGCTTGGATCCTGCTTCATACTGCCTCCAGGTTTATGTGGTCTGTTAAAAGAGAGTAGGCTGCGTGTCTATGAGTTTGATACGTAAGCCTATTTTKCCACCTTTGGTGACATGGGCAGCCTCAAGTTCGCCGCGTTTTACACGGTGCAACACGGTCTGGCGCGTGACGCCCAATGCCCGGGTGGCTTCCTGCATGGTGACGAAGCCGTCTGCGGCCACTGCGCTAAAGTGTGCTCTCAGTTCGTCGGTTACCCGTATTTGCCAGGGCGCACCTGATGTCACCTGTTCGCCGGCAATAAGACCCTCGTTGAGCCAGCGATGTAAGGTTGACGGTGCGACGTTTAAT
>NZ_JBFRFF010000097.1:0-3115 GCF_052114685.1 Rhizobium sp. 2YAF20 | reverse complement strand
GACCGCCACCGCAGCCGCGAGTTCATCGAATTCCTCAAGCTGCTCGATGCCGCCTATCCGGCCGGCACCGCGATCAGGTTGATCCTCGACAATCATTCCGCACACATCTCGAAAGAAACCAAAGCCTGGCTCGATAAACAACCGGCAGGCCGCTTCGAATTTACCTTCACCCCTAAACACGGCTCCTGGCTTAACCTCATCGAGGGCTTCTTCTCCAAGTTCGCCCGCTCCGTCATGCGCCACATCCGGGTGAGTTCAAAGCACGAGCTCAGGGAACGCATCATGGCCGGCATCGACGACGTCAATAACCACCCCGTCATCCATACTTGGTCCTACAAGCTCGCCGAGGCTTGATATGATTCAAACCAAGAAAACGCGCTACTAGGGGCTGATAGAGAAGGAAGAACTCACCTTTGTCGAGGCCTTGACACATGTCTCGTTCGAGTTGTCTTGAGCGCGCCTGACGAACAGCGACTGAAGGGTCATAGGCGCTCCAACCGCGCCCGGCGACGGCCTTTGCCTCGTCTAGAGCCTGCTCAGCAGCTTCGACCCAAAGGGGCGCCTCCACAGGGATGAGAGGCGTTTCACAAAACCCCACGCGAGCTGTGGTTTGAACAGTCATTCGGCGTAGCGAGAATGGTTCCTCTATTGCCATACTCATCATTTTACCGCGCTGCCCATGATGTTTTTCGATCTGCGGCGTGGTCTACACGGCTTAGGTCGGGAATTCTATATCCGAACATGGCTTCACAATAAGGGGTTTATGCATTTGAAGAAATGCTCACGCCATTTGCATCTGATTCTAGAGAACCTCTTTCTGCCTGCCCTGGCCGGACTCATTGCGGCCAATCGGCCCTTCGAAATCGCGATATCGGAAGCGGCGATCATGTGATAAAGCCTCTGCTATAGTTTGGGAGAACAGAGGAAACGTCACCGATCATGACATCCGCAACCGCCCAGCGTCTTCGAGCGCTTGACCTCCTGGAAGCCAGGGGAATGCTCCGGCTAAAGGAGTTCATCGCCGAAGGCATTGGCCCGGAGACGCTTGCCCGCCTTGTCCGGGAGGGAGCGGTTATCCGTGCGGCACGTGGCCTCTATCAATTACCCGACGCCCACGTCGAGGCTGCCCATACACTGGCAGAAGCGGCTATTCTGGTCCCAAAGGGTGTGGTCTGCTTGACGTCGGCGCTCCAATATCACGAACTGACGCTGCAGATGCCCTCGGTTGTATGGATGGCTATCGACCGCGCCGCCTGGCGACCTAAGATCGATTATCCACCTATTCGGTTCGTGCGCTTCAGGGGGCCGGCGCTGACCGAAGGGGTCGAGCGTCACCGCATCGAGAATGTCGAGGTCCCCATTACGGATCCAGCGAGGACGATCGTAGACTGCTTCCGCTACCGGACCAAGGTCGGTCTCGATGTTGCAATGGAGGGGCTGCGCGAGGGCCTCCGTCGCCGTCGCTGCAATTCGGATCAGCTGTGGCAGTACGCGCGCAAGGCACGGGTCTGGTCGGTCATGCGTCCTTACGTCGAAGCAATGGTGTCTGATGCCGCGTGAACCTCGTAACATCGGCGCATCAGTGCGAGCGCGGCTCCTCGATCGGGCCCGTGCCGAGCGATCGGATTTCCAGATTCTGCTGACACGATATGCGCTCGAGCGTCTGCTGTACCGGCTAAGCGCGTCGCCGCACCGCGACCGCTTCATACTCAAAGGTGCGATGCTCTTTGTGACCTGGGTCGCCGATCCGTTTCGTCCTACGCGCGATCTGGATCTGCTTGGCCACGGCGACAGCGACGCCGAGGCCATTGCCGAAACCTTCCGGGCCATTTGTGCGCAGCCGGTCGCCGATGACGGCGTGACGTTTGATATCGCCGCGCTGATGGCGGCCCCGATCCGTGAGGAGGTGCACTATGGTGGCGTGCGGGTCCACACAACGGCAACCATCGCCGGGGCGCGTATCCCGATCCAGGTTGACATTGGTTTTGGCGACGCCATTACACCGGCGGCCGTCGAGATCGATTATCCCACCCTCCTGGACGCCCCAACGCCGCGGCTTCGCGCATATCCGGTCGAAACGGTGGTAGCCGAGAAATTCGAAGCGCTCGTAACGCTCGGCATGGCCAATAGCCGGCTCAAGGATTTCTATGATCTCTGGATGATCTCCCGAACATTCGAACTTCGCCGGCCCGCCCTTGTCGAGGCAATTCAGCGGACCTTCGAACGACGCGGAACGGTCCCGCCATCGGTTATTCCGGTCGGTCTGACCGATGAATTCGCGGAAGCATGGGCCGCTCAATGGCGCGCCTTCCTAGGCCGGGACCGGATGGCAGCCGCACCAGATGATTTCGCCGCTACCGTCGCCGATCTTCGCCTTTTCTTGATGCCGCTGTTCGTCGGATTGAAGGAAGAACTAATTTGGCCGCCGAGCGGGCCGTGGTCGTCGGGAACAGCAATTGATAAGGCATAGCGGAACGATAAAGTTACGCCGTAAAGCTATCAAACAGGGCTTTGGTGCATCGCTCCCGGCGTGAATGGATTCTGCTCTTTGATGTTGTGACTATGCCGTTGTTGTCTTGGACCGGACGGACTTCGGGCGTGCACATGCCAGCATTCGGTTGAGGATGGTGCAGCCGATGGCGACTTCCGTCTGTTGCGCGGCGAATGAGCGTGCTCGCAGCCGGTGTCCGATGATCGACTTATAGCTGCCGATCGCGGCCTCGACCAAGGATCGCTTGCCGTAGCCGGTGGCAGTTTGCCACTTCATCCGCCCGTCCGTGCTGACCGCCGCTATATGCCGGTCGCGCTGACTGGCGATCCCTGTGCCCGAGCGGTCGATCGCGTTGGCCCGAGGTGGAATGATGACGGCAGCATCGGTGCTGTGCCGGCTGACCGCGTCGTAGGTTGGGTCGCCGTCATAGGCGCCGTCGGCTGTAAACTTGCCAATCGGACCGTCGATTTGGTCAAGTAGTGGTCCCACTTGTGAACTGTCGCCCATGTCTTGGCCGGTCATGACGTGAGCGATGATGTCGCCGCTATCAGCATCCAATGCCAGATGCAATTTGCGCCAGCCCCGACGGGATTTGGCACCGTGCTTCTCCTCCAGCCACTGGCC
>NZ_JBFRFF010000096.1:0-3161 GCF_052114685.1 Rhizobium sp. 2YAF20 | reverse complement strand
CGATCGCCAATGATGGAAGGCTGAATTGGCAGGCGTCCACCGGCTATGGCAAGCGCGCCCTGATCGAGACCGCCATCGGGCGCTACAAGGGGCTGATCGGACGTCGCCTGCGAGCTCGCTCCTTTTCGGCTCAGCAGACGGAGGTCGCCATCGGCTGCGCCGTTCTCAACCGCATGACGGCGTGCGCACGCCCGGAGTCCGTTCGCTGCCCGGCAAGGCCGACATAGCAGGCGGCATCAAAGAGCTGATGTGCCTAATGCCCCGTTTGTGCACCAACGCCCATGGACAGGGAACAACCCTTTTAGGTGCAGCCACCTTATCGTTGGGGCCGCGCTCGTAGCGTATAGGGTCCGCTGATAGCACTCTTAAGTTATTCGCCGCGCGACCGCGTCTGGAGATATCAAAAATCGTGTTCTTGCTGATACCAAGGTCGCGAGCGATCCATCGGTAGCTACGTCCTTCGGCGATCAACGCCAGGACTTTCGGAGAATGCTGACACAAATTGTCAGCACCACAACATAACGTGTCGGGATGTTTACTCAACGAGACCAATTTCCAATGACCCCAATAGTTATGATCCCTGGCTTGCTGTGCTCCGCTGAGCTGTACGCTCCCCAGATTGCCGCGCTATGGCCGTTCGGCCCTGTTACGGTGGCGTCGACACTTTCCGGGACAACCATGTCGGAAATCGCGGCAAACATTTTGAGAGCCGCGCCGCCGCGCTTCGCGCTCATCGGTCTATCGATGGGCGGACATGTCGCCTTGGAAATCATGCGTCAGGCGCCGGAGCGGGTCAGCAGGCTGGCGTTGCTCAATACTTCTGCTCGGCCGGACACTCCAGAGCAAGCTGAGCAGCGACGAGGCATGTTGGCTCAAGCTAAAGGTGGCGATTTCAAAGGACTTTTGAGCCAAGTAATGACCTTACTATTGCACCCTGCCCATCGGGATGATCAACGTCTGCTTGAGGTCAACGTTCGCATGGGCTTGACGGTTGGTCTTGACGGGTTTGAACGACAAACAGAGGCAATCATCGGACGCGCTGACAGCCGTCCGCATCTCGCTTATATAACCGTTCCAGCCCTCGTACTTGTCGGCGACAGTGACCCGTTAACACCTCCGTTTTTGTCTGAGGAAATTGCTGCGGCCATCCCGAACTCTAAACTCGTGATCATTCCAGAGTGCGGTCACGGGTCGACGCTCGAGCAGCCAGAGGCAGTAAACCGTGCTCTGGTTACCTGGTTGGAAGCCGCCTAGCCGGTGAGCCTTTTGGAGCGGCACTGTGAACGGCCACTGAATAAGTGGGCCGCTAAGCGGGAGATCATGCTAGGCGTCGAGCATCGCTCGCACAAAGGGTTGAACAATCGGGCGAAGAATTCTCATCAACCCGTCCGACGACGGGAGCGGATCATGAAACGCTTCAAGTCAGCGCAACAGCTTCAGCGTTTCGTCTCCATCGACGATCCAATTGCCAACCTTTTCCAAATTCCCCGTCACGACATTTCATCTCACCATTCTCGCCAACTGCGGGCGGCCGCGATGCAAACGCGGAGCGAGATCGCCCATCTCCAGGTAGCCTGATGCCATGTCTCCCTGCCATTCTTTGACCCGAGGCCGATAAGTTTACAGTACCGTCGGCATCTCCCAATCGAAAAATGACTTGTTGCTGATTGCGTGAAGGATAAGCATTCGCACACGGCGTTGGTGCAGGGATCAGTATGAAGGCGCCGCTCGGTCTTTGATGGGGTTTGTTACTGACGTCGACCGCAAACCTCTCACATTCCGCCCAAATAAGAAAATTCCGATCGTAACATGTATCCATGCAACAACGCCCCACAGAATGCTCATGGCGTCGGGAGCACTACTTGCGACGTCAGCCAGCAATCCCGAAAACGCCTCCACCAAACCTCATCCGCGCTGATATAGCCCAAGGGTGCTAGACTGATGGCCGTATGGAAATCAGAGGGCCACAGCCTCAATGCCGTGTCGGCGGATCACATTCAGCAAGACGAGGGCCGCGCCGGTCGGACGCGATGCTCCCCTTTCCAACTTCGAGACGTAGCCTGTCGTCAAATTGAGGTACTTGGCAAAAACGGCCTGGCTGAGATGCGCACCTTCACGCAGCTCTCGAATTTCATCGGGGGTCAGCTGCTGAAGCGTCGATGCGGCCGTTCTGCCCACATGACGCGCAGTGATCTTCTGATGAGCCTCTTGATCAATCAGCCCGCCAGCGCGCATGTCGTCAGCTGTTTCCAGCAACGCGCGTGTCAATCGCGGCAACTCTTTCGTCTTATTCGTCATAGTCCACCTCATCAATCTGGCAACCCTTCAGGGCGTTTTCTATCTGCTTCTCGCTCATGGAAAGCCACTCAGCGGCTAATTCGCGAAGTGTCTGCAATTGATCATCGTCAATGTTGTCCTGCTCGTTTTTGGCAAAGGCATAGACGAATACCGAGCGGGTTTCGGATCGAAATGCTATCAACATCCGATAGCCGCCAGAACGGCCCTGCCCTTTCCGGCCGACGCGTTGCTTGATAACTTCTCCACCGAGATCAGCGTCGATAAGCCCACGCTCGGCACGTTTAACCACCTCGCACAACATGCCATCGTCCACTGACGAGCGTCGCATGTAGCGCACGAACCATTTCGTTTTAAAAATCCGCACGCATTACTCATATGTAGTTCACAGAACTATAGTTCATAGTCGCACAAAATGCAATTTCTTTAATTCCGAGCGCGCTAAGCCGCACATTTTGTGGCCTCATTGAGGCGTTTTTACTTAAACCTGGAGTGCTGTGGCTGCCCATCCGTGTAAACTGGCTCGAACGCTGACCCCGCTGAAAATCCCGCCAACGATTTGAAGTTAATAGCAAAATGAGGTCATTTGTGGCGTCATGAGGCGTTGGTGCGTGGAACATTTTTCAAGGGTTTGCCGATAGGCAGGCGAGATCGCCAACGACATGATCTTCGCCCGATGCCCTACAAACACAATGCCAGCCGCCGTCACCGAGTCCCGAAGATGAAATTCAAGGTGACAAACTGGCCGGAATACGAGGCGGGCCTTTGGCGGCGCGGCAGTCTGACGCTGTGGTTGACAGAAGAAGCCTTGGCCAGGTGGCATGCGCCGCGAAGAACGACCCGCGGCGGAAAGCCCCGCTATTCCG
>NZ_JBFRFF010000095.1:0-3293 GCF_052114685.1 Rhizobium sp. 2YAF20 | reverse complement strand
ATGACGAACTGGTAGAGGTGTATGCCTTCCCATCCCATCGCGACCTGAATGACGCCATGAAACTCGCGTAGCGTCATCGTCGAGAAAACCTGAACCCTACGCCACACCATCGGGCTCACGTCCTTCAGCCAGATGCGGAATTGCAGGATGAAAATCTCATCCTCCGAGGCTGCCGCCTCTCCGGCGGTTTTCGTCGCTGCCCGTTTTGCCCTTTTCACATCCGCCAGTCCCGTCAAAATTCAACGACGACGACATACGTCGTTCCAGCCCGCCCCACAAATCCTCATGCTCCCCAGGATGGTCTGACGGTCAAGTCCTGGGACGCCGTATCTGGAAGACCAGGGAACCAGTCTCCTGCGTTGCAAGGAACCGTGGGCGTAGGACCTATCCCGGCGGGCACTTGGTCGTTCAATACGTCCGCCATTCAAACCATCACTGCCCTGGACGATTTTACAGGCACTGTGAATGGTGTGTTGCGTGGGGCCGGCGCGCCCAAATTCACACGTTGGCCGGGTGGCACCTACTCTTGGGGGCTCGAACGCGTGGACTTCGTGCCCGAAGGTGGTACATCAACCCTCGGCCGTACGGGCTTCACAATCCACGGAGGCGACCAATATGGCTCCGCAGGGTGACCCATTTGATGGCTGTCATGGCACAAAATTCTATCACGGCTGCGCCGAGCTTAATTTCGCCGTTCTCACGGTCGACGGACTATTCGTCGTCTAACCAATCTCGCAAAGGATCGCGCAAGCTGAATTTATAGCTTCCGAATTTATTGACATATCCTTGAACAATTTCCTGGCTAACGTTAACTTCATCGTAGAGACCGGATTCACGATTACTTTCGACGAATATCTTCCGCACATCTATCTCCATGTCGGTCGAGATTGGCTTCGCTATGTTTCCTTGTACTATTGTTCTATAGAACAACAAGGAGCGCCCACCACCCAAAGTGGGAATCTTATTTAGGATTGGATAAATAATATCGTCGTTAGCTATTCGTATTCTATACGGAAAAAAATAATCTTCTGGAAAATGGTCGCCTAATATGAATAGGCCGTTGTCAGTGTCGACCAACCAACCTGACAACTCGGCCGAGTCGCCAGCTTTGAAGCCTTGGTGCGTTAACGCTTCCTTGATGTCCACTTCACTTCCCTACTATGATTGCGTTGGCGCCATGAGACATCGCGGATTGCAAAGCGCTGGCCAAGACACCGCGAGAAGCCCATGTATGGATCACGAGTCATGTAATATCGAACACCACCAACCGTCACCTCACTATCGACGATAAAGAAATGACGATTGACATTGACAATCACGGTTTGGCCATTCGATAGCGCTCGATCCAGCTGGCTTGGCAACATACCAACTTCCACGGTATTGCTCACTCCAGCGTTGGAAATCACTGTTGAAAGCTCCAGCGCATTAACGCCGGTAGGTCGAACGCCATTGGCTAAACTACCAATCACATCTTGGAGGCTCACTGACGCGCCAGTATTGTCGCTTATCACCATGGCAGCGCAAGCCGGACCACACACAGGTGCATTCCCCTGTAAGACTACAGTGCCGCTCGGTTGATAAGGAATAGTTTTCGGAACGCCCGCAGCGGTGCCGGCGCCATCTACAAAGGTGTTATTGGTAATAATCTTCCCTGTTTGGGCATTGATTTCAGTGCCTGTCGTTTTACACTTAAACGTAAGAATGCGGCTGTTTCGAATTTGTTTGGCAGATAATTTGAGATTCCTGACGAAGACTAAGTGCAACTACTAAGACGTTCCCGATTTGCTTGCGTGGTCCGCGATGCCGTTGAAATTGCTGCCAAGGCCATCATTGTTCTCGCCCGTAGGTCATCGGAAATAGGATCGCTCACAGCAAAAACACCGTCAATTCTGTCGACGACCAAATCTCACATTAAGTGCCAAAATCCGCATGAAAATCTCACGTTAACTGCCAAGTCTCAAATTAAGTGCCACGCTATCCTATTGAAAATGTTGAACCGACAGTCTTACGATTAACTGGAAAACGACAATTGGCTTGAGTTCACGTCACGAGCGTCCACAACGTAAACAGGACCCCAAGCGATCCACACACCAGTTGTGGCCTGAGAATAACCCTGGAGAAAAACTTTTTCTCTTCTGAGCAGAGCCACTGCTAACTTCTTCACTTCCACACCTTTCACGAATTAAGGATAAATGACTATGTTAACCTGCACGCCCTTTGAAATACCGTACTGCACCGCTTGAGAAATTACCTGCTCTTGTCCACCTCCGGCTCCATTCACGAGTGACGCCGAAAACTTTCTCCATTGATCGAATATTTGGCGGGTGTCATCCACGCGGAGTGAGCATTAGGGCTTGGTTTCTGCGTATTCGAACTTGGCTGTAACCCTGCCGTCCTTGTCAATTGTCAATGTAAAGGCTTGCCAGTTGCCACCCGTATGCGCTTTCATCTTTGCGTGAAGTTCGGGTACGATAAGCATCGGATTGATAGTTTCGTCGTCAACTAGCAGTGCTGAAACTCGCTTGTCGTCGACAAAATACCAAAATTGTTCGTCCACAGCACGCGATCCGTCTTTCTCCTGAAAGTAGCGAAAACGGCATGCAGCCTCGGAGGAGCTTTTAGGAGCACTTTGACGCACCAAGCGGTATAGCTTATCAATTAGCTGTTTCTGCTCTTCAATCGGGTTACTCACTGTCCGCCTCCTACCTCATTCATGAATCGACGTCGAAAACTCTCTCCATTGATCGAATATTCGACAGTTACCGTGTCCGGGCGCGCGTTGCTCGGATCTGATCGGCCAAATGTAACGGTTACGGCACCCACGTCATCACCATTTTTGAGCGCACCACTGATCTCATTTTCCCAGCTCTTATAAGTGCCGTTGTTAAAATTTGCGTTTTGCGGGAACAGGTTAAATCTATCGCACGTGCCTCCGAAGCGGCAAGCCTGAATATGGCCGCCGACATCTCCTGCGATACCTTCTTTCCCGACCACTGTTTGGCGGCTGTCGCGCACACCGGGGCTATCGACTGGCTGATAGGTAACGTAAGCGCGACTTTCCAGGCACCT
Source organism: Rhizobium sp. 2YAF20 (assembly GCF_052114685.1). Taxonomy (NCBI): domain Bacteria; kingdom Pseudomonadati; phylum Pseudomonadota; class Alphaproteobacteria; order Hyphomicrobiales; family Rhizobiaceae; genus Rhizobium; species Rhizobium sp. 2YAF20. Next base: position 224 of record NZ_JBFRFF010000095.1, on the reverse strand, counting down.
TCTGAAGCGCGGTGCTCTGAGGCATGAAGTGTCCACCAAAAATAGGTGGACGCTAAATCATGGATGATGCTCAAAAACTTCTGGTGCGACTTGTGGGACGTGACGGTCGACGTCGATATGACCCTGTCTCGAGAGAGCGCCTTGTTGCGGCGTGCCTGGAACCCGGCGTTTCGGTCTCAAGGCTGGCGCTTGAACACGGCGTCAATGCCAATCTTGTTCGGAAA
>NZ_JBFRFF010000094.1:0-3876 GCF_052114685.1 Rhizobium sp. 2YAF20 | reverse complement strand
AGACCGCAGCGGCAGCGCAGGACGGCGGTAGCCGAGCTTGTTGGCTCGCGAGGAATGACCGCTTGCGGTCAGGGGAAGAAGGTCGGCGGAGCCGTTGCAGACCAAGGCCGGGCCGGTGCCAGACCAGCCCAAAAGAGAGGCCGTAACGGAGGCTTCATGGCATCACCGGCAGAGAATGACATGAATGACCGGCACCCCCATCAGCACGTTCAGCGCTACCGGTACTGCACCCTTCCCACTGGCATAGCCGCCGTGCTCCGAACCGATGATATCACCCAAGCACAATCTTCTGCTCAAGAAGACAGTTTGAGAGAGGCCGACTGGCCGGTCACTGGAATGGTCCCGAAACCTCCGGTTTGCTCGAACCGCCGGACTTCCCCGGTGTGAACTGCAAATCGAAGGAAAGCAGCGTGACAAAACGAAGATACAGGCATCGTCGAAGCGTCGATGCACGGATCAATTGGTTACAACCTCATGTCGATGAGTTCAAAAGCTGGCTCACCGAGCGGAATTATTCTGCCCCGACGATATCGGAGGTCGTGCGTTTGCTTGCATTATGGGCCGATTGGGCGCGTGCGGCCGGCTTCGGGATCGAGACCCTGGTCACAGGCTTTGCTGCATCAGCGGTTATATTCCGCGGCGGCAAGACGACTCGCGCGCCGCAGGGTGCAGCTAAGCTGTTCATTGCCTGTCTGCGTGAGAGAAACATCCTGGCGCCGGAACAGCGCCCGTCGCTGGAGGATCTCTGGCCGACATTGGCTGCCTTCCGCTCCTGGATGCGCGAGCAACGCGGCATCAAGGATTCGACGCTCGATACCTATCAGGGGGTCTTGATCGATTTGCTGGCGTCGCTCGGTGCCGATCCCATAGCATATACCGCGGTTGCGATCCGTAGCTTCGTGCTCGATCGAGCAAAGCCGCACGGACGTGCAAGGGCACAGGGCATCACTGTGGCGACACGCGCGTATCTCAAATATCTCGTGGCGATCGGGGAATGCCCAGTGGGCCGTGAATATGCGGTTCCAGGATTCGCGAATTGGCAGTTAGCGGCAATACCGCGCTTTCTCGGGCAAGCCGATATCGACCGCCTTTTTGTCGTCTGTGACGGCGAAGAGCGTCTGCGTGACCGGGCCATCATACTTTTGCTTGCCCGTTTGGGCCTGAGAGCGAGTGAAGTCGCCAACCTAACCTTCGGCGACATCGATTGGGTGAACAGCCGGATAAAGCTTGTTGGCAAGGTGCGGCGCGAAGAGCACCTGCCGCTAACCCAGGACATCGGCGACGCTATCCTCGCCTATATCGAGCGAGCACGACCGCGCCTTGAGACGGCGCGGGTCTTCCTGACAGATATCGCACCGATCAGGCCAATCGGCCGCATCGCCGTAAAATGCATCGTGAGACGCGCCCTCGACAGGGCGGAGATCAAGAGTGTCCATCGCGGCGCCCATCTGCTCCGGCACTCCGCAGCAACTGCCATGCTGCGAAGCGGCGCAAGCCTTTCTGGCGTCGGCGCGGTTCTGCGGCATCGCTCGCCGTCGGTCACGGCGCTCTATGCCAAAGTAGATATGGGCCTCCTATCGGAGATTGCTCAACCTTGGGGCGGGAGACTGCCATGCTGAGCGATGACATCGACCGCTACATCACTCTGCGTCGCTCGCTGGGCTACAAGCTGGTCAGGGCCGAGCGGCACCTTCGTGCCTTTGCGAGCTTTGCCACCGACCGGGGTGAGACCCACATTCGCACCATATCAGCTGTGTCATGGCTGGACACGGTCGTTAGTACGCCGGGTGCTCGTGCGCGACGCCTGACGAACGTGATCCTGTTGGCGCGCTTCCTGTTTGCCGAAGATCCTCGGCACGAAATCCCACGCGCGGACGTCAAGCGGAGCTCGCAGAAGCGACCCATTCCCTACATCTATACGCCGGACGAGATCGGCCGCATTCTAGATGCAGCCGGCGCTCTCCGGTATCAGAAGCCCAATCCCCTGAGACGCCAGCTCTACGTCATGCTGTTCGGGTTGATTGCTGCCACCGGACTGCGCATCTCCGAGGCCCTTGCCCTCAGACTTGACGACATCCAGGCCGGCGGCGTCTTGCACATCCGCGAAACGAAGTTCCGCAAGAGCCGGCTCGTTCCGCTGCACGCGACTGTCATCGAGGCGCTTGAGGGTTATCTTGTGGCTCGGCGCCAACGGGCCGGTGAGAGTGACTGGCTGTTCCCATCCGTCGAGCACCGAGAGATCTACCCGACAACGGTCAACTACACATTCCGCTGCATCCTGCGACGAGCGGGGATCGCGCCGGAGCGACGTCAGCAGCCCCGTATCCATGATCTTCGCCATACCTTCGCAACCCGAGTTCTGCAGCAGTGCGGCGCCGGTCGCGGTGAGGTCGCTCGGCACTTCGTCGCCCTCTCGACCTATTTGGGCCATGTCAACATCCGAGGCACCTACTGGTACCTTGAGGCAACGCCCGAATTGATGACTGATATCGCCGCGGCCGCGGAAACGCTTATGGAAGAGAGCGCCGCATGACAAAGCTCGCCCCTCATATCACTAGTTTCCTGCGTGACTACATGCCCCGACAGCGGGGCTATAGTCCCCAGAGCTGCGAAACATATGCATTCAGCTACAGGCTGCTGTTTGACTTCGCAGCCACGCGGCTCCGCGTCCGCCCGTCCATGCTGATGATCGAAGATCTCGATGCGCCGATGATCCTGGCCTTCCTCGCTCATATTGAACAGGAGCGCGGGAACGGTGCGTCGACGCGCAATGTGCGGCTCGCCGCCATCAAGGCGTTCATGCGCTATATCGAGCACAAGGTACCTTCCGTCTTGGAGCAGGTGGGCCGGGTCCATGCAATCCCGAACAAGCGCCATGATCAGAAGCTCATCCGCCACCTGACAATGGACGAGGTCCGCGCGATCCTCAATGCTCCCGATCTCGCGTCGCGATCAGGCATACGCGACCGGGCGATGATGCATCTGTGCTTCGCGGGGGGCTTGCGGGTCTCTGAACTGGTTGGTGTGCTCACGGAAAATCTCGCGCTCCAGCACGGTGCCAGCATTACTGTTCAGGGCAAGGGCCGCAAGCAACGTTGCCTGCCGCTTTGGAAGGAAACCGCAAGGGACCTTCGCGCTTGGCTGAGTGCTAGGGGCTCAGTTCGCGTACCGGAACTCTTCGTCAATGCCAAAGGCGAACCGATGACCCGAGCCGGCTTCGAGTATGTGCTCGACAAGCACGTAGGCAAGGCCGCCAAGACCTGCCCGACGCTGCGCAATCGGAGCATCTCGCCGCATCAGCTTCGGCATAGTTGCGCGGTCGTCATGCTGCAGGCGACTCATGACATACGGAAGGTGGCATTGTGGCTCGGGCATGCTGATATCCGCACGACGGAAGTCTATCTCCGCATGGATCCTTCCGAAAAGTTGGAAGCAGTCGAGGCGGTCGTGCCACCTGAACTGAGGCGGGGTCGGTTCAAAGCTCCGGATGCGCTGATCTCGTCCTTGCTATCCGACTTGGAAGCACCGGCCCGATCAAGAGAGGCACCGACTTAAGCCGGTACAAACGCACCCGACATAATCTGTAGCATGTCGGGTGCATTCTATGTGATCAGCTGGAAGCATGCGGGCTATGCCAGTGGGAAGGGTGCAGTACCGGTAGCGCTGAACGTGCTGATGGGGGTGCCGGTCATTCATGTCATTCTCTGCCGGTGATGCCATGAAGCCTCCGTTACGGCCTCTCTTTTGGGCTGGTCTGGCACCGGCCCGGCCTTGGTCTGCAACGGCTCCGCCGACCTTCTTCCCCTGACCGCAAGCGGTCATTCCTCGCGAGCCAACAAGCTCGGCTACCGCCGTCCTGCGCTGCCGCTGCGGTCT
>NZ_JBFRFF010000093.1:0-3961 GCF_052114685.1 Rhizobium sp. 2YAF20 | reverse complement strand
AAGAACTTTTCCAGATCGACGTCCACCACGATCCGGCGGCCCGATTGTACGTATGACTGCGCCGCAAGGACGGCGTCATGCGCATTTCGGCCCGGCCGGAAGCCGTGGCTGTGCTCGCTAAAGGTGGGATCAAGGATCGGTTGCAGCACTTGCAGAAGCGCTTGCTGGATCAGACGATCCAGAACCGTCGGGATACCGAGCTCACGCTCGCCACCCCCAGGCTTTGGGATCGTCACCCGTCGTACCGGACTGGGCCGGTACGTCCCCGATAACAGTTGCTGGCGAATGCCAGGCCAGGCGGTGCGCAGGTATTGCGCGGTCTGGTCGATATCCAGACCGTCAACTCCACTGGCCCCCTTATTGGCCCGCACGCGCTTGAACGCCTGTTTCAGGTTCGCTCTCGTCAAGGCCGCCTCAAGCAGCCCTGACCCTGTGTTCTCTWCTCCGTGAAGCGGGCGACAAGCTTCGTCGCTGCCCGATCGAGAACCGGCTTCACCGTTTCTCTGGCCGGACCGCCCTGCTTGCGCAGGCATCTGACGCTGTGCTTGCCACATCGACATGGCGAGAGACACTCCTTCTCGTTTGGCCCTTCGCTTCGCAAGCCACAAAGCTTGCTCCCCTATTACGGCCTCTGCTGACTTCTCGCTCCGGCTCGACACCGTCGCCCTTTCAGGCATAAGGCGAGATCTCCCCAGGTAAGAACGCACTCCTTCACTGCACGACTGCCGGATCTACGCCGCCATCCCTTGATCACAAGAGCTTCGCGGTTGCATGCCCGCTCGCCCTGGAAGGCACCGCCTTATATCCGGTTCTTGTTCATCAGCCCGCAGTTTCGATCCACGCTGCCTCCCCACGGTCGGTCACCCTTCCGCAGTTGCGCTTCACTTCGTTCGCCGTGACCAGCTTACGATGGGACTTGCACCCACAAGAGTGCGCCCATGCTGGGCGCACACGCAAAAGAAGCGGCCAGACTGGCCGCTCTATTTTGTTCGCTGAGAATTCTCCGCCTCGCCTTCAGGCGTTTAGCGCTGGTGAATGATCGCGACGTTGTTGCGGCCCTGCTGCGAAATGAAGGCCTGGTGAGCGCCGCCTTCCTGCGATATCGATGCGGTATTCGAATAGCCAATCTGTTGGATAAGCCCGACATTGCCGACGCCACTCTGCTCGATGTTTGCGACATTGAAATCGCCGATCTGCAGCGTATTGGCAAGATTGCCTGATGTCGGCGCGGTGAAGGAAGGAACAGCCGCCATCATTGAAAAAGCAGGCTTCATGATTGCCGACGTATCGAGACTGGAGAAGCCCGTGCCGGTCGCCTGACGCACAAAGGCCGGCGAAGCAAGATAGGATTCGGCAGCAAAGCTCGAAGAGGACATGAGGCAAGCGGCGAATACGACGATAGAGGCTGAAATCTTCTTCATTTTTGTCTCCCTGTTTTGTTGTTGCTTCAGATATACCGTGAAGCAATTAAAAATTAGGAGAATATATTTGGTGAATGATGACATAAAGATATTATATTATTGTAGCTATCAATTTAACCTTCCAGAAACTCTGTTTTCGCGAAGCGAGCTCGCCAAGTCGAAACAACACCACTCGCAAGCGATAGTGGTTGTTGTATAGTGGGCCATGAGGATTCTGCTGGTCGAAGACAATCGTGAACTGGCGTCCTGGCTCGGCAAGGCCCTGCGTCAGGCGCAATATGCCGTCGATATTGTCCACGATGGCGAAGACGCCGATCATTCGCTGAAAGTTGCCGTCTACGCGGTGGTGATCCTCGATCTCTCGCTCCCAAAGCTCGATGGCCTGACGCTCCTCAAGCGCCTGCGCCAGAACGGCAACAAGGTGCCGGTCATCATCCTGACTGCGAATGCTAGCCTCGATGGGCGGGTGGCCGGCCTCGATAGTGGTGCCGATGATTATCTTGCCAAGCCCTTTGAAATTGCCGAGCTCGAGGCCCGCATCAGAGCCCTGGTCCGGCGTGGCCACGATCGCGCAGCGCCGGAGATTGCTGTCGGTGACCTTCTCTTTCGCGGCAGCACCCGTCAGTTCTTCCTCAACGGCGAGGTCCTGGCGCTGACGCCGCGCGAACACGCCGTACTCGAACATCTCATCATGAAAGTCGGCAGCACCGTCAGCAAGGATATGCTTTCGGAGAGCGTATTCGGCTTCGATGACGTCGCCGATCCGAGTGCGATTGAAATCTACGTGCACCGCGTTCGCAAGAAGCTGGAGGGCAGCACGGTCCAGATCGCAACGCTCCGTGGACTTGGATATTTGTTACGCCATGCGCAATGAGGCCGGCATAAGGCCGATGGGCTGGGTTACCCGAATAGCCGCCATGCTGGGCGAAAGCCTGCGCGTCCAGTTGCTTGCTTGGATAGTCTTGACACTGATCGGCGCCATCTGCGTCAACCTTTATATCAGCTTCAAATCTGCGGATGCGACGGCCGCCCTTGTCGCCGACCACACTTTGCTTGCCTCGGCACGCGTGATCGCCGAGGCTGTTCGGGTCGATACCAATGGCACGGTGGAGGCGGATATCCCACCGGCAGCAATTGAGATGTTTGACACGGGCTATGGCGATCGCGTGTTTTACCAGGTGATGACCGCGTGGGGCAGCCTGGTGACAGGCTTTCCCGGCATGCCGCAGCCGAAGGTAGCGGAGGTGGGCGAAGACGGCACGTTCCGGCAGGACGAGGTGCGGCTAATCATGCTCGAGCACCCGATCGTCGGCCTTGAGAACGAGGGCAGGATTTCCGTCACCGTGGCCGCGACGCATAATGGTCAATATGCGATGCGTCGCCGGCTCTGGCTCTCGGATTTTACCAAGCAACTCGTGCTCGTCCTGCTTGCCGGCCTTGTGACCATCATCGGTCTTCAGCGGGGGCTGGCGCCGGTGCTCCGGCTTCGCGACGCCGTGCGCGAACGCGGGCGCCAACGGCTGGATCCCCTGCCCCCTGACATGGTGCAGAGCGAATTGCGGCCTCTGGTCCATGCGCTCAATGATCACATGGAGCGGGTGCAGAACCAGATGGCGGCGCAGCGCCGGTTCGTCTCCAATGCCGCCCATCAGTTGCGCACACCGCTCGCCCTGATTTCCACTCAGGCAAGCGTCGCCGCGCGCGAGAGCGACCCGGGGCGGCGCGACGAGGCGCTGCAGGCATTGCGCGCCAGCACCCGTCAGGTCACCCGCCTTGCCAGCCAGCTTCTGACCCTATCGCGCGCCGAGCCCGGCAGCAGACGGCCCCGCAGCGATACCGTCGACCTGACTGCAACCGCCCGTCAGGTGCTCGAAAGCCAGGCCGAGGAGGCGCTTCGCCGCAACATCGACCTTGGCCTGGAGGCAGAGGCGCCGGTTCTTGTAGAGGGTGACGGAACCATGCTGCGCGAGATGCTGGTGAACCTGGTCGACAACGCCTTGCGCTACAGCCTGGAAAGCGGGCGGGTGACGGTAAGCGTGGCACAGCAAGACGGCACGGCCATTCTAACCGTCGAGGACAATGGTCCGGGGATACCGGAAGGCGAACGCAGCCCGGTTTTCGAACGCTTCTATCGCATCATCGGAACGGAGCCGGAAGGAAGCGGACTGGGCCTTGCAATTGTTCGCGAAGTTGCCGACGGCGCGGGTGGATCGGTGATCTTGGGCGACGGATCCGACGGTGGCTTGCTGGTCACCGTCCGCCTTCCCATCGCTTGAGCTCCAAATTGCAGGCAAAAAAAGAGACCGGTGGGGGAGAGCCGGCCTCTGTAGAAGTGTAGTCGATCCGGAGCGAATTATTGTGCATCCATGTGCTGTTGCGGACGCCATTTGGCGAGCCGGTTCTCGATCATCGTCATGATGAACTCGGCAACAAGCGTCACCAACATGACGAGGAGGATCGCGGCAAACATGCCGGCCGCGTCGAAGGTACCCTTGGCGATCGAGATCAGCTGCCCGATGCCGAAACGCGCGCCGACGAAC
>NZ_JBFRFF010000092.1:0-4007 GCF_052114685.1 Rhizobium sp. 2YAF20 | reverse complement strand
ATCATCACCCGCGGCGCTCGGCCCTGGCTCTTTAAGAGCTTACGCATCAGGCGTTTGGCCGCCTTGGCATTGCGGCGGCTTTGCACCAGCACCTCCAGAACAAAACCGTCCTGATCAACGGCGCGCCACAGCCAGTGCTTCTTGCCTCGGATCGAAATGACGGCCTCATCGAGGTGCCACTTGTCTCCAAGCTGGCCGGATGAGCGACGACGGATGTCGTTGGCAAAGGTCCGCCCAAATTTCTCCGCCCACAGCCGGACCGTCTGATGGGAGACAATGATCCCACGGGCAGCCAGCAAGTCCTCGACCATCCGTAGGCTGAGAGGGAAACGGAAATAAAGTCATACGGCGTGGGCAATGATTTCAGCGGGAAAGCGATGGCGGCGATAGAGCGGATCACGGTCTGTCATGGCCCGTCATCGCACATCGAATTCCACGTTCCGTTAAGTTGACGATGCCCGGCTATGTTCTCGACGAGATCGTCCAGGCACGCCGCGATACCAAGGCTGCCAAGCGATTGCTGATCAGGCTGCTGAAGAAACAAGGTCTCACGCCAAGACGCATCGTCACCGACAAGCTTCGCTCATACGGCGCGGCAAAACGGGACGTCATACCGGCGGTCGAACATCGATCTCATAAGGGGCTCAACAATCGGGCGGAGAATTCTCATCTGCCTCTGCGAAAACGAGAACGGATGATGCTGGGATTTCGATCGGTCGGTGGATTGCAACGTTTCGTATCGATCTTTTCGACAGTCCGAAATCTCTTCGTCCCGCCGCACCAGAAACGCTCAGCTCTCGCCACCCGCATTCATCGCATACGCGCCATGGCGCACCGGAAAGCCGTGACTGGCGCAAATGCCTAATTCACGGAAACATACCTCGTTCTATCGATGATCAAACAACGTGACATCGCCTGTTGCCGATGATTTGTCGGTTCTTGGGCACTCGTCAGGCTCTTTCAACGGCAATATCGATTGCTCGGTCGATCATTTCTGATTTGATCATCGGCACAAAATTTAGTCGCTTTCCCTTCTGAAATATCTGCTGGTAATCAATCAGAGTATTAAAATCCCCTAGGTAAGCAAGGGCACCTAGGTGCATAAGCTGAGGTAACCCTGTTGACGGTGGAGGAGCCGTAAGCGCTCTAATCGCTGCCAGATTGTCTTGCGACCGCCACCAAATGATTGCTGCTTTACTAATGTCTTCGATTTCCTTCAGTCCAATCTCCGGCGATCTTTTTTCCAGGCGCGCTTGTAAGAGAAGCTCGTGAGAAGCTCGTTCGCCGACTATTGCACCGATTATTCGCGATATGTCCTTTGAACCCGCTGAAAGGCTCAATCCCATCTTTTGTTCAGACGGAAGCTGGCGTATCTGAACAACCGCACGGAGCTCGCTGTCGCCATCATCTAAAGACAAGACCGCGTCATCTGAGCGACTTTCTCGATGCGCTTTCCAATCGAGCGCTTTGTATATTTCAAGTGCTTTTGTTTCCAATACGTTCATGACTTACAAACCAGGTGCGGCAATTTGATAAATAGGTATGGCATTCGGATAGCCCTGATCCCGCAGCGGCACGCCCGCACGTAAACCAAGTCCTCGCGCCAAATCACCAGAGGGCACTGCATCCCCGCTCGAAATTTGAGGATAAATTGAGGCTTGGTATCTATTCGATTAGTGTTAGCGCCAATATCGGTGACCCGCCGCTTTTCGGATCTCCTGAGTTTACAAAGGCACTGCAATCGATAAGCGCTTCATATTGATCCGGGCATTTTTCTTTGAACGAACGAGTGTTCGAGATTTCCAGAATAGCTAACTCGTCTGGCCTCAAGTTGAAAGAGGTCATGCCACTATTGGGATCGTCGAGATATGTCATGCAATCGATCCATGCGTCCATATTCTCACCATAGAATGCAGGGAAGCCCAGCTCTCGTTTGAAGACCGCATGGAACGATTGCCAGTCGGATATCTGAGCCGCATTAATCTTCACAACGACGCCACGTATCAGGCTGCCTCCCGCTCTTGGCTTTTCGGCCTTTTCCAATTCCAGGGCAGGAGTTCATCGAGCCTGGTCACCAATGGAATAAAGGCTGGCGGGCCTCCTCAATTGACGCAGACCAGAGACGAGGCGGCCCACTGCAGCAATTTCAGGGCACCTCGTGCATCACTAATACGATGTTGGATCAGGACGATCAACTGGCGGCGGAATATCTTCGTTCAAACGACGCTCCAACTCCCGCATGGCATCCTCGTCGGGCGGATCAATCAGTCGATCCAAAAGGTCGCTAGCTGAAACTGACCAATGCACAAGTATATCACTACCATTTCCGGATTTTCTCAAAATAAAGCCGTCGATCGATGAGTTTATAATCTTACAATTTTCCTCACTGACAACGATTAAACCCTTATAATCTCTGTAAGGTAGCACAAGATGATGCCTCATTCCATTTACCCAATACAGCGCGTATACGTCAAGAGTTCGCCTTAGTCCATCAAGTGGCATTATTTTCACTAACAAATCTCCTCGTTAGTTTGTAAGTTTCATATCGTATGCTTTTCCCGTGACGGAGTTATACTGATAGTGAATTGACGCGACCCAGTGTTTTCAGGTTCGATTCCCATCATGAGTGCCATTCGCGGCTTTCATCCCCCGCGCTCCTTTATTATGCGGGGGATACACGGCATAGGCAAAAGCTGCTCCTGTTGCGATTGCTAAAGGAATTGCAGTTACAACCGCTCGTGCAATCTAATCCGGTACCAGGAAATGACCCGAGAACATTTTCACCTACGCCCCTGGGTAAAGTTCTTGATAACAGCGATCGCGTCGATGCTGGTGCTCGGACGCATCGGCTTGGCCGTTTCGGAATTGCCGGCCAACAAGCCGGATCGTTTTCTTGCCGTTCCGCTTGCCGTCGTCCTTCCCTTCCTCGGACTGCTCTATCTCGGACGCCTTCCCGGAACGACGTCATCGGAAGGCGCTATTATGCGGCTTGCGATGATGGTGCAGATTTTGCTCATCCTCGCCCTGCCCACCTATGCGCTGCACTTGGCACTGGGGTTCCCTGTTGCGTTGCTAGCCGTGGAACTGTTCGAGACGCGCGTTCCTCGTGTCCTCCGCGACGACATCAAGCATCGAGTGCTTATGTGATCGATCTCCTGCTCCCGGAACCCTTGATGTGGGCACTCCGCTGGCTGTTGCTGCTTGGCCCGCTCGCGCTGCTTGTGGTGTTGGTCGAATGGCGCAAACCCGCCTACCGGCAACAGGTCGCCGCTTTCTTCGCCTTTCTGTACGGTGCGTCCATGGTTTTTGTGACCCATTCATTGGCGATATGGATGGGATGGTGGCACTACGGCTGGGATTCGCTGATGCTTAACGGTATTCCGGCTGATATCCTGATTGGCGGCGCAGTGTTGTTCGGGCCAGTACTCTATTTCGCCTTGCCTTCAGCCAGTCCGCTCACGATGTGTCTTATCATCATGGTTGGCCTGCACGGCACCATGTTTACCGCGTTGAAACCGCTGGTCGAGGCCGGGTCGAATTGGCCGATCGGTGTCGCCTTCGTGTTCGCGACCGCCCATGCGCCGGCGATCTACCTCGCGCGCTGGACCGAACGACAATCAAACCTTCATTTTCGGGCGGCACTGCTGGCCATCATGTATGCGGGGCTAGCGCTCGGAATTCTGCCGACCCTGGTCATGGCGGCAATGGGAGGCTTCTGGGCACTGGCAGACCACTCATTGTTGGACTGGCTCGGGTTAGCAGCGGGGCTATTGGTCAGCTTTGTGATCGGACTTGCTGGCGTGCAGATGCTAGCGGTTCAAGGTCTCGGCACGGCCATTCCACTTGACCCTACGCAGCGGCTGGTCAGGACCGGCATTTACGCCTATGTGCGCAATCCGATGCAGCTTTCGGCGGCTCTTTCGTGGGTCGTGCTGGGTCTCTTTCTCGGCAATGTCTGGATCATCGCGGCGGCGATCATGGCGTGGGTGTTCGTAGAAGGCGTGGTG
>NZ_JBFRFF010000091.1:0-4319 GCF_052114685.1 Rhizobium sp. 2YAF20 | reverse complement strand
GAATATGATCCATTCCAACGACGGCCAATGTGGTTCTCCCAATTGATCAGCGAGCCCGGTCTGCCATGTATTCACGAAATCGGCGGCGGAAGTAAACTGAACGCTATCCCTTGCCACGCGTGCTCATCCGCCTCGAAATGCTGGCGGTTCTGCTCTGCGATGGAGCGGAATAGCTCTAAGGCGACATGATCATCCATTCTCGCCGTGTCGGTTGCAAGGTGCTCCTGGAGAAGCTCGGATAAGAGGGCTCGGGCAGTATCGCGATCCCAAAAGGCTGCGTTCATTTCACAATTGCCAAAAAGGGAATAGCGATGAAGGTTGCACGACCCGACCGTGCCCCATTCCCCATCGACGATCATCAGCTTGGCATGCACCCAAACGGGTTTGCGTTTGCCATCGTCCCCCAAGCCAGCCAATCCTGCCAGCGTAAACTTTTCGAATTTCCCGAGCGACGCTAATTCCTCGGAAACCTTACCTTCTGCAGGCACTACCGCCACGATTGCCACGCCCCGATGCAGAGCCAGGCGCAAGCTATCGATGATCTGCGGCACGTCAATGCACTGGTTCTCGATGTAGACTGTCGACCGCGCACCATCTATCGCCGCCAGGTATTGCTCAAAATTCGACTGTTCGCCTGCCGAAATGTCGAATGGCAGGCCGCCCGGCGACGCATGCCCATCTGCGTGTCGACCACCGTGAATCGTTCTCTGGATTTGAACAATCGCGTTGCCTCGCGCGGGCGGCACCCTGTTGGGGAAAGGCAAATCTGTTTCGCTGCCCGGTCCCCATCTGCCATCGATCAAATGACGCTCGCTTGCTTCGTTCCAACGCTGGACGAAGTTGTGATGGACATCCACTGCTGAGGGGCCAACCAACTCGATATAGACATCATGGTTTTGGCCTTCGCCCTGATGTCCGGAACTTACCATTGAGTGCGGGTTGAGGTTGATCCCTCCTAGAAAGGAGGTCTCGGTGTCTGTGCCTGCGTCTATGAGCCAGCTTTTTTGATGCTGGCAATATCCAGGTTGAGCACGATCCCAGCGAATTCGACAGCCGGACGCACTTTCATTCAAGAGAGCGAAATGTTCCGGCGAACCCCAAAAGGCGTTTGTCTTCAATGAAGCGGTTTCCGGATCGGGCCGCCAGAAAATAAGCCGGACATCCAACCCCCGATCTGCGGCTCGGTTTAAAACATCCAGGGCCGACCCTCTTCTGTCGGGCATCTGGAACGTTGGCCACATGAAGGTCACCGTCGCCCAGACACTCTGACGAGCAGCGTCGATGGCTTCGCACAGACGGCGAAAGGCTGGCTGCCCATCCACGAGTGGCCGCAAGGCATTTCCGGAACGGACGGGATATGATGCCACGGACTCGCCGATGCCCGAAATCTTGCCCGTCTTCTCGGCTCCCGCGATTGATCCACGAATCGATGTCACTTTAGAGGATACTAAAATGATTCCAGTGGATCACCAGCAAGTGGGTGGCGTGACCAGCTAGAACCGGGGGATTAGCCCGATTTCGGCAGCACAGCGGCGATTGTAAAGGCCAGAGATAGGCGAGATGCTTTCTTGTTCTCAACGTCATGTTGGGGTCAAGTCGAGGCGTCGTACCAATGCACAGAATGAAGGCGACATGGCTCGCGGTGGTGATCGTTCAGAGCCTCTTTCTGCCGAACTGCGCGTCAGCTGCCGTGGAGTTTTGCAACAACTTTCGCGAACACGTCTACGTAACGATTGCGTACGAACAGCACAGCCTGAAGGATAAGGGCTCGTGGTTTGTCTCGACCGGATGGCTCGACGTCACCCCTGGTCTTTGCTCCTACTTCGACACCGCACTCGTTGTCCCGGAGCTTTACTTTCGCATTGAGACCGATTGGTACAAAGACGGCAGGCAGCGTACTAAAACTTCCTGGCCTGCACAGCCAGACCAGAACTTCTGGGTGATGGAACACTCGTTCCATTTCTATAGCGCCGAGAAGGGTGGGACCCCACCAGATCGCGAGGCTCGGTGGGTGGGTTTCGAAAAATCATTTACCGCAACTGATGGCGATCTCACCGAAACCGTGACGGTCAGCGCCGATATGAAACTCAGCCAAAGCATCAGCGTCGATGCACCGGACAACAAGCCTTCCGAGGCTCCAAAGCCTGGTCTCGACGCAGACGGCCAGAAACTGGTGGACGCGTTTCGCACTCACCCGCCCGGGCCAGATTGGCTATCCGACCTGGGGCTTCAGTTCTCAGCTATGACGACTGAAAACCCGCCCTTGCATGGTCAGGCATCGGTCACCCAAAAGCTGGTGAGCGCGGACGCCACGACGTCCAACGACGTCAATCTATTCGTTTTTGAATCGGATGACGCTGCCAGCAAATTTGTCGGCGTTGGCGATACGACGTCACCCTACGCGAAAGACGCGCCGAACGGCACCATCGTTTTCGGGCACATTGATCGTGAGGAACTGCCGACAAAAAGGGCTTTCTATCTTTACCATGTGGACCAAGACAAAAACCAACTATGGGTCCGCTGCATTGCCACGGTCGGCCGTGCGGTTGTCATGACAACAACCGTTGAACCTCGCGGCAACGAACCCCTTACGGATCAGTTGCCGAGGGACAAGATTGCGCCCGCCTTTTTCCCATTGCTGGCGGGCGTGGAGGCGATGACCCACAAGCCGGATTGAGAAGACCAGACCACCATCATTCGGACAATTGGACTCTATCGCCGATGGCCAGCACGCTGGAACCGCTGATCAGTATGGCTGAATCTGGGCTTGGTGTGGCCTGCTTGCCGCTTTTTACCATCGGCAGGCAAATTGCCGATCAGAGCCTCGTCTCCGTTCTGGCCGACCATGTCGAGGACGTTGGCGAATTTCGCGTCCTCTGGCCATCGAGCAGACAACGGTCTCCAAAAATACGGGCCTTTGTAACGTTCATGGCTGAAAATCTGTTTCGCCCCTGACGATAGGCGATTAGGCGATATCATGGAAGTGCTGACGCCATGCATCGTCGTGGCGTAGTTGCAGGTTTACACCGTTGTTCCAGTGCAATGTTGCAGCACAAATCCATTGTAAGCCTAAAACACAATTTCATGCCCGAACCGCACACAGAACTTCTTTCGGTGGCACCCGTCGCAGTGGTCAACGGCGGTGACAATCTTGGTGTGACACCATGGTCAGTGCCGCACCCGAATTTGGCGACCTGCAAAAAACGTATTTTGTGGCCGAAATCTGGGAGGATGGACGCAATGATTGAACATGCTGAGCGAAAGCTCATTCGAGTGCTGGCAATGTGGGGGCTGCGGCAGGCGCAGTTATCGGGTTCTTTATCGGCGCACTAGGGGCTGATCCTTCCGGACCTGTTACGGCCCTCGGGATGCTGACCGTCATTAGTTCGCTCGCCTTCGTTGGCTGTATGGCCGGATATTTGCTCGGAACTGAAGCGATTCACGGACGCGCGGGACCCATTGACCGCCTCGGCTAACCCTCCGCGAAGTTGCATATCGACCGGCGCGAACGGCCAAAAGATGCAAACTGTAGAGAGGCACGTGCCGCACCTTTGCGAGATGGCGGCTGCTGCCAACTTTGGCGTGGCGCGTCCGCGCAGAACATGGGTCTCGCTGCGGAGACAGCAATGAACCGGCGCACTTCAGTTCGCAACGCGAGCCCCCCATTGCTCAAGTCCTGAGTACCGGTCCGTCGCCCAAAGCGGCGGGGCGCTTTGATTTCTGGACGATTTGGTAAGGCACGACCGAAGTCGTAACCTCGAAAGCGGCACCCTTCAGAAAAGTTTTACCCCCGTAAGGTCGGTGAGCTTGTCCATGAGTTGATCCTGGAAGTTTTTATCCGTTACCTCCCTCGCTGGCTTCCGTTGCTGGCGGTGGTGCCAGTAGAACCCACCAAGCTTTGCGGCTCCATCTTCACTCACCGCCAGCCAGGTCTGGGTCAGGTGCCCCATCTCAAGATCGTCCGGCGCTCCTGCTCCTCCCATTTTCGTCGGGACCCAGCCTGGGTCGACGGAATTGCTTAGAACCTCCGGCCAATGGCGGGCAACTGCAGCGGCGAGTGTCGCCACGTAGTGCCGATTCCGATGAAGCCGCCCCTTTGTTCCGAGATGATTGCGCCCCGGGATTCCGGGATGATCTCGCCCCCTTGAGGCTGGGGTCCTGCTGGCTTTGATTGTTGTCAATTCATTCGGGTAGGGAGTCAAGATTTCCGGCGCTGATTTCGCCGCAAGCTTTCGCCGGATAGGTCGATGCGGTGGGCGTTATGAACGAGCCTGTCGAGGATGGCATCGGCGTAGGTTGGGTTGCCGATGATCTCGTGC
>NZ_JBFRFF010000090.1:0-4754 GCF_052114685.1 Rhizobium sp. 2YAF20 | reverse complement strand
CTTGCCGTCCTTGATGATCCGGACCGCGCTGGGGAGTTGCAGGAACTGCTGTTTCGGATCAAGGGCCGAGCTACACTGCTGGGCCAGTCGTTCGAGCGGCGGACGGTGAATGATCGGCTGCGGCAGAGCGAACATCTGATCCYGATGCACCAGCAGATGTGACGGGCCTTGCGACCTGACCTTTCGAAAGAAGATTGGCCGCTAGAAGGCGGCATCATCACCGCGAGTGTGCCGGAGCCCGAAAGCAAGGCCTGCGCTGGCGTTTGCGGYTTGTGATCGAGGTCATGCCGGTTTGCCGGGCGCTTTTCGGATTGCTAACTGATGGTCTTTATCAGTGTTTTCGGCAGGCCGCAGAGGAGAAACGGGCGTCACGGGCGCMATCARTTTTCCACACGGTCATTCTGGAAAACTCATTGCGAGGACATGAGATGCGGGCGCGGCTGGTTCTGGAGATTATAGGTGACGATGGTGAGACGATTGCAACCGAAACCGTCGCCGATCTGGTGAAGGTGACGAAGGGCGCCGAGGATCTCGGTCTGTCGTTGTCGGAGGCGAAAGGCCTTCTGACGAAATTACAGCAGGCGATGGTGCAGACGCAGGTGGAACTTTGGCTGAGCGGAAACCGCGAGCTGGATGGGCGTCGCCTGCGCAGCAAGGGCAGTTACCCGATAACCTTCCATACTCTCTTTGGMGACGTCCGCCTGAAAAGCCCCCGAKACTACCTGCCGCACTTGGTCGGCGGAAACGGTCCAGTAACGATCTCTCCACTCCGGACATTGATCCCCGACCACATTGCCCCCGAGCGCCTCTATCTGGAAACGCGGTGGGCATCGCTCGTGCCCTATGCCGCCGCGGCCGAGCTGCTGGCCGATGTGCTGCCTGTCGAGAGCGGCGCCAACGCCACGACGGTCCGGCAGCACGCCTTGCAGGCCGCCAGGCGCATTGAGCGGGAACTGACCGAAGAGCGGGTTTCCTTCATGCAGGATGCCTGCCCACGCGACTGGATGAACCTGCCCGTTCCCGATGGCCGCATCGTCATCGGTCTGGATGGTGGGTATATCCGGGACCGCAACGATCGAAAGAAGAACTTCGAACTGATCGTCGGCCGCTCCTTACCCGAGGACGGAAATGCTCGTTACATCGGTTTTGTCCATGGCTACGATCGCAAGCCGCAGCGGCGTATCCTTGACCATCTTAAAAAGCAGSGGGTTCAGGCCAATCAGGACATCACCTTCATCACCGACGGAGGAGAAGAGGTCCGCTCGCTTACCGAGATGATCGCGCCGGCAAGCGAACATGTCCTCGACTGGTTCCACATCACCATGCGCATCACGGTCYTGCGCCAATTCGGCCAGGGTGTCGAAAACCATAATGAGCAGGCCGGGCAGGGCATCCTTGAAACCCTCCGCAGGATCAAATGGCATCTCTGGCASGGCAATGCGTACCGTGCCCGTGAGGAAATCGACGAACTGCAATTTGATGCGGAAGCGCTCGAAACGGACTACCCGATCATGCGCAAATTTCTCACCGCCATCGGCGAGTTCCGATCCTACATCGCTTCCAACCGCGCAAGCCTGATCAACTACGGCGAACGTTACCGGTCCGGGGAGCGGATTTCCTCGGCCTTCGTCGAGGCAACCGTCAATGCCGTCATCAGCAAGCGGTTCGCGAAAAAACAGCAAATGCAGTGGAGCAGGATCGGTGCGCATCTTCTGCTWCAAACCAGGACGCAGACCCTCGACGGCTCCCTGCGCTCGACCTTCCAGCAATGGTATCCCGGGATGGCTAACGACAATCACGAACCAGACGAAACGGCTCTCGCCGCATAACTGCCCCACGAATCCTCATGCTCCCCAACCGCGCCACGCCGCCGCCGGTGTTCGCGCCAGCGAGGAGGAAGACACATGCTATCGCCTTGAATGGAATCGAACCGCCGACCTCATCACTTACACCCGGATCAAGGCGGTCTAAGACCGTGAAATCTATACGTCTGGCAACGAGTATCGCGTGAGGATCGCCATGCCGTCTTCAATCGTGATCTCGATCACCTCATTTACCACTTCGCCATCTCCTGAAAATTCTTCGAGTATGACGTCGAACAGCTCCCGTTGGCGAACCGGCACAACTTGAGGAACGATAATCACTAGTCCCGCGTGAAGCTCTTCTTGGGCATAAAGCTTGCGGAAATCCCGAGCATTGTTGGTGACGAACGTAAAGTCGCCATCGACAATGCGGGGCATCAGATCCCAATCAGTTTCGCCGCTTAAACCTAGCCAGTTCACGTGGAAGCACTCGTGGCCGTGTGCCTGAGCTACTGCAACGAGTGACGTGTGAAGGCATTCATCGATCAGAAATTCACGAGGTAGGCTCGTTTGAAGTGTGCCCTGACTTCAAGAGGAGACGCTTGATAGCCTTCACTTTCAGCCCTTGCTCTGACAACTTCTTGGGACGACCACGTGCTGGATGCGCCGCGGTCCAGATTTCCGCCAGTTCCACCATGCGCGCAGTAAGCGCTGGATAACCTTCGACAATCTCGTAGTTAGTCGCGCCTTGAGCCTTCATTGCGGAAATAGCGCGCACGGGCACGCGTGTGCCAATGAAGACTGGCTCTCCACCAACCACACCTCTGCTAGTTGAAATCAGCTTCTCCGCCTCTCGAAGAGCGTCCGCGCGTTCAGCGAGTTGCTCGCGGGCTTTTGCTACATCGACGATCAGGTAATCATCAGCCCTCACAGTATCTGCATCCGGGTTGTCTGCGATAGCATCGAAAAGTCGCTTCCGACGTTCGGCAGACAGGATGGAACCCACACCGTACCAAAGCTTAAGACGCAGGAGGTCATCGTCAGTGATCGATCGAACGCGATTTCCAGTGAACCGCCCTGGTATGATCTGCTTGTCGATTGCGTTGTGAACTGATTTCACCCCGATCCCGCTAACAGCTGCAGCCTCTGCAGGAGTATATTCACGAAGGGCAAGCGCCATAATCATTCTCCTTGGAGAGAATAATATATGACTGGCGCCTGACAAAGTAAATAGCAGGCCTCAATTCCTTCCTCTTGCCGTGGTCCCAGACGAGACCTTATGCGACGTTGTGAGCACAGACCGGGAACGCATATCCGGGGAGACGCACACACACGAGCGGGCCGTAACCACAATTATGGAACTCGGCAGTCCTCAATTGCTACAACAGTCCCAATTGTTTCACTTATTATCGAGCCTTGTTTGATACCGCAAATTGCGATCTATCATGCGACACGCGGAGATCATTGCTTTAGCGGAGGTATTACGCCAGAGGCCAAAAACGGGACCCAGCAGAACTAGCGGCTCTTGCTCGCAAAGCGGTCCAGATGGAAAAGGTGATTTGCGGCTAGGAATATAGATTCGTGAGCGAGACGAAAGACAGCATCATCATTTTCGACACCGACTGTGTTCTGTGCTCGGCCTGGGTAGGGTTCATCCTCGAACACGAGCGTGATCAAGCTTTCCTCTTCGTCTCGGCCTGGTCGGAGACGGGGGCGACGCTGGCAAATGTCCACGGATTGAAGCCAGCCGACCTTAACGAAACCTATCTGGTTATCGAGGGCGGGCGCGGGCTGACGCATTCGGATGCCGGGCTGGCGATTATCCGGCATCTAAGCATGCCGTGGCGAGCTCTGGGCGTGCTGCGAATCCTACCGAAACCACTCCGGGACGCGGTCTATCGCCTCGTCGCCCGCAACCGCTACTGCTGGTTCGGTTATCGCGCTCAATGCTTCGTCCCACCGTCGGGCCAAAGCCACCGGTTCATCGATGGCAGTCGTTCAACGGCGCCGCCAGGTCATCGGCAAGCCGTCGGCGGGACGGAGTGAATAGCGCGCCGCTGGCTCAGGCATGGCGGCCAAAGGTTCAGGAGCAAAGTGTTGCAGCATCGTCGCCAGTGCCAATGCGGTTTCCATCAGCCCGAAATTCTGCCCRATACAGACGCGCGGACCGGCGCCGAAGGGCAAATATGCATAGGCTGGCCAAYCCACCTCGCCGAGGAACCTGCCGGGATCGAAAGCCTCCGGCTGCGCAAAAAAGCGCGGATCGCGCTGGGTAATGAATGGCACGATCTGCACCAGATCGCCTCGCCGGATCGTGACCCCTTTTAGAGGTACATCCGCAACGGCCTCGCGCAGAAAAAGCGTATAGGCGGGTGGGTAAAGCCGCAAGGTTTCGTTGAGGACGGCCCTAACAACSGGCAAGCGCATCAAATGTGCCGTTGTCGCCTCCTCACAGCGCAGCACTCCGTCAATCTCCTCAAGGACCCTGCCCAGCCACTCCCGRTGCACGGCRAGYGCCGCCCATGTCCAGGACAGGAGCGCACCAGAGGTCTCGTGSCCGGCAATYAGCAGGCTCATCGCATCGTCGCGGATAGCGTCGAAGCGATGCTCGTGATGCTCGATCAGGCTGGCGACGAGGGCGCCTCTCTCCGTCGTCGCAGAATTGAGAGCGTCACGTACGAGACCGCCGACAAACCCATCCATCACGCGCATGGCGTGACGCTTGCGCCGCTTGGCACGGGTGGGCAACCAGTCGAGTAGATTGAGAGGAGTTGTGCTTTCTGCGAAAGCTATGACCGAAAGATCCTGAAGGGCGGCTTCGACCATGGGGCCTTCGTCCGACGGCGCAGCGCCAAACAGGGTGCGCACGGCGATATTGAGCGTCAGCCGCGCCATCACAGCGTCGGCATCGAAGGCGACCAATCCGTCTGCATTGGCGCTCGATTGAAGTTG
>NZ_JBFRFF010000089.1:0-5012 GCF_052114685.1 Rhizobium sp. 2YAF20 | reverse complement strand
AGGCACTGCTCCCATTCACGTTCAAGACCGCGCGCAACAAGCCGATTATCGGGATCGACGGCGCGGTATCGGCGTTCGGCCCGGCCTGCTTGATAAACTGCGCGCTCAACACCAAGCCGCCATTGTTTTAGCGACGCTTCTGTGTCGAGTTCGAAGCGCTCCGCAGCCGCCAGGGTAGCAGCAAGCCTGGCTGGTTCGAGCGCTTGGAGAAAGGCGCGGGCAATCGCGCCGTCGATCTGCACCCCGCCGACGTTGAGACAATAGCGGCCTCGGCCCTCTACGATGACCTTCCCGAAAGAGCACCGGGCAAAACTGCATTCGACGAATCCAATCGAGCGTCTCAATGGCGAAATCAAGCGACGAACCGAGGTCGTTGGCATCTTTCCAAACGACGAAGCAATTGTTCGTCTCGTCGGTGCACTGCTGCTCGAACAAAATGACGAATGGGCCGTCCAACGCGCCAGGTATATGACACTTGAGACCATGGCCCAAATGAGCGATGATCCACAAATCAGTCTGCCCGCTGTGGCTCGCTGATATCCCCTCCGGCCCATGCCGGAAAGCACGGCCATCAGCCGTCAGCTACACCACGTCCGGGGACACGATCACCTGAAGGAGAACCTGCAGGCCGAGCGCATCGCCTACGTGAGGGCATCGCGTTGATGTCCCGCTAAACAATGGCAAGGTAGAACGAGGCGAGAACTTCTGCTGAAAACGAGACGTGAAATCACGAAGGCCTGAGATTTCAGGCCTTCGTGGTGCAGCTACAGTAGACTACCCATCGCTAAAGGTCCCCACAATTGCTCCTCGGTCGGCCTCGGTGGAGAGGTCAATCGTAACCTGCGTGCCAGTTTTGATCCTGCGCCGCAAAATGTCGGCGCGGTCCAAATTTGTCCGAAGCGTGCCTCCGTCGTGAAGCGTTTGGAGCCGCGCACGCGAGACTCTCAGCACGGACGCCAGCAGGCGGTCAAGGCGTGTGCTGATCGGAAACGGGACCATCAGTTCGATTTCCAGTTTCGTCCAATTGCGAGTTTCGTGCAGGATCTCTTTTTCGATATCAAACTCAGAAAACTCATCGATCTGCTGCGACTTGCGCCTCAGAGCTTCGAGGTTGAACGTTTCCGTCCGGATCCACTGCGGATCGTTGGACTGTAGCGCTTCAAGGACGACATGATTGATGTCGCGGACATTCTGCCGCTCAAAGATCGGCCGGTTCCATGTCTTTTCGCAGGTCAGGCACTTGTAGATAAGCCACGCATCAAGCTTGCGACCGTTGGCGTTGAGCCGGACTTTGCCGCTGGATTGGAAGGCTCTCAGGCCCCCGCATCCGCTGCACGCAATCCAAGGCTGAGGAGCTGTCTGGGGAATAATGGTCCATCGGACCCGAAGTGTATTGCACATATCGTCTTGGTCTTCCGCTCGGAAGTCCACCAAGATGGTGCATGAGAAAACCCTTGCGGGCACGGCGTGGCGATGTTTTGGGCGGCTGAAGAGCGGAGCTGCACATGGCACATTTTAACAATGCCAAACCGGTCTCTTGCCACCACCCGATGAACATGATCATACGCCGACAGCGTGTTGCTGTCCGGCAGTACGGGTGAAACTGGATTGAGACCGGTATTTACTTAGGCAAAGTCTACCTCGATGCGCCAATGCTCTTCAACCGCAGCGATAACAAATGATCGGTCCGAATTGGAGTCTCTTGCCGCATCCGGAAGCTGAAACCTATGGCGTTGCGGCTTTTATGCAACTTTGCAATGAAAGCAGGCTCGGTTGGGCTGGGCTGGTCGTTGGATACCCAGACGGCGCATTTCCCGATAGACGGTGGAGGGTTCTGTCGCAAACTTTCCGTGGGTTTGCCAGCAGGTTGATCTAGCCAGCGTCGCGCAACTCATCGACCTGGGCGTCGTTGAGCTGATCGTCGGTCGAAACCCGGGCGTATCCGATCAGCCTTGGCAGCGGAGAAGGGGAGCTGACGGTTGCAACCTGTGGCATTAGTCTTGGCTCGTTTTTGATGGCGTTTGTACAGATAATGAATGCGTGAGAAAACGCCGGTTTGCAAGCGTGTTTTATAACCTAAATAGGAGGCCTTGCAGCGCGTTTTCCGATCCGGGATAGGCAACGACCCATCCAGGCCACAGCACGCCCGTCAGCAGCCTTCCACAGCTGAAATGCCCCGAAACTGGCTGTTTTGCGAGGGGTCGAGCGCTGCGCTGTCGCATCGGGCCAACGATGGCGAGATGTGCTTGGGGGGAGGGGCCCTAGGGCCGATTGGTTCGGCGCTTAATATTCCACTCAATGAAGCGGAATATTCCACCGATCCAAAATTGAAAGGCGGGCAAAAACCTGCATTTGCGGGGTTTCCGCCGATCCTTAAGGACTGACAGTGGTCGAGGTGGCCGGATGGTGCGCCAACCTACGATAAGTATCGCTTATCGGAGGTGATATAGTCAACCCATTGACCAAGCCTGCGTAAGTCACTATTCTTCGGGGAATAGGTTGGCCACAGGCGCGCCGGCCGGTTTCCCATGGAGCCCACTATGACCGTCACAGTTAAGGTCGCCGAGGCCAAAACCCATTTGTCCGAACTGCTGGCGCGCGTCGAGGCCGGCGAAGAGGTCATCATCTCTCGCGGCAACGATCCGATCGCCCGTTTGGTCGCCATCGATGAGCGTCGCCAGCGCTTGGCCGCCATCGAGGCGGTCCGTTCCCTTCGCGCTCAGGCCAAGCCCGTCACGCAGGAGGAAATTCAGGCCTGGAAGCAGGAAGGCCGTCGCTGATGGCTTTCGTCGTCGATGCCTCGATCGCTGGCGCCTGGCTGCTGCCGGACGAGGAGAACACCACCGCCGAACAGGCGATGGTGCGCATGGCCGACGAGGACGCCTGGGCGCCCGATCTGCTGCGCCACGAGATCCGCAGTGTCCTGTTGAACGCTGAGCGGCGTGGCCGGATTTCTGACGACCTCGTCCATTCGACCCTCGCGCGATTCCGCGGCCTGCCGTTGAAGCTCGTCGGCCCCGGCGACGATATCGAGGTGGTCCGGCTATCGCGCCAGTATCGTCTCAGTGCCTATGACGCGGCCTATCTTGCCCTGGCACTGCTGGAGCATCTACCGCTGGCCACGCTCGACCGCCGATTGGCGGTAGCCGCCCGTGCGGAAGGGGTCATCATTTTAGGACCGGTCGAGCATGAGCACTGATCAGACCTTTGGCCATCTGCCGCCACAAGCAGCAGCAGCGCTGGCAACCCTCGATCGCAAACTCGCCGACGCCGTTCGAAAAGAGGGGGTAGCGGTGCTCGGACCATTCGCACATGGAGACTGACCGTCAGGGACAGGTTTCGAGACGCGCGGAGGCACTCGATACGATCGCCGCGGTGCTGCCAATCGACCGGCGCGACAAGCTCGCCGAACTGCTGATCGACCAGGATATCGAGACGCTGCGCCATCTGGTCAACGCCGGCATGGGCGACAATACGCTGCGGGCGCTGACCTCCGACCTCGGCTATCTGGAAGCGTGGTCGCAGGCGGCGACCGGCGGCCCCCTGCCCTGGCCGGCGCCGGAAGCGCTGCTGCTCAATTTCGTCGCCCATCATCTCTGGGATCCGCGGCAGCGCGAGACTGACCCGGATCATGGCATGCCGTCCGTCGTCGAGGAAGCCTTGAGGCACGGCGGGTTCCTAAGATCGACCGGTCCGCACGCGCCGGATACCGTGCGCCGGCGGCTTGCCAACTGGTCGACGCTGACCAAATGGCGAGGGCTCGAGGGCGCCTTCGCCTCGCCTGCCCTTAAGTCGGCGATCCGGTTGGCGGTGCGCGCCGTGCCGCGGCAACGCCGTCGCAAGAGTGCCAAGGCGGTCACTGGCGACGTGCTGTCAAAATTGTTGGCGACCTGCGAGAGTGGAAGTCCGCGGGACCTGCGCGACCGCGCCATCCTGATGGTCGGTTTCGCGTCCGGTGGCCGCCGGCGCAGTGAGATCGCCGACCTCCGTAGGGAGCAGTTGACGGCAGAGGCGCCGGTAGCGAGTGAGGGCGGGATCCTCCTCCCCTCTCTTTCCATACACCTGGGCCGCACCAAGAACAGCGGCACCAGCCAGGATGAGGTCGTCTATCTGACCGGTCGGCCCGTTGACGCATTGAACGCTTGGCTCGCCGCCGCAAAGATTGAAAGCGGCAGCGTGTTTCGGGCCATCGATCGCTGGGGGAACGTTTCCCGCCGGCCCCTCGATCCAAAATCGGTCAATGACATCGTCAAGCAGCGGGCGGCGCTGGCCGGGCTGGATTCGGGAGAGTTTTCCGCGCATGGAATTCGGTCCGGCTACCTGACCGAGGCCGCCAACCAGGGCGTTCCCCTCCAGGAGGCGATGGAACAATCTCGCCATCGGTCAGTGCAGCAAGCCTCCGAATATTACAACAGCGAGGTTCGCAGGAACGGCCGCGCCACGCGATTCCTCTCAGTTTGAAACTGCAGGACGGCTATTTGTAGAAGTGGAGTCCGCCGCGAGCGCAAATGTGGGCTTAAGATCCATTGATCCTTCGGTGTTCAGCCCAAGGTGTTGCAATTCAGCCTCGCAGCGTTCTTGAAGTGCTTCCCCGCCGCCCGGTTGCGCGATGACATAGGAATACAAGCCGCGGACAGCTCCAACAAGTTTTGTCCCTTCGTCCAACCTTACGCATAAGTTCCTTGCGGACCTGCCTTCGGATCGGCGACCGGTTCGGCGGGCAATCTACCTATAATTGCCCGCTGATACCATTGGCCACCTTGACTAGACGATCGATTCCATGAAAGCGGCCTTTGATGGAACCTGAAGTGTGTTCGTGGATTCCTCGTTTGAGATTATTCAACCGAGGAGTTTCATCATGGCACCAAGGCGGCGCGTAATCGAGCTGGCGATGAGCGAGCAAGAGACTGAAACGTTGACGGCACTTTCGCGGTCTCGAAGCGAACCGGCGAGCCGAGTATCGCGGGCCGCTATGCTGTTGGCCTACCGTGACCAACCCGTCGTTCTTTGCC
>NZ_JBFRFF010000088.1:0-5749 GCF_052114685.1 Rhizobium sp. 2YAF20 | reverse complement strand
ATAAAGGCTTGAATAATCGGGCGGAGAATTCCCACCAGCCAGTCCGGCGACGGGAACGGATCATGAAGCGCTTCAAGTCACAGCGCCATTTGCAACGCTTCGTTTCCATCCACGATCCGATTGCCAATCTGTTTCAAATCCCCCGCCACGMYGTCTCCTCCAGCCATCATCRCGAACTGCGTTCAGAGGCGATGAGCCTGTGGACGAAAATCGCTCGGGCATGAACCGCCRTAGTGCAAGCGGCCACGACTGCCTCACGCCCATTAAGTTTACGATGCCCGGACGGGCGGTTGAAGTGGCAAACTGCCACCGGCTACGGCAAGCGATCCTTGGTCGAGGCCGCGATCGGCCGCTATAAGTCGATCATCGGACACCGGCTGCGAGCACGCTCATTCGCCGCGCAACAGACGGAAGTTGCCATCGGCTGGGCCGTCCTCAACCGATTGCTGGCATGTGCACGCCCGAAGTCCGTCCGGTCCAAGATAACAACGGCATAGTCACAACATCAAAGAATAGAATCCATTCACGCCGGGAGCGATGCACCAAAGCCGTGCAGATGGCTCGCAGTCGTTGATATGTAACCGAATCTTCGAAGGCCCCGTTGAACACATACTTCAACATGTCCGTCAACGGCGCGCGGGGCAAC
Organism: Rhizobium sp. 2YAF20; assembly: GCF_052114685.1. Classification (NCBI taxonomy): domain Bacteria; kingdom Pseudomonadati; phylum Pseudomonadota; class Alphaproteobacteria; order Hyphomicrobiales; family Rhizobiaceae; genus Rhizobium; species Rhizobium sp. 2YAF20. Next base: position 5,103 of record NZ_JBFRFF010000088.1, on the reverse strand, counting down.
AGCGTCCGCGTCCCCAAAAGTCAGAAGCGCCGAGCCGTCGATTCAGCTACGCCCACGGGACGGCTGCGGGCCGTCCCGCAAGTCGTCAACCACAGAAGGCGACGCTACCGTGCTATCGCCAATGTTGGCCGCAGCCACTATATCGCAATGGTAGACCGACGGTATAAACTCACCCGTGAGGGACCCCTTCGTCCGCCCAGCGCCTATTGCTCTGTCTCCAACGGGCTATTCGCCGCTTTCCGCGCCTCGATGCGATTTTGCGTCAGCTGCGCCGCCGCAGCTGTGTTCGCCTCAGCGGTGCCACCTGCGACTTGAACGGTCGGAGTTCCGAAATGGATGCCTTTTTCGGCGAATGTTCTGTTCAACATTGAAAGAGCCTTCCTGCGAATGGCGGACTGCTCCCCAGGTCTTGCCATGAACTTCAGCCGAATTTCGATACCGTAATCCGCCATCTGTTCGATGCCCTGCATTTTGAGCGGTTCGAGAATGTTGGGTCCAAATTCCGGGTCCTCCGCAAGCTCCGCACCGATGCGCTTTATGGTCTTGCGGACCTCCTCCAGGTCGCTGTCATAGCTGAGCGTCAGGGAAAATTTCTCGATCACCCAATCACGGCTAAGATTTTGTACGGCGCCCAACTCTCCAAAAGGGACAACAGTAATCGGGCCGCGATGGTGCCGCAGGCGGATGGACCTCAGCGAAAAGCCCTCAACGGTGCCCTTATACTTTGCCGACTGGATGTATTCGCCAATGCGAAAGGCATCGTCGAACAGATAGAACACGCCGGAGATGATGTCCTTTACCAGCGTCTGTGCGCCGAAGCCGACGGCGATGCCGACAACGCCGGCGCCAGCCAGCAGTGGGCCGATCTGAATGCCGACGGCATCGAGGATCATGAGCAGCCCGACAGCACCGATCACCACGAAGAGAACGTTACGTAGAATGGGCAGCAGGGTGTTTAGCCGCTGGCGTCGCCTGGCATCTGGTCCATCGTCATGAGTGCCATGCATATCGCTTCGCGACACAGTCGCCATCTGGCTATCGATCAAGGTGCTAACAAGCTTCCAAATGACGTCTGTCACAAGCAGCACAATAACGATGCGGATTGCAGCGCGGACAAGACGCGTGATCACCGTCTCGCCAGCGGCAAGGTCGCTAAGGTTCACATGCCAGGAACTGGCCACCAGAAGCGCGGCCACGACGATCAGCCCATTGCGGAGCGTTTGCATGATCACGACCGACCAACCGACAATAGAAGGGTCTGTCGCTATAGTGTCGTCGTCAAACTGCGTGATACGGCGAATGATGTCCTGGACCATCGACACGACGAGGGGCAGCATTGTGATGATAATGACGCTCCAGAAAGCTGCATGAAGGCCTGCAACCCATAACAACCATGCCATCACTGTACTGACCGTGAGTCCGACGCCCACCAGGCGGCTCAATTGCGGTCCATCGGCGCGAAACTGCCGCAGCCAGATCATGGTGATCAATGCGATTGAGACTATACCGAGCCATGCCGCCATGAACAGGTCGATCACGATGGGTGAAGCACCGATCGTCTGCATAACGGCAACGGCTGCCCGTCCCAACGCCAGCAGTGCGACAATTCCGACAAGCCAATAATACCAGAACCACGCCAGTGGCGTGCCAAGGGTCAAGAGGCGCATGTGTGGGAGCCTGGCACCCGGTGCGATAACGACCCGGCCCACAAGTACCGCCAACCTGATCATCACGATCGCGGATAATAAGATGAGCGCGATGTCACGAAAGATAACGGGCCAGGGAAAAAGAATAAAGGCACCCAGACTGCCGATCAGATAGCCCGTTAGCCCAAGCAACCCCATGGACAGGCGGCAGGCATGGAGTTTGATCCTCTGCCGGACGGTTCCGGCGGGCGCGGTCAAGATGAAATTCAAGAGGCCGCGGCCGGACCACCAGGCGATGCGCTGAACGATAAAGCCGCCGGCGACAAAGAGAATGACCGCCAGAAGCAATCCAACCGGGTCGAGCGCATCGTTGGTCTGAAAGATACTCATCTCCGCGCGAAGTTGCGAGGGAAGCGTTGGGACGGCGCTCGCCAGCGTGAGCAAGCGGCTGCGCAGGTCTTGCAGGGCTGACCCGACAGTGGAAGGTGCAATACTCTGCTCTGGCGGCGGCACCGTCGCTGGCGGTGTTTGCGAGACCTGCGGCGTTATTTTGCTGACAATCGCGCGGCCTGCATCATCGTTCGGCAGCTCAATAATGACGCGAATGGGGGCAGAGGATGGGGGCGGTTCGGCGGCTAACGCGGGTTGCCCAATCAGAAGACTGATCGCAAGCAGGAGAAACTGCATTTTCGAAATGCCGCTATGGTCGTCTGCGATACCCATGGTCATAATTTCCCCGGCGGCTGATGTCGTCGCTCGCTTTGAACGGTCGGTGGTTTCACCGCTGCCAGCCGTAGCACATCCGGCCGTCCCGCGCGCAATATGGAGAAGCTAACCCAAGTGCATTATGCCTGCTTTGCAGGATAGGGGATCACCTGTCTTCGTGCAAATGCGCCATAAACACCTCGGTCGGCGTCTTGTATCCGAGGCAAAGCGCGTCCCATAGCTTCGGTCGCTCGACCAAGCGAAAATGCTTTCGCCGGACGTGTGTGGACGCTCCCTCGAATGCAAGCAAAATCTTCACTCAGTCTTGAACGGTGGTCGAGTGCTGACGTGTGTCCGGCCTCTAGTTGCGACCTTAATACGTCGCGGGCCCATGTGGGAGTTCGCAGATCAGGTCCAATACGCTCACGCGCACTCGAGGTGTCGTCCGGCAGAACTGGTTTTCCTAATCCCGTCTCTTGACCGTTTGTCCATATCCTTGTTCGACCTGCCTACACTCGCAATGGCGGTTAGAAATCCTCCCCGCCAGAGCTGATCTTATGCTGCTAGCCGTTTCTCTCCATAGCGCCCCCCGTTTGTCATAAGCGCCCAAGCTATCCGCCCCATCCGATTGGCGAGTGCAACGGTGATCAGCATCGGCGGCTTTTTGCCGATCATACGCGATAGCCAAGATCCTTCTACCGCTCCACGCCTTGACTCCCAGCGAACAACCGCTGATGCCCCAATTATCAACAATCGTCGAAGGTCACGCTGCCCCATCTTCGAGGTCTTGCCCAGCCGGGCTTTGCCCCCGGAAGAGTGCTGCCGCGGCGTCAAACCCATCCACGCGGAGAAATCTCGACCTCGTGTAAACGTCTCTGCAGGCGGCGCTAAAGCTTCGAGCGCCGTTGCGATGACAGGCCCAATTCCCGGAATGCTCATGAGCCGCTTGGCAACGTCATCCTGCCGCGCCCTCCGACCAATTTCCAGATCAAGTTCCCGAACCTTATCAACGAGTGCCCGCAATGTTAAAACCAATGCCAAACAAGGCGCGCGTGCCGCCTCCGTCAGACTCGATCCATCGTCTTCAACGTGACTGATCAGAATACCGACATGCGAGGGGCCTTGTGGAACGGTAATTCCGAACTCGGCCATCAGACCACGCAGAGCATTGATGATTTGGGTCTTTTGTCGCACGAGAAGGTCACGTACCTTGAGTACTGTCGCTGCAGCCTGCTTCTCCTCGCTTTTGACTGCCACGAAACGCATCGTTGGTCGCATAGCCGCCTCACAGATGGCTTCCGCATCGGCCGCATCGTTCTTCTGACGTTTTACGAACGGCTTGACGTAAATTGGCGCGGCCAACTTCACTCGATGCCCGAGCTTGTTAACCTCACGCCCCCAATGGTGGCTCCCGGCACGCGCTTCCATCGCTACAGTACAAGGTTCAATACCCGCTAGGAAGGCGAGCAACTTCTTGCTCGAAATCTTCCGCCGAAAAAGCACCGAGCCATCTACGCCGGCCGCATGAACTTGAATTATGCTCTTGGCCAAATCCAGGCCGATTATGCTAACCTTTTCCATGGACGCTCTCTCTTGTAATGGTTCCAACACAACCATTCTGGCACAAAGATGCCCTTGAGTGGGAGCGTCCACCCCATCGCTCACCTTGTGAGGAACCTGCGTTTATTCTCGTGCGAACTGCACTAAGCGATGCAGACCGGCTCACGTCGAGCAACGTGATCATGGGGAACTGGATTGTCTCTCAAGTATTGATGGCGGACGTCTATCGAAGCGGAGTCGACGATGCCTTTGCTTGCCAAGATTCGCTCAAGCGCTTTGAACCATTGACGATAGTACTCTGTGCCTTCATCAGGTCTCTCGTTGTCATCGTCATGATCGTGGCTATGGATTTCATGGACATGATCCGTCTCTGACTCATGCTCCGCAATAACCTGCGAAAAGCAGTCCAGGGATCTGGCGGCATGACCAGATTTACCCGTGATCCTCTTTATCGTCGCCACCGATTTCCAGCGGAGATAATTGCCCATGCCGTTTGGCTGTATTTCCGCTTTCCGCTCAGCCTGCGGATGGTCGAGGATTTGCTGGCAGCTCGTGGCGTCATCGTCTCTCACCAGACTGTTCGGCTCTGGGCTGAGAAATTCGGCAGACACTTTGCCAATGATATTCGGAAGCGATCAGCTGGCAGGCTGGGTGACAAATGGCACCTTGATGAGGTTGTCATCACCATCGGTGGAAAGAAACACTGGCTTTGGCGCGCCGTTGATCAGGACGGCTTTGTTCTCGACGTGTTGGTGCAAAGCCGCCGCAATGCCAAGGCGGCAAAGCGCTTGATGCGAAAGCTTCTGAAAGGCCAAGGCCGTTCGCCGCGTGTGATGATCACYGACAAGCTTCGATCCTACGGTGCGGCGAAGCGGGAGATCGTGCCAGGCGTCGAGCATCGCTCGCACAAGGGCCTGAACAATCGGGCGGAGAATTCTCATCAACCCGTCCGACGACGGGAGCGGATCATGAAGCGCTTCAAATCAGCGCGACAGCTTCAGCGTTTCGTTTCCATCCACGACCCGATCGCCAACCTCTTTAACGTTCCCCGCCACGATATTCCATCCGCCCACCATCGCCAACTGCGAGCAGCAGCCTTGGATACTTGGCGAGACGTCGCCCGCCTTCAAGCTGCCTGATCGCAGCAAATGTCGCACTTCTTTGGCCTTGGCACGTTAAGATTACGATGGCC
>NZ_JBFRFF010000087.1:0-6179 GCF_052114685.1 Rhizobium sp. 2YAF20 | reverse complement strand
CGCCGAAACACTCGCCCCAGGTTCCATGGCTTCGGCCACCGCCTGCGCCTTGAAATCGTCTGACCAACGACGGAACTGCCGCGGCGCACCCTCAAGGGGACTGGCCACAGCTTCGATCATATGGAATGTTCTATGTTCAGACATAGGCGCAGACATAGCAGTTCATACCAGAGCTCCCAATTTCTCAGGCACGAATAGAACCTCAGCAGCGCACTCGCCAGATGGGGTCTATGCATCGCTTACCTTATTGCTGTTACGGGTGATTGATTTCTTTTATTTCGCCGCCGGTCAAGAGCGTCGGTTCTTTTCGCTTTCGCATACTGTCGCCTTCGAGGTTTATGCGGTGTGCGTTATGAACGAGCCTGTCGAGGATGGCATCGGCGTAGGTTGGGTTACCGATCATCGCAGAATACCCCACTTCTTGATGGGCATATATCTCATGTCACGATTACAAACCCTCGTCACGGTCTTTACGGGCAGCGTTTTGAGCTGGTTTCGCTTGAGACGACCCGCGGTCGCGACTTCATCGTTGTTAGGCTGCCAAATGGGCGCCATCGATCAATCCGCCGCAATCAAACCGATCTTTCTGTGCCTCTGGTGGAGGCCCGCGAGGGCTCAATATCGATCCCTCGTATCGACGTTGCCACCTTGCTCACATTGATGCGCCATTTGCGCCGCACCTTGGCCCTTTCTACGCCCGAGGTGATTCGCGATGACACGACAGCAGTCGAGAATGACTTGTATAGCGTCCCGAGTACCCCTGCAGCAGTCCGGCATGAAGAATTTGCCGCGGCCCTGGCAAAGCCTTTCAGAGGAAAGAAAGGCGCAGATCGCCAAGGTGATTGCCGAACTTTTATGGCGGAAGCGGCCGGCGAACAGACTGGTGGAGACGAACCATCATGCTGAGCAGAGTCGATAGCGACGATGGCCGCCTTTCGACTGCACACCGCAGCAAGACGGCCTATATCTATATTCGACAATCTTCTGCTGGGCAGGTTCGCCATCATCAGGAGAGCACCCAACTTCAGTATCGGCTTGTGGACCGAGCTGTTGCTCTCGGCTGGCCCCACGAACGGATATGCGTCATTGACGATGATCTCGGTAAATCAGGATCTGGCAGCGCTGAACGATTGTAAGCGCGAATTTCCGTGCACCTTCTGAAGCTTCTTACTCTGAGGCATGAGGTTTCCACCAAAATAGGTGGACACTAAATCATGGATGAAGATGCTCAAAAACTTCAGGTGCGGCTTGTGGGGCGCGACGGCCGTCGCCGATATGACCCTGCTTCGAGAGATCGGCTTGTTGCGGCGTGTATGGAGCCTGGCGTTTCGGTCTCACGCCTGGCGCTCGAGCACGGCGTGAACGCCAATCTCGTGCGGAAATGGATACAGAAGGCCAAGCAGGTCGGTTCTGTGCCTGCGGCTTCGGCCTTCGTCCCGGTTCAGGTCGGCTCCGATCGAAGCCTGCCAGAGCAGCGCAGCAGCTTGGATAAAAGGATCGAGAGGCTGTCATCTGCAGTCAAGGTGAGCGCTTCGCTGCCGAACGGGGTGAGCCTGACGGTGGAATGCGGTGATGCCGAAGGGTTGGCAGCAACAATAGGAGCGCTGGGTCATGTTCAGACTTGGCGCTGATCTCAAGGTTTACCTGCATCGTGAGCCGATCGACTTTCGAGCCGGCATCAATAGCCTTGCGGTTCTGGTCCAGGAGACGATGGCGTTGGATCCCTTTGCTCCTGCCGTCTTTGCTTTCTGCAATCGCCGTCGTGACCGGATGAAGCTGCTATTCTTCGACCGGTCCGGCTTTGTGCTGGTGCTGAACGATTTGAATTCATACTGCATCTCCCTTCTGGCTTCAGTTGAAGGTTTTGGCTTGGCTTTCGTACTGGTTACGCGCGGCGACGCGATCAACGAGTTGGTTCCACCGGCTGCATTGCTTTTGCGGTATGTCTGCCGTGGGAAGCTCGTACAGGTAGTAGTGTCCGTTGTAGGCATGGCTGGTGACGAGGCCGTGTTCAGCCCATCTGGCGAGGGTATGCTCATGGATATTGAGGCGTGCGGCCGCCTCATTTTTTGTCAACATCCCACGATCTCGGAGGCGGTCATAGCGTGATCTCAGCTTGTACTCGCGGACGAGATAGGTGACGCGTTTGGTTGTGAAGCGAGCATTGCGCTGGTCACGGCGCGCCACGGAACCTGGACGATATCCCTGATTATTGAGAATCTCTGCGATCTCGGAAAAAATATGATTATCGAGGAGTTCGTCGATCAATTCGATGATGTCGGGGTTCGTCTTGATCTGCTGGCTGGGCGATTTTGGGCTGATGGTGACGAGCGTCTGCGTTTTGCCGCCCTTGAAGCGAATATGAGCCTTGGTGGTGCCTCTCTTGGGTAGTTTGAGGAGGGTGACGTCCTCAATGATGTGGGCAAGCAGGCGCTTTCGCTCGCGGTTTGGAGTCTCTGGATTGGCCCAGAGTTTTTTGAAGTCCGCCGTCATCGCGACCAACCGCTCGTGGACGGCCTTATCGAGGATGAATTGATCGTGCACCCGGCCGCGCTCGCGCTCTTCGCGGGCGTTAGCCAAGATGCGGAGCTTCCCGTTCCATTCGCCCTCGAGCGTGTCGGCGACGAGGCGGTTATTGGGATCGACGAGCATGAAACGGCGCTGGGCGAGATCGGCTTCCGTTTGGGCACGCTCGATCGCGCGACAGCGCAGCCGGTCCGCTTCTTCATGTCGCGCTTCGATCTCCTTGCGGACTTCAATCGCCAATTCGATGGCCGCCGGCGTCATCTGCTCCGCGATCAGCATGCCGATGGCTTCGTCGACGGGAGATGCAGCGATCGCCTGGCACAAGGGTTCACCACGATTGGTACGGGCGCGATCACAAACGTACCAGGCTTCCTGCCGGCCACGCCGGGCAGCATAGCGCATGTGAAAATGTCTGCCGCACTGCCCACACACGGCCCGCCCCTGCAGCAACGCCGAGCCCTCCCGCGGAGGTGATGCGACCGCCGCGTTCCATTTATGGCAGATGTTCGACTTTAGAATCCTCAGATTCTCCTGATGCTGCTCCCAATTGATATAGCCGGGATGGGCATCTGGAATACATGCCGTCCAATCGTCACTAGCTTGTTCACGCACGAGCTTTTTGCCATCAATGGTTCGTCGATAGCGACGGCGGCCATAAACATAGGCTCCGGCGTAACGTGGATTGTGCAGCACGCGCATCGCCGTCGAAGGCGTCAGTGGCCGGAAAACCGTCTGGCTGTCGTGCAAGCGGGAGGGAAAGAGAATGCCTTCTTGACGAAAGGCCTTGACGGTCTGGGAGGCGGATCCGACGCGAGAGAACGTCTCGAAGAAATGGGCGATCGTCTCTCTGACTTGCATGTCTGGATCAAGCGTCACATTGCCGGAATGATCGTAGACCATGCCGGTTGGCAGTGGGCAACGAAACTCGCCGCGGCGCGCCTTGTTGAGGATGCCGCCACGAAGCCGTGCCTTGATCACATGTAGTTCGGCCTCACTCATTGTTCCCTTTAGGCCGAGCAGAAGCCGGTCGTTGAAACTTGCCGGGTCATAGACACCGTCCTCGTCGAGGATCAGGGTGTCAGCAAGGGCGCAGATCTCGAGCAGACGCTGCCAGTCGGCATTGTTGCGCGCCAGACGGGAGACCTCCAGGCCCATGACGATCCCGGCATGCCCCATGCCGACATCGCTGACCAGGCGCTGAAATCCTTCACGCCAGACCGCCGATGCGCCGGATTCGCCTTGATCGTTATCGATAACGATAATCTGCTCCTCGCGCCAACCCAGGGCGATAGCGCGGCCGCGAAGCGCATATTGGCGCATGGCGCTCTCGGTGTTGTCGATGACTTGCCGCATCGAAGATTGGCGGACGTAGAGGTAGGCGCTGCGTTCACGGTGATGGGACTGGACTTTGAGGTGTACATTCATGGTGCTCTCCGTTGGTGGATGCTCATGGCGATGGTCGCCAGGACATGAACGACGGCGCTGAGTTCGCCGTGCGCCGGTCGGGTGGCCGATGACGGGTAAAACTGCTCTTGGTCAGGGCTTGCCGCTGCAGGCAGTGCGCGGGCCCATCCCCACATGCCGCGGCGCAGAAAAAGCATCAGCCCGCTACGGGCCTTGAGCGGCAGAACTTCGCCGAGAGCTGCGCTGCGCAGCACCTCGTACTGGTCCGCGATGTCAGGCAATGAACATGCCGGTCCCACGGTAACGTCTAGCGGATCGTTTTTTTTAACACCCGCTCGATCGTCCTGGGATGTAGTGCGATATCGAGTTCGTTGCGGACCATCTTGGCGAGATCGCGTGCATGAACGGGTTCGCCCGGGACCAGCCTCGCCTGCAGAAATGCCAGGACTTTGTCGTCGACCTTGTGGGGCCCGCGGGGACCCGGCTTTGCCGGCACCAGTCCGGCAATCCCGGTCAGGTCGAAGTTCGCCCTGGCCTGGTAGTAGGTTGGCCTGGAAACACCATACTCGTCGGAAGCGTCCGTTACCGAGACGTTGTCGATGGAGACGCGCCGCAGCATCTCGTATTTGACCTGGACGGCGTCGTGCGGATCGAAGAACTCGCTGCTGCTGAACTTCGGGTCGCGCACCTTCTCGGAATTTGGATTGAAGGTGCCCTCGTCGATGAGGGCATCCATCTTTGATCGCTTGCCGCCGTACTTCGCAGGCATTGCGGGCTCCGGGTATGAGATCGAGTATCAATGTAATAATAATTATACCGCAGCTTTCGTCTATATCAAGGACGTTCTCTGAGATAGTCACGAATATTTGCCGTAAAATGGCGGATAAATCACTCATTGTGAGTCCTCTTGCGGCATAATCTCATTTACATCAGCGGCATAATTGTCCTTACACTCCGCTCGCGACCGCGCTGCCAACTTGCCACAAAGGTGTTCCACGATGCTGGCAAGTTCCAACAAGACAGGGCATCAAGCAAAACCTGCTCCACTGTTGCATCGACCGGCAGGGCACGGACCTCTTGGCAAAGCGGGCCGGCATCTTGATCGCGATCGGCACGGCATGTGTAAACGGGATAAGGCGCATCGGGTCCGGTATAGCGGATGCTCATCCGCCGCCCGCATCGACCGCACACGGCGATCCCTTGCAAAAGCGCGGCTCCCTTACGCGGCGCTCCCGTATGGCCGGCGTCGTAGTGGTTGACATTGTCGGCCAGTCGGTTCTGGTTTTCCATGAATTCCTCCCAGCCTATGTAACCGGGATGAGCCGCGTGCAGGCAAACTTCCCAGTCTTCAATGGAAACCTTGCGTGACTTACAACAGTGAACGCCTTGACGAATTCGCCCGCTTTCCAGACGCCGCCGGCCATAAACATAAGCACCGGCATAGGCAGGATTATGAAGAATTCCGAGCACGCGAGGGCTGTTAGCTTCACGCCAGACAACGCCATGGGGTTCCGGTCCCCGCAAAGGCCGCATTGGTAGAGGTAATTCTTTCGCCCTGAGATAGCGCATGACGGCGCGGGCGGTCCCCAATTCGCGGAATTTGGCAAAGACGAGAGCAAGCCTAGCCTGAACCTCCTCGTCAGGATTAAGGGTGATTGTCCCACTGATATCATGTGCAAGGCCGGCCGGCAGGGGAATCTTCAGTTCCCCACGCGCCGCCTTCTGGCGTTCGCCACGGTGGAGGCGTTGCCTGATCTGATGCAGTTCCGCCTCACTCATGATCCCCGACAGGCCGAGGAGCAACCGGTCATGATAGGCGCAAGGATCGTAGAGGCGTTCGCCGTCAGCGATGATCACGCCAAACATCGCGCACAGGTCAAGTAACTGATGCCAGTCCCGATTGTTACGAGCCAGACGAGACGCATCAAAACTGACAACCATGCCGGCCTGGCCTAGGCCGATCTCGGCAATCAGCTTCTGGAAGCCAAATCGTTCGTAAGCGCGACTTTCCAGGCACCTTCTGAAGCGCGGTGCTCTGAGGCATGAAGTGTCCACCAAAAATAGGTGGACGCTAAATCATGGATGATGCTCAAAAACTTCTGGTGCGACTTGTGGGACGTGACGGTCGACGTCGATATGACCCTGTCTCGAGAGAGCGCCTTGTTGCGGCGTGCCTGGAACCCGGCGTTTCGGTCTCAAGGCTGGCGCTTGAACACGGCGTCAATGCCAATCTCAATCTTGTTCGGAAA
>NZ_JBFRFF010000086.1:0-6285 GCF_052114685.1 Rhizobium sp. 2YAF20 | reverse complement strand
AGAGCGGATCATGAAGCGCTTCAAGTCACAGCGACATCTACAACGCTTTGTCTCCATCCATGACCCGATTGCCAACCTGTTCCACATCCCGCGCCACGACATCCCCTCCAGCCATCATCGCGAATTGCGCGCAGCGGCGATGAACCTGTGGGCGAAAATCGCCCGGGCATGACCAACAAAATAGGCCGGCGGCATGGGCTGGCCTCTTTGCGGTTAAGTTTACGATGCCAGTCCATAGCTGATGCACGTGACGGCCTTCTCCCAGTGCCATCGCATCAACTGTTCCCCTCTGGAGGTTTTAACCTTCACACTTCAAGGGCCTCGGTTTTCCGGTGGCCTATTTTTTTTGACGCCTTAGAATGACGGCTGACTGGACGATATATCTGGTTCTTTATCAGGCTCTCTCGCATGCGGAGCGGCCCCCTTGAAAAGCGAGCACGCAGCAGATATATATTGCTCATAGTCGAGAGCGCTGATCCGTCGGTGCGTTGAACGATTGTTTCACTCGGCTTACCGAATTCGAGCGGACCGCCTGCGGTCCGCTTTTTCGTTTCAGGGGGATTCGTTGCATCTACTCTATCTCGACGAGTCGGGTCACTCACATGATCCAAGCTCCGACTTCTTCGTCCTCGCCGGATTTAGCATTTTCGAGCGTCAAACCCATTGGCTGGAAGCCCAGATAGACCCTGTAGCCACACGCTTCAGCCCATCCAATCCTAGGGAAATCGAGTTTCATGGAAACCCCATGCGGTCGGGCAATGGCACCTGGAAAGGTGTGCCTCCGACCGACAGAGTTCAGGCCGTTGTCGATATCCTGTCGCTGTTGGCTGACAAGCAGCTGCAGTTGAAAGTCTATGCCTGCGTCATCGAAAAGAAGCTTTTTGATCCAAACGATATTCTGGCTCGCAGTTTCGAGGACGTGGCTTCGTGTTTCGATGGCTATCTGAAAACACTTTACAAGAAAAAGAACCCTCAGCGCGGCTTGGTCATCCTCGACAAAAGCAATTACGAGGAAAAAATCCAGACCTTGTCTCATGTCTTCAAGCATGTGGGGCACGCCAACGGGCAACTTCGAAATTTCGCGGAGGTTCCGCTTTTCCTGGATTCCAGGGCGTCCCGGCTGATTCAGATGGCGGACTTGATCGCCTACTGGATTTTTCGTCACTTTCAATCAGGTGACCAGCGCGGTTACAACCTCATAAAGCCGTACTTTGCCCGATATGGCGTTGGGCCAGTCTCGGGCCTCCGCTGTCATGTCACGCCGGAGACAGAAGCGCGCATCGCATTGCTTCCACTGCCAATTCATCCGTTTCCAAATGCAACGCCGAAACCTATCGCCGCCGAAGCACCCCAAATTACCACGCTTGAAGACTAATGCGGTCCTAAGACGATGTGCGGCGTTCTCTACCGCTCGGCTTGAGCATTTCAGTGAAAATTCCTGCTCTTCACCTTCAGTGTATCGATATGAAGGTCACGCACGAACATGTCGCGCGCGGCGACAACCGGCTTCGGCTGATCCCGCGGATCCGGCCCACCGCCTCTGGCGAACTCGTCGCCACGGCCGGCCGGCAGCTTGAACTCTTCATCGCGATCGGCAAGGCTCACAAGGTCACCTGACAGATCGAACAGTTGCTGGGCGACAAGATGAACGACCCCCCCTTCCCGCTGGATCCGGCCATTGATCGCCATCATCGAAGAACCGAGAACGACCAGCCGACGTTTTTCAAACAGTGTCGGCCAGACGACGAGATTGGCAGGCCCGGTCTCGTCCTCGATGGTGATGAACATGACGCCCTTTGCCGATCCCGGCTTCTGCCGCACCAGGACAAGGCCGGCGGTATACCCCAGCGACTTCGGCATCCACCACGGCGCCTTCGTTCTCTATCGCGCTACTGACACTTTCTGATGCTCCAGGCCACGCCTGGCGGAGGCTGCGGAGGCCGTCAGCCGACAATGCCCAGCCGGGCGGCTGGGCGGCGATGCGGCGGCGGGTGCGCAGGACGTCGCGGGCGATGGTGAGTTCGTGGGTGGGAGTGCGGATATCGCGGGTCGCGTCGTGGAGGACGAGGTCTTCGAGATGGACGAGTTCGCCGTCGATCCACAGCGAGGCGCAGGCATCGGTGAAGTGGGATCGTTCGAGGAAGCCGGCACCGACCGGCGAACGGGCGATGCGCTCGTCGAGACGGGCGAGCGCGATGCCGGCGTCGGAAATCGGCCGCAGCAGAGCCTGGATGAGAAAATTGGCGAGATCGTAAGACATTGAAATCATGGTAAATGATTTGCTAAACGAACTCTATCTCAAATTTTGGGTTCCGCACCCGCTATGATGCACCAGCGCACCGCTAACCATCGATAGTATTCCTGTATCGATAGTGATGGTTTTCAGGCCGCAGAGCCGGTATGTCGCTCGCCTAGATCAGGAGACTGCGCTGCAAACGCGGGGTTTTCGGGTTGGGTTCGGCCTGGATCATGAGACTCATTCCCTGGATGGGGACAGTTCCGGGAGAGGGCGAAATGACACTGTAATCCTGCAAGCAGTTGTCCCAATTGAATCCTTGTGAATTTTTGTCCTGAAGGCCTTGATTTCATGGGCTGATTGTCGTCCAGAACAGACCATCGTTAACTTGCTACGACCATGACCGTAACATCTTGCCGCGACTGAAGCCGGGGGAAGATGTTAAAAAATCCAAATCTGAAAGGAGAACTCCCTTTGAACCGCATTTTCATGTCGCTTGTCGCGCTCTCCATCTTGTCGGGCTGCAGTTCTACCACGCCTACCGGGCCTGCCAAACTCGCAGGTCCTGCTCCAAGAGCGTCCGCCGACGGCTCAGACCTTGCTCAATTCAAGTCAGACCCGAAGACACTGATAGCCACCCGCTCGTTTCCAGAGAGCTTTGATGTGATGTATAAACGTGTCGCAAATCAAGCCGATCGTTGTTTCAATGGAGCAAGTGATCTCTATGCCGATCAAGGTATTGGAGTTGCGTTCAACACTTACGATCTTAGCCGCGCCTATGTGTATTGGGTAAAAATCGAAAAGGCAGGCACAGGTTCGAAGGTTACGGTCTATACCGGCAATAATATGGCGAAACAAGGATACGTTGACAACATGTTCCGGTGGGCGTCCGGCGATACAAAATGCACCAAAGGCTGGATTATTTAGGGCCGCCTCCTCCAGCCCGTTCTACATCGGATAAATCAACAGGCCTTCGGGTGTCATTTCGCCCTCTCCCGGAACCGACCCCATGTCAGTCTGCCTGGATGATCGGAATGCCCCCGTTTTCCGATCATCCAGGCAAATTTCGTCCAAGTTTATCGGAATCTGCACCGACCTTCAGGTGAGTCGCACTTACGGGGGTGTTCACAGATGTTCAGAGACCAAATCACAGCCCGCGAGCCGCCCATGCCAAAACCCTGCCCTCCCCCGTCGATCTGGTGCTGCGCCGCTCGGATGAGGAAGTTCAGTATCGATAGTGAGCCATCTGGTGGGCGTTTTCTTGCCGTCTCGGGCTGGAATCGCTATATTTGACGGGATCTCGATAGTGGAAAGCCGATGTCCGAAACACAACTCTCCGTCCGCAGCACAAAGGCGAGAGACCTGGCCCATGCGATGGCGCGCCGCACCGGTCAGCCAATCAACAAGCTCGTCGAGCAGGCGCTCGAGCGCTACGATCTGGAACTGCGTCAACAATCTGCCCGGACGCCGATCGATGTCCTATCGGACTTAATGGCCCAGGGCCGGCGTGCTGTGCCGACCGGCACGACATCCGCACATGACGACTTCTACGACGAATATGGTTTGCCACGATGATCGCTGTCGATACGTCGGTCATTCTGGCGATGGCCCTGGGAGAGCCGGAGGCCGAACTGTTCATATCGTTGGTGGGTCGGGAGGCACTTGCGATCGGCTGGCCGACCCTGCTTGAGGCTCGAATGGTGCTGACGGGGAGGGGATTTCCAAACGCTTCGGACATAGTTGATCAGTTTGTCCGGCTGCCGAACGCAACTGCGATTGCGTTCGACCGCTTCGGTAAAGGCCGCCATCCAGCCACACTCAATATGGGCGACTGCTTTTCCTACGCCGTTGCCGCGGTCGCCAAGGCGCCGCTCCTGTTCAAGGGCCAGGATTTCGGCAAAACCGATGTCAAATGCCACCCCGCGTCCGCAACCCAATGACGCGCAGAGCCATCACCCAACCCGCCCCTGCCGATCCGGTGCAGCGTCGTGCCGAAGAACTCGATGCGCTCGAGGCTATTCTGCCGTTCGATCGTCGCGATCAGTTGGCGACACTCTTGACCGACGACGACATCGCCACCTTAAAACATCTGGCGAAGGAGGGCATGGGCGCCAACACGCTCAAGGCGCTGACCTCCGATCTCGGCTACCTCGAGGCCTGGTCCGAGCTCGCGACAGGCTTCCCCCTCCCCTGGCCCGCGCCCGAAAGCTTGCTGCTGAAATTCGTCGCCCATCACCTTTGGGATACGGCCGAGCGCGAAAATAGTCCCGATCACGGCATGCCCGAAGACGTGGCGATTGCTCTTCGCGTCAAAGGCCTACTGCGAAGCACCGGGCCGCACGCGCCGGCCACCGTCCGAAGACGGTTGACGAGCTGGTCGATCCTGACGCGCTGGCGGGGATTGACGGGCGCGTTCTCGGCGCCTTCACTGAAGAGCGCTCTGCGGCTGGCCGTCAAAGCCAGCGACCGGCCACGACAGCGAAAAAGCAAGAAGGCGGTGACCGGCGACATTCTTACCAAGCTGCTCGCGACCTGCGCTGGCGACAAGCTGGTCGATCTGCGCGATCGGGCGCTGCTGCTGCTTGCCTTTGCTTCCGGTGGTCGGCGGCGCTCGGAAGTCGCAAATCTGCGGTTCGAGGATTTGACAGACGAGGACCCGGTGCACGCAATGTCCGGCGACCCCACCTCCCCTCTTCTGCCCTGCCTCACCCTCCGGCTCGGCCGCACCAAGACGACGACAGCCGATGATAACGCGCGTGTTATTCTCATCGGTAGGCCGGTTGTCGCACTCAAGCAGTGGATCCGCGAAGGTCGGATCGACAGCGGACCGGTGTTTCGGAGCATCGATCAATGGGGCAATCTTGACCGGCGGCCGCTCACACCACAATCGGTCAACCTGATCCTGAAAACGCGCATATCTCAGGCGGGTCTGGATCCATCGCAATTTTCCGCCCACGGCCTGCGCTCGGGTTATCTCACAGAAGCGGCCAATCGCGGTGTACCGCTCGCCGAGGCCATGCAGCAGTCACTCCACAAGTCGACGACGCAGGCGGCAAGCTACTATAACAATGCCGAACGGAAGAACGGCCGAGCAGCTCGGTTGATAGTGTAAGGTAGTTGATTGACCAAACTCGCCGCAACTCCGCGGCCATTATTTGCTATGGAGCCGATATTGCGCGCGACAGACTCAATTTTTCGCGGAGAAATACGGTCCCCTCTCAGAGGCGGCTGTCCCGATCTACAGTCCCAGCTAAGTTCCCGCAGCATTGTTCTGCGCGTTGCCTGTTCTCAACCTGACCGTCCCGGAGTGGCTTCCGGTTGAACTTCAGTCAAAAACCTGCCCCCATTTGGGAAATGATGTCCCACGGGTTGCCGTGATGTCAGGAGGAGGCCGCCATAGCAACACAATGCCGATGGCGGTCTCCCCGATCTTGATGCTTAGGGGCGAATGCGCTGATCTGTCCAATCCGGAGTACGCGAGCCCGCGGATCACCTAAGAGCGTCACCTCCCTTGCAGCATTATGTCTTGCGGAGAACCGGGAAGTGCGTCCCGGACGCTTTCAAATAGGATGGCAAGCTTGCGTGAACATACCGCCTCATTTTAGAGGCACGTGTTAAATGAGCCAGCGTTGTTGCATGGGTCCCGGTAAGGCATTGATCTTAAGGAGTTTTCCCGTTTTTAGACGATTTTTGATAAGTGTGTAAAAACAATGAGTTAGCCGGACCCATGCAACAACGCCAGTTCTCGCTGAGATAGCTCAGCGCGACGCTATCCAATTATGCCATTCGTCGCCACTGCCGTGGAAGACATTGAGGTCGATCTTGCCATTGACGGCGTCCGAAAGACCGGAGCCGGAATATTGCCAGAACAGCCAGTTCCGCCCAGGGTATAGGTCTGAGGGATGCGTGGCCACCGAGCGTAGCCAGAAGGGATAGTCGAGCAACTCGCCCTGCAGGTTGTCGCGGTAGAAATCCGGGGCCGTGTAGATAATCGGTCGCTGACCGTAATAGCGGTCGCTGACCGTAATAGCGCTCGAGCTTGTCGGCAA
>NZ_JBFRFF010000085.1:0-7132 GCF_052114685.1 Rhizobium sp. 2YAF20 | reverse complement strand
CACCAGCCCGTCCGGCGGCGAGAGCGGATCATGAAGCGCTTCAAGTCACAGCGACATCTACAACGCTTTGTCTCCATCCATGACCCGATTGCCAACCTGTTCCACATCCCGCGCCACGACATCCCCTCCAGCCATCATCGCGAATTGCGCGCAGCGGCGATGAACCTGTGGGCGAAAATCGCCCGGGCATGACCAACAAAATAGGCCGGCGGCATGGGCTGGCCTCTTTGCGGTTAAGTTTACGATGCCCCTCAATCGCATGCTGGCATGCGCTCGCCCGAATTCCGTCCGCTGCCAACCAGCAAAGGTATAGCGTCTGCTTCAAAGACAGAAGCCGTTCACTTTGTGACCCATGCACCAACGCCCCGCTGATTGCGAACCAGCCATGGCCGCATATGGGGCGCTGACCGCATGGGTTCGCGAGGCGTTTCCTGAGACCAGCAATTGCCGAGATCAAACATCTACGACGGCCCCGCCCCGCTCTGGTCTCATGCGGCCGGGCTGCCCGAAAGTGCCGATTGCGGCAGGCCGGGTGCGGCGCGTTTGCCTGTCACCCAGTGCAGCATCAGGGCGATGGCGATGAGCACGGCGACGATCTGGATGGCAAACACCATCTCATAGGCACTGTTGATATCGAGTCCGGCGAGCTTGCTCGACTGGAAGACGATTTCGAGGATCTCGATCCCCACTTCGGTGCCGAACATAATGATGAAGGCGGGCGCCAGGGCGATGATCTTGTTCTGCGCTGCGAGCCCCGAGACGACGCCGATGACGGCGGCGGTCGCCATGCCCATGCCGATGCTCGACAGCATCTTGGAGATGTAGAACAGCGGAACGTTGACCTCCTGGTAAGGGTAGAAATAGATCGCCACCATGCCGGCGAGCAGGAAGGGCAGGGCCAGCCCGACCATGCGCGTGCCCCAGTGTGGATAGCGCACCATCACGGCGCCGGTTGCAAACACCGAGATGATCTGGCTGGCGGCGGCAAGCGTCGCGCGGTTGTCGATCAGATCCCCCGAGCACAGATGCCGCACCAGATAGGCGGTGTCGTAGAGGCCGGTGGTCGGGATTTCCAGCACGAACAGCACGCAGAGCAGGAAGATCGCCAGATGTGGCACCTGGCCGGCACCGCGGGTCAGGTGCTTGCGCCTCAAGAACAGCGCCACGACGATGGCCAGGAACAGCGCCATCAGCGACAGGCTGATGATGCTGTCGATGCCGACGAAGGAGTTGGACGCCGTCCAGGCCTCGAAGGAGATGACGGCAACGATCAGCGGCAGCGCCCGCTTCCAGGGCTTCGGTGTACCGGCGGGTACCGGCGCCAGCGCGTCGGCCACTTCGCCCTTGCCGCCGAAGACGAAGGGAATGAAGGTCAGGAAGATCAGCGGCATGGCGGCAAGAATCAGGAAGTAGTTGCCGGTGCCGATATCGAATGCGACGTATTTGACCAACTGCGGCGTCACCAGGAAGGCGATCGGCTGGGCCGAGATCCACACGGTGGTGAGCCGGGCGCGCATCGCCGGATCGCTCTCGTCGTTGATCGCCAGCTGGGCCAGCGGCGCGAAGAATGCGACCGAGAAGCCGCTGAAGGCGAAACTGGCGATGATCACCGGTTCGCGGACCTCGAGTGCCGGATCGACCAGCATGGTCACGCCGATCATGGCATAGCAGACGGTGGTGATGACGGCGAAGATGACCGCGATCTTGCGGGCGCTGCGTAGCGAGATGACGAACGGGGCCAGCGCCAGCGCAAGAACGGCGCCGCCGAGCAGCAGCTCGATCAGCACGTCGGTCTTTTCCACCGAGATGTTGAGGAAGCTGGCGAACTCGCTCTGCGACACCGATACCGTGGTTGTGCTGATCGACCGCAGTCCGTTGCCGAGCAGCACGAACATCGCCAAAATGAGACCTTCAAGCGCAAGGAGACGGTGCATTCTGTTCTCTCAATTCTTGAGGTTCTGGATCATCCGGTCGGCGGCGCGGATCGCCAATGCGGCGATCGTCAGCGACGGCGCGTTGACGGGGGCGGTAACATGGGCGCTGGAGCCGAGGATGTAGAGATTGCGGTGATCATGGGCAACGAGATCGGTATCGACCACCGAGGTCTTCGGGTCGCGGCCCATGCGGGCGGTGCCGCCGATGATGGCGTTGGACAGGTAGGGATCGTTGTTCTCCACGTTGGTCGCGCCCATCGCCGCAAAGATCTGCCGGTTGATCCTCAATGCTTCGGCCAGCCCGGCCTTGGTGTAATCGTCCATCGTGAAGGTCACCTTCGGCTTTGGCACGCCGGCGCTGTCCATGGTGTCGGCCAGCTCCACGCGGTTGTTCCAGTCGGGCAGGACTTCGGCGGACGAGTTGAGGCGCAGGTGACGGGCGACCCGGTGGTTGATGGTGCGGGCAAGCTCCGCCCCGGTCATGCCCTGGGCAATCAGCTTTTTGGCCAGGCCGGTCGCATCCGAATTGCCCGACCAGCCGCTGTTCATGAACGAGGTACCGGCGGCGGCATACTGGCCGCGGAAGGTGCCGTCGCGCAGTTCCAGCAGGCCGCCGGTCTGCTGCGGTCCGCGATAGGGATAGACCGGTTCCGGCATCGTCGCCCAGGCGTCCTGGTTGGCCTGGGTCAGCAGATAGCGGCCGACGGCGCCGGAGGCATTGGCGACGCCGTTTTCCGCCCCCGCCTGCTTCGAATTCAGCAGCAGCCGCGGATTTTCGATCGCATGGCAGCAGAGGGCGAAAACGTCGCCCTCGACCCAGAACGTCTCGCCGTCCGGCCGGCGGACCTTTACCCGGGTGACATTGCCGTCGGGCCCGAGCTCGATGTAGGTGGCCAGCGCGTCAGTCAAAAACTTGGCGCCGGCGGCTTCCGCCTTTTCGGCATGCACCGAGGCATCGTATTTGGCGCCGATCGGACAGATCGGCACGCAGGTATTGTTGCCGCAGCAGGCCGGGCGGCTGTCGAAAATCTCGGAATTGCGGGCATGGGAAAAGCGGCCAGCATGCAGGCCGAGGGTATCGAGCGCCTTGATCACCTGGTGATCCACGTAGCTGTGCGGGATCGGCGGCATCTGGTACGGGGTATCGCCGCGCGGCGCGCCCCAATTGAATGCCGGATCGCCGGCCACGCCCCAGCGCTTTTCCGCCTCCTCGTAGAAACCGACCAGTAAATCGTAGGTGATCGGCCAATCCTCTGCCACTGCATAGTCGGTCTTCATCCGGAAGTCGGCGGGGCGCAGACGGTCGGCAAAGCCGGTCCAGTGCCAGGTGGTGCCGCCATAGAGCCGCAGATAGGCGCCGATGAACTTGTCCGCGCCGGCCTGGACGTAGAAATCGTCGTATCGCCCGTCTTCCGGATGGGGGGCGGAAGGCGCGCTCGGATAGGGAGACTGCGGACCCTTGACCGGATTTTCGTAAAACGTCTTGAGGTTGCTGGACCGGTCGCGGCGCGGTCCGGCCTCGAGCACCAGCACGTCGACGCCGTTCAGCGCCAGCGTATAGGCCAGCTGCGAGCCGGCCATGCCGGAGCCGATGACGACGACCGTTGCGCGCATCACATAGCTCCCGGAATAGGTGCGTTTTCCCAATGGCCGAAACCGGGGCCGCCGCAGAGGCCGGGAGCGCTGGCGAAAGTCACCGCTTTCCAGGACAGGCACCAGGGGTAGTATTTGGCGCTGGTGACGCCGTCGCGGACGACTTCGCCGCTATAGAGAAAGGTGGCGACGAAGGCCGCTTGTGCCTGCAATGCCGGCGCGGCCTCGGCGACGCGGTCCGGCAGGGGGCCGCTGCCCAGCGCCGCCACGAAGATGCCCTTGGCTTCAGGGCCATAGGCCAGCACGAATTCGTATTCCGCCGCTTCGATCAGATAAGGCGAGACGTCGGTGACGCCGCCGATCTGGCGGGCGATGTCGGAGAAGCCCTGGTCGCGGTCGCCGAGCGCCCGTGCCTTTGCTGCACCGGGAATCAGCGGCAGGATGCCGAGGAAGATGCGGCGGCTGAGTTTCATTTGCTGACCACCACGAAGCCACGCATTGCGTTCGAGCCGGTATCGACGGTGGCCATTCCCTTATAAAGGTCGGCAACCGTCATCCAGACCGGCGGATATTTGTATTTCGCCACGTCGAGCACCAGCACACGGTCGCTGTCTGCGTCATAGGCGGCCACAGGCGAAATGTGGCCGTCGCCATTCTGGCCGATCGGCCGGCGCGAATAGTTGATGACGAGACGCTTGGCCGGATCGGCCAGCACGGTCTTCACCGTGTCGCGCAGGGCGTTGATGTCGAAGGCGTCGGCGTGCTTGAATACGGCGGTGGCGCCGAGATTGGTGAAGAACTGCGCCAGCTGGCTGAGGACCAGGCCCTCGTGCTCCACCATCGGATAGGGTTTCACCTTCTCGTTCTCGGCGGTGAAAATGTTTTCCTGGGTGAAGAACGGCCAGGGATAGAGCCGCTGTGACACCAGGCGCGGGCCGCCGAGGCTGTTCATCACCGCGGCAATGGTTGCGGGGCCGCAGAAGGTGAGGATATGTTCGCTGTCAAGCGCGCTTGCCAGCGAGAAATACTGGCCTTCCAATTCGGCGCCCTTGAACAGTTCGATGCCCTTGGCATCCGGCAGATAGATCAACTCGTCGGCATTCGCTGCGTGCGGCGCCAGCGCCAGCAGGACGAGGCAGGCAGAGGCTTTGAGAAGGCGGTTCATTTCTGATCTCCAAACCAAGCGGACAGGGCGGCGATATCGTCGTCGCTCAGGCTCTTGGTAATTTCATGCATGACGATGGCCCGGCCGCCGCCGCGAAGGCCGCTGCGATAGGCATTCAGGGTGTTCAGCAGGTAGACCGGCTGCTGGCCGGCGATGATCGGCACGTCGGCAAGGCTCGGATGACCGTCGGCGCCGTGACAGGCAAAACACTGCGAAGCCTTGGCCGGCGGGTAAGCCGGTGCCGCCAGCCCGTCGGCATAGGCGGTCATGGCCAAGCTTGCCAATATCGCTGCCAGCCCGAACCGACAGATGGCCTTCGCTGCAAGCCGTTGCATGCTCAATCCTCGATGTTGATGTTGATCATCATGCCGGTGTCCTCGTGTGGCAGGATGTGGCAATGCATAACGTAGCGTCCGGAAAAATCGGTAAAGCGAGTGCGGAAGCGCAGCGTGCCGGCCGCCGGTACAGCCACGGTGTCGAGCCACGGTTTGCGCGGATCGGGCACGCCGTTGACGTCGATCACCTGGAACGGGTTGACGTGGATGTGCAGCGGGTGCGGATAGGGCGTGGTGTTGACCAGCGTCCATTCCTCGACCGCGCCGACTTTGGTGGCCACGTCGTCGCGTCGCGGATCGAACGGCTGGCCGTTGATGGTGAACTCGGTATCGCGGAAGAAGCCCTTGACCTCGGAGACGCCGAGCACGAACTGGCGGTGACCGGTGATCTCGCTATCGGCGATATCCGTGAGGATGCGGTTCTTCGGCAGCGGCCCTTTCGGAATATCCCGGCCGAAGCGAATCTGCTTGCCGACGCGCGCGTCATTTTCGGCAATCACCACGACTTCGGCCAGCATCATGTCGGGCAGCGGCTGCTTGCCTTGGTTGAAGGCCGGGCGGCGCAGCTCATAGGTGCCGGCCTTCGGCGCCTTGACCAATATATTGGCCCGGTTGCCGGGTGCCAGGTCGACAGTGGTCACCAGGTCGGCTTTGGGCAGCGGATTGCCGTCGCGCCCGACTTCGTAAAGCTCCAGTCCATCGGCGGTCAGCGGCAGGAATTGGGCGTCGCCGGCATGCAGGACGCGCCAATGTTGGACTTCACCCTCGCGCATGTAGATGCGCGGGCGATAGTTGCCGTTGATCAGGAAATTGCGCTCGGCATCCAGTGCCCAGATCGGCTCTTCGCTGGTCAAAAGATCTTCCAGCCCCGTCACCGGCGCCTGGAAGACCATGACCCGTTCGACCATCGCGGCAATTTCAGGAACCGTGTCGAGCGTCCCGCCAATGATCGCCATGCCGGCGGCACCCGACGCCACCTGGGCAGCAACCGAACCATGGCGATGCGGGTGGTACCAGTAATTGCCGGCCGGATGATCGTGCGGGATCTTGACGACGTAGTTGAAGCGCTGGCCCGGATCGATGTTCAGATAGACGTTGTCGCTATTGCCGCGCGGGCTGACATGGAAGCCGTGGAAGTGGACATTGGTGGTGTTGAAGCGGTTCGGCGCGTTGGTGACCATCTGGCCGGTATCGGAATTGGCCGGCATGCGGTTCTCGAAGGCGACCTCCAGGGTGTCGCCCGGCATCAGCCGCAAGGTTGGCGCAGGCAGGCGGCCATTGAAAATCCGAAGCTTCGCCAGGCCCGAGGGCAGACTGACCTCGGTGATGGCCATGTAGAGATTGGCTTTGAGGCGCCCGCTCTGGCTGCGGATCTCAGCCGGGTTGACGAGATCATCGGCAATGCCAAGTGGAGAGATTTCGGGATAGGCCTCGCCGGCGCCAGCCAACCTTCCGCTCAAAAGCGCGCTACCGGCGCCGCCTGCCAAGGTTGCCGCAACAGAGCGTTGCAGAAATTTGCGCCGCGAAAACATATGCATGAAAGCTTCCCCTCAGAATACTTTCAAGAGCGGCCTTAGACCTTAATTTTACGCTAATTCGGCGCGCAAGCAGTGGCTTTCTGTGACTTTTTTCTGGGCGGCGGTCCCCCGCGAGATCTGGACAAGGCTTAAATGTTTAGTTCCGGGCATTTGCGGGATCGGACCGGCGGTGAATCTTTCAGGTTTTTTGTTCACGTCTGCAGATGGATTGGTAAGGTATAACGCCTCTTAGAGTCTTGAGACGGAGCGTAATTATAGGCGGCGACGAAGTCAGTCAGATGGTGGCGAAGCTGATCATCGCGGTCGTAATAATAGCGTTGGCATCGTAAACTTAACCGCAAAGAGGCCAGCCCATGCCGCCGGCCTATTTTGTTGGTCATGCCCGGGCGATTTTCGCCCACAGGTTCATCGCCGCTGCGCGCAATTCGCGATGATGGCTGGAGGGGATGTCGTGGCGCGGGATGTGGAACAGGTTGGCAATCGGGTCATGGATGGAGACAAAGCGTTGTAGATGTCGCTGTGACTTGAAGCGCTTCATGATCCGCTCTCGCCGCCGGACGGGCTGGT
>NZ_JBFRFF010000084.1:0-7789 GCF_052114685.1 Rhizobium sp. 2YAF20 | reverse complement strand
CACGAGATCATCGGCAACCCAACCTACGCCGATGCCATCCTCGACAGGCTCGTTCATAACGCCCACCGCATCGACCTATCCGGCGAAAGCTTGCGGCGAAATCAGCGCCGGAAATCTTGACTCCCTACCCGAATGAATTGACAACAATCAAAGCCAGCAGGACCCCAGCCTCAAGGGGGCGAGATCATCCCGGAATCCCGGGGCGCAATCATCTCGGAACAAAGGGGCGGCTTCATCGGAATCGGCACCAAATCTCGCACATGCCATATCCGGTCGTCTTCAAGCATGGGTTTTTCCTCTTGATTGCCCAATCGGGAACGACGCTAACGCATGATTATGTCGGCTTGACATGGGGAGCGTAGCGCGACTTTTTTGGCGGAGACCATCGGCTATCGCGGTCAATCAAAGCCGAAAACTCGCTCCCCAGGTCTCCAACGGCCAATGATTGTCTGTCCCAGGCCCAATTCGGAAATGAAACTCCTTGAGCAATTTTTCTCTGAACAGCCAGCAGCTCTCGGTAAACTGCTGCCGCGTGACTTCGAGGCTGAGATTCACAGACGGGATTTGATCGGATTTGAACATGAAGCCAGCTTCGACCCTCTCGGGTGTCAAGGGCGTTCGAACCCAAAAGGAGACTACCGCTGGCCAACGGAATTTGTTGTTCGGGGAAATGACCACCGCTCCGACGATCAAGTAGGTGAACTCTACGACCATGGTTGGCGGCCCCGGCTGCATGTGCTGACCGATATTGCCAGAGGGTGAACCAGCGAACTCCCCATGCCAGTCACCGATCTCAATTTCCGGCAAGACAACTGAGGGGCGCGGCTTCGGTTTCCCTCGTGGCATGATACCCTCCTTGCGCTGGTGCGCCAGTCGATCTATCCGACCTTCGCCCAGCGAACGGTCCAGTCGTGTGTTCCATGAGCGTGGTGACGAAAAATGACCGACGAGCAGAAAGATGTCGAGTGGGGTCCGTGTTGCTTCTGTGGCGAGGCAATAGCGCCTATGTTCCCCGACCCGCTTAGTCTCACCGTCGCAACCTCAGACGGCAAGTGGCAGATTTGGTTCACCCATGCTCAATGCTTCAAGGCACGTTTGGTAGACCCGCCAGATGCGTTTGGTTTTTTCGAACCTGCTCATTTCTGATCCAAGCAAAGTCCGCTGTTGGGCATGGTTGCCGTGGCTGGAATCGTGGACGTCGACCACAAAATCTCAGGCAAGGTGCGAGCCGGATACTGCTTACCTTCGATCGCTCGGCATGCATGCAGGTCATCGCCAATGATCAAAGTAAAAGTACATTCATGTGATGTAATGCATACATTGACTTAATGTTGCTGATACCATATGTTGTTGTTATGCAGCGCCGGAAAGGGCAACGATATGACCGACAATGTGGTTTCAGTTTTCACTTTCAAGTCCGTGGCCACCATCTTAGACGTCGGGGGAACGCAATCCTGGACCCTCGACAGAGCGCGTGCCAAGGCATGTAAGTATGCTGTACTTTGCCGCAACGCTCATCACGCGGATGTCGAAGGGCAGGAAGCGCACGGCTCAGCATTTATGGTCGGCGTGGTTTCCGACGTCGTACCGTCGACCGAGACCCCCGGCCGCTGGCTTATTCTCTTCAGCGAATACGCGCTCTGCAATGTCCGCGATCAGTGGGAAGGACGTAATCCAGTTCGTTTCTGGACTACTAAGGATTTCGACATGATCGAATTCGATGCGCTGGAATTCCAGCCAATGCCAGAGTTCAGTGCTGGAGAGAAGATCACCGCTAAGTCGCGCGGGCTGACAATCGCTGAGGCGAAGGCGGGGCTGAGCATCACTTTCGGCATCGATCCGACTGCCATTGAAATCACGATCCGCGGCTGATCCCACTTCTTCCGATATAAGGTTCACGAATATGCAAACCCGATATCTGCGGCTCGTTTGCCGCTCGAACGACTTCGACTATCCGATGTATCTGGACGCTCCCGTCGAAACGACGGAGAAGGGAAGCGTTATTCTTACCAAATCGGTCCTCTCTGGATTTATGGGAAACCTCCATGGTGACCTGCATCCCTTTGTCCTTAGAAAAGAGAAGGCCGACACGCCCTCACGTCTGTCTTACCAAATAGACTTCGGAACCGACTTCGAGGAACCATATCGGCGGTTTACGACCAACCTTCCGTCGAAGAGCATTTCCAAAGCCGTTCAGTTTACGATCAGCATGTTCGATGAGGGCCTCCGGGGTTTCAGGGAATACATTTACGAAGTCCGAGAGGTCATTGACCTTCTCCGTCACGAGCCAATCGACACCCTGTAACAATCGATAAGGTAATCACGAGTACAAGCATCAAAGCGAACGTCGCGCGGGCACAACTCGGTAACGCTCTTGAGATATTCATCCGCGATCGAGACCCTGTCGCCGTGTATGCCTTGGCGTGCGGGGGCAGTGAAATAATTGAGGGGTTGGCCGAGCAGGCAGACATCCTAACGCGATCGACCCATATCTTGAAGACCATGCCGGAGATTGACTACAAGGAGATCAAGTGTCTCCGAAGCCAGTATTGGAACGCGATAAAGCATTTTTATCGAGGTTACCCGCTTCTGCGTCGAACGCGTCGCGGGAACCACCAAACAGTTCAAGTGACATGGAAGATTTGAGACAGGCTAGCTGGATTGGGGCCCAGAGCAGTCGGGCAAATGCGACAGTGTGAACAATTGCGGAAATCGGTCGCGCGAAATGTTCGCATAGTCTGTCGGTTGCAGAAAAAACGGGCGTCAGCATTTTTTCGGCCGCCTCTGCGGATTGAGGTGAAGTTCAGCTTCAGATAGTACTATCAGCCCAACGCCTCGGCCACCTGGTTCAAATATTGTTATGATCCGAATTGATCGCTCCCGAGTACCCAATCCGATTTTAGAGGAGGAGCATCAGGCTCGTTTCGAGGTTGAGGATTGGTTTCGCAATTCCGAAATAGGTTCCTGGCGGAAGAGATTTGAAGGCTTCCGTTCCCGAGTAAATCGCAAGGCGCGCGAACCGTTGATGCAGCTTTTCAACGGGAAATGCGCATTTTGCGAAAGCGACGTTGGGGCGACATCTTCACCGAATGTCGAACGCTTTCGACCCATCACCGACGCCAGTGATCTCTCAGGCAAAGGTGCCCCAAACCATTATGTATGGCTCTTCGCTGAGTGGGAAAATCTCTATATCGCCTGTAGCGCTTGCGCTAGGTCGAAGCGCTCGCTCTTTCCGGTCGCCGGATCCCGCGCTGATCCGATGACGCCCCTTCATTTAATTTGGAGTTCTGAAGACGCATTTCTCCTCGATCCCTGCAGAGATAGTCCGCAGGACCATCTCTTTTTCACAGAAAGCGGGGACGTCCGCTTTCTGACGCCCCGCGGTGAAACGACGATTAAGGTGTTTAACCTCAATCGTGAAGGCTTGGTACGGGCACGCCGTCTAGTGTGGGAACGCGTTGCTGTCGCTGTTGGCCAAAATATTGACCCAACGGGATTTGCCGCCGACTTTCAACCTTACTCTGCGGTGGCAAGGCAGGCTTTAGAAGCCATCAGCGGGTCCGACAAGACAGTGAGCGAACGAGCGAACAGGTCTCAAGGTGTCAGCCCCGATACCAGGTCCGCTGATGAGATACTCGCTCTCGACGACGACGCCTTTCGCCTTTCTGCCCGTGCGCTGCAACAGGTTGAGATCGTGAATTTCAAGGCGCTGAGAAACATGACCTTGCAGTTCGGTGAGCCGGGATCCGAGCGATCGCCCTGGATTGCGCTACTCGGAGAAAACTCGACAGGAAAAAGCACCCTTCTTCAAGCGATAGCGCTTACGCTAGCAGGAGCGCAAGAAGCACGACGTCTGGTGCGCCCCGACCACGTCCTCTCGAGTGGCGCAGAGGAAGGAAGCGTTAAGATATGGTTTTGGGATAATGATGAGCCGGCCGAGTTGCATTTCAGTGAAGGCGCGGATGCCTTCACTGGGACTCGCAGACCTTCCGCGATTGTGTTGGGGTACGGTGCTGTCAGGTATGCTGAGCGAAGGCGCCAGCGCAGCGACCATTCTCCTCGGTTCAGCCGGATACAGGCGCTATTAGATCCGATCGCTAGAGTGCGATACTCGGGGGCTTGGTTCGCGACACTCGATCCGACCCGCTTCATGGTTGCTCAACGAGTGCTGCAAAGTGTCTTGCCGGACGATGCAGAGGCCAAAACCGTCCTTGATAGAACTCGCAACCGGGCGATCTTTGATATAGGCGGACATCGCGGTCCGCTTTCGGAAGTCTCGGCTGGCTACCAGACGATAATCGGCATATGTGCTGATATCATGCGGCTCCTGTTCGAGCGCTGGGAAACCATCTCAAGCGCGACGGGCATCGTTCTTATCGATGAGATCGATGCCCACCTCCACCCCCGGTGGGCGATGAGAATCGTTCGCGCTTTTCGCGAAGCGTTTCCTCAGGTTCAGTTCATTGTTAGTACGCACAACCCGCTGGTTCTCCGCGGTCTCCGGAACAGGGAGGTCGCGCTACTGCGACGCGAAGGCGACCTAGTTGTCTTGGATCAGGATCTTCCCCCGATTGAGGGTATGCCAGTCGACGAATTGCTAACGTCTAGGGTCTTCGGATTGGACAGCACGACCGACCCTGAAACTGAGTCAAAATTGGACGAGTATTTCCACCTCCTTTCTTTACCGACCGATCCTTATCGGGTTCAGCGTCTCGGCGAACTGCGTGAGACTATTGGCGACAGAGAGGCATTGGGACGAAATACGCGGGAGAGGCTTATGCTGGAGGCCGCAGCCCAGTTCATCCGTGAATCAAACAATTCTCTTGACCTTGATCGGACAAATAGTGCTGAAACTCGGCGCCGGGTTCGTGACTTGGTCCGAATTGGCTTCCGGCGCTCCCAAGACACATGAGAAAGATCGACCGCGGGCCAGAGCCGCAAAACTTGTCTAATGCTAGGGCAATCGAACTGCTCAAAGCGCGTAAGCACTTTGTCGATGACAAGCAATTAGATGGCTTTAAGTTTACGGCATACAAGATCGGCAAAGTTGCCTTGAAAGGTCTAACCGGTGGACACTGCGCGTACTGCGAGGCTTACTATGACGTAACGTCGCCTGTTGACCTCGAGCACTTTAGACCGAAAGGCGCTATCGAAACCGCAACCGATAGGATTTCTCCAGGGTATTGGTGGCTTGCGGCAGTGTGGGAGAACTTGCTTCCTTCTTGTATCCGTTGCAATCGCGAGGAGACGCAAGCTCTCTACGATGGAACGCTGGTCAAGGTTGGAAAAGGCGAGCGATTTCCGATCTTCGATGAAGCGGATCGGGCGTCGGCCGAAAACGGTGAAAAAAGCGAACGGCCGTTCTTGATCGACCCTGCAGGGGAGGAGCCCGCGGACTACATCAAGTTCGTAGAAGAGAATGGTTACTGCATCGCGAAATGCGTCGATGAGTCGGAAACGACAGAGGACGGGCAAAGGGCTCGGGCATCGATCGATATTTACGGCCTAAATCGGGAAGGTCTCGTATCCGATCGGTCTCGTCAGATGCTGCGAGCCAAAGCGTCTCTTCGACTTTTGGAGCTTGCAATGGCGGAGTTTGATCGGTTGGGTGCTGCGGGTCAACCGACGGATTTTGTCGAGCTATCTATAACGCGCGAGACCGAGCTCCTAGGTTCGTTCACTTCAGGTGCCGATCGGTTCACCGGAATGATGAGGCGCCTGATCTTCCCTGAGTTGATACGAATGGGCATTGCGCCATGGTAAGAATAGTGCTTTATGGGTAATGTTATAACATATCGCATAATGCAGGTTATGGAACAGTCGGGGATTGTTAATCTGGAAATGGGCTCAAAAAATTTTTAGTTTCATAATTTCCGAGCAATCCTTGGCGTTCTAAAGAAAATGAAAGGCTTCACATCACTGAGAACGTCCTTTTCCCAATCAATCGGTATTGACTTACTGCGAAGGATTTCGCCGCTATGAAATCGTGATACCCAAGACAATCTTGCTATCTATACAGCAGAAAACAAGAAAACGCGCTGTTGGTGGAGGCAAATGAAAAGTCAAAGGAAGAAAGGTTCCAGTAATGTCCACCACTACATACGTTCGTCCATACGCTCACACGAAGGTTGCGCGTTTTCTCGACAAGCACATTGACCAAAAGGTCACCAAGTCCCATCGAGAAATCGCCCAAGCTGCTGGCTGGACACAGTCTAACATGGTCACGATGATCAAAAAGGGCGACGCTAAGCTTCCCTTGGACCGTGTCGCCGGGCTTGCTCGTGCTATCGACGTCGACCCAATGTATCTCTTCCGGCTCGCGCTTGAGCAGTTCATGGGAGACGATCCTCAGTCGGCCAAGATGATCGATGCTGTGGTCTCTGCAAACGAGGTCGAGATCATCAACATCATTCGTGAAGCCTCTGACAGTGAAGACCCGAAGGCCAACGATCGACAGACCGCGGGCCTGAAGGAACTCTTCGCCGCATCGAAATGAAACCGAGCGATCCGGACGGCGCCACATTCATGGTGTGCGCCGGCGACGTCATGCATGTGCGCGGCTCGATCGATCCCGAGGTGCTCAATCCGTTGCAGGATACGATCAAAAAGATCCTCAACATGGGCGTCATCATTCACGCGATCCCCGGCAATCACGACCTCCAAGCCAAGAAGGCCGAGTTGGAGAACGTCCAGCACAAGGTCGGCTGCGAATGCGACGGCTGCGGGCGCGAAATCACGGTCGCTGAGATCGCCGCGGCGGAGACGCAAGCGAAAGCCAGCTTCAACGCAGAAGCTAGGACAGATTGTGACCTTCGATCGCTTCCTGCAGACGCTGACCGACGGCCAGTTTTCCATCCGTTGCTGCTCTGTCATGCCGCAAACCGATACTTCAGCATACGAATATCAACCTGAGCGGCCCGTCACCAAGCAGCAGTTCGAAATGATTGCGGCTGCGATCGAGAACGACATCGGCAAGGAAGACATTGGCTTCGAGCATGTCGATTGTGGAGCAGGCGCTTGCCCGATCGACTTTACGGCAGATCAGAAGGAGACAGCATAATGGGCTGGAGGTCGTTTCCCGTTCGGACTGCAAACGGTGCCTTCGCGCAAAAGCGCACCTGGCCGTCCGTGGCATCGAGTTTGAAGAGGAGAACCTCGTCACGCGTGAGGAGTAACTCGCATTCAAAGCCAAGGGCTTCGAAAGCTTCCCTCAGATTTAGTATGACAACTTACGCGTCGGCGGATTTGATCATCTGAAGATCTATCTGGCATAGCAGACTAGACGATCGATTCCATGAAAGCGGCCTTTGATGGAACCTGAAGTGTGTTCGTGGATTCCTCGTTTGAGATTATTCAACCGAGGAGTTTCATCATGGCACCAAGGCGGCGCGTAATCGAGCTGGCGATGAGCGAGCAAGAGACTGAAACGTTGACGGCACTTTCGCGGTCTCGAAGCGAGCCGGCGAGCCGAGTATCGCGGGCCGCCATGCTGCTGGCCTATCGCGACAACCCGTCGTTCTTTGCCGTTGCGCGAAGACTTGGCGTCCATCATCAGACTGTCCAGCGCTGCATTGAGCGCGCCGAAAGCTATGGCCCGCTTGCAGCATTAGACGACCGGCCGCGGCCGGGCAAGGAGCCGGTGATCACGCCGGAGGCGAAAGCCTGGCTGGTGTCTTTGGCGTGCGACAAGGCCAGGGACCATGGCTATCCGCACGAACTGTGGACGACGCGGCTTTTGGCCCGCCATGCGCGCGAGCACGGACCGGAGGCCGGACATCCCTGTCTGGCC
>NZ_JBFRFF010000083.1:0-7855 GCF_052114685.1 Rhizobium sp. 2YAF20 | reverse complement strand
GGCAGCTTGAACGCAGCGCTGGAGCGCGTGCTTGACCAAGCCCGTTCCGATCCCCAGCCCCGCCCAGACTTCGTCGGTTGCAAGCTGGCCAAGGAGAAGGCAGGGAACCGGATCAGGCGGTTGTCCAGTGCGGATTGAGCGTGGCAGGATCGCCGGCACTACGGCAGTCGGTCCCAGACCATAATAACCGACGACGCGCCCCGCCTCGTGAACGACGAGAACGGCGGTGAAGCCCTTCTGCTGATTGGAGAGGGCGCGTGTCTTCAGCCAGTAATCGAGCGCCGGCTTGCCGCAGGAGAATTCGGAAACATCGTGCGCGACAGTGAGCGGTTCAGGAGCCGATAGAGCCACGGCTTACCGCTTCGGCCCATAACCGGGCTCCCAGGGGGCGGGTCGCTTGGCAAGCTCCGCCATCTCGGGAACCGGAACTGCGGGACGGGACAGGACTTCCATGAAATCGGCGAATCCGTCAGGACTCATGCGGACCAGCCGCTGCTCCATGACGACTTCTTCGGCCGCGCGCACGGCGGCGTCGCGCACAAAGTCGGTACGCGAACGGCCACGTAGGCTGGCTGCACGATCAATCATTGCAACGTCCGCGGCAGGCAGACGCATTGCGATCGGGTATTCCTTGCGTTCGACGGTCGTAGCCATGGCTGATCTCCTTGAGCGAAAGATAAGGCCACGTATCGCAAAATGCAATACGATGCGTTTGCTTCACCAAGACGGAAGGATGAAATTACTCCGGAAACAGTTTTCGTGGGAAGCTCGCCGATCATTCGCCATGCCAGCATCGCCGATGTTACGCTGCACGTAGCTTCCTCGCACCTGACCGCCCGGAACGCTGTCGAATATTCCCCTTCGATTTCAGATTACGGCAGCTCTCATGCGAAACGGGGTCACTTCTCAGTGGAAATCAACACTGGAGGACAATTTCACGGCGGGTCGCCCCGCGCTCGAAAAGGTTGGGGTAACGTTCGTTCCCGACGTCACGCCATACGAGCACATGAAGATCCGCATTCTGAATGGCGGTCATGCGGCGATCGTCTATCCGGCTACGATGATGGACATCCATTTCGTCCACGAAGCAATGGAAAACGAGCTGGCCAGAGGGTTCCTCGTGAAACTAGCGAACGACGAGATCATCCCGATCGTGCCGCCGGTACCAAACACCTCGCTGCCCGATTACTTCAAGCTAATCGAAAGGCGCTTCCGCAATCCCAAGATCGCCGACACGATACCGAGGCTCGCCCAGGACGGCTCTAACCGCCAACCGAAGTTCATCCTGCCTTCTACGGCCGACCGGCTTGCCCGCAACCTTGCGCTGGTGTCGGCACTCTGGTGCCGCTTCCTCACAGGGAAATCAGACAGTGGAAAGGATATCACCCTGTACGAAACCAGTGGGGATCGGTTGGTCCCCGCCGCCGTCAAGGCGAAAGAAGATCCTATGGCATTCCTGGTGTTCGAGGATATCTTCGGTGAGGTCGGGAAGTCCGAGCTGTTCTAGAAGCGCTTCGCACACGGCCTCAAAACGCTGTGGGACAAGGGCACGAAAGAAACCCTGCAGCTCTACATCGACGGAAAGCCTGCATCTTAAGGGGCGGTGACTGCGGCTTGCACATGGCGCCGTCCACGTCTCAGATAGGATCCGTGGGGAAGACCTGCTTGGGTAAAACAAGACCGCCGGCGAGTGACACGTGCCCCCTGACTGCAAGCGCGGCAATTCGGCGCCGGGCACTTTTGAGAATGACGAAACGGCTAGATCCGAGTTACGGAGGAGACACTATGAAAATGGAACTGGACGGCAAAGTTGCAGCAATAACCGGTTCAGCAGCCGGGATCGGGCTCGCAAGCGCGGAAGCTATGTTGGCAGCGGGCGCCCGCGTCGTTCTGATCGACCGCGACGAAGGGGCCCTTGCGAAGCTTCAGGCAAAACATGGCGATGCGGTTATTCCTTTGGTTCTGGATCTTCTGGACCCCACGGATTGCGCATCGGTCGTGGATAGGATTCTGGGAGAAGCTGGACGCCTGGACATCTTCCATGCCAATGCCGGGGCTTATGTTGGCGGCGATCTAGTGGATGCGGACAACAACGCAATTGACCGTATGCTGAACCTCAATGTCAACGTCGTGATGAAGAACGTTCATGACGTCCTTCCGCACATGATCGAACGAGGCTCGGGCGATATCATTGTCACCAGCTCGCTCGCAGCTCACTACCCGACACCCTGGGAGCCCGTCTATGCCGCTTCGAAATGGGCGATAAACTGCTTCGTTCAGACTACGCGGCGGCAGGTGTTCAAGCATGGGATCCGGGTAGGCTCGATTTCCCCTGGCCCCGTTATCACGTCTTTGCTGTCGGAATGGCCACCGGAAAAACTCAAGGAAGCCATGGAATCCGGTAGCGTCCTCCAGCCTAGCGAGGTCGCAGAAGTGGTACTTTTCATGCTGACCCGACCGCGAGGGATGACGATCCGAGACGTGGTCATGATGCCCACGAACTTTGACCTGTGACGTGACCGCACGATGATGTCAGCGCTCCCAAGTCTCCAAACTGGACAAGTGCCTCGCACGTTCAACGCTATGCAGGAAATACTGGGCCGAGCCTTTCTGCACGGTTCGGCGACGACAACTGGGCCCTGCCCTGAGAGCGATATCGACCTGCTCGCGATGATCAATTGCCTCATGTCAGAATGGGAGCGCAAAGCCCTTTTGACCGACCTGCTGCGCCTCTCGTTTCGACTTCCAAGAGCTGCGGACGATCCACGTCGCCTTGAGGGTCAAGGTCATAATCGCCGCGCCGGGGAAGCGTCGCGACTACCCCGCTCAGGCGCCGGCGCGTCGTCGCCACTTCGCCAGACCGCGCCGTTCAAGAGTGACGGCGTATCGTAAGCATGCAGAATGGACCTCTCAAGGAGAAGCAAGACTATGACAGATCACCGAATTGAGACGCTGCTGGATGCGATGACCTTGGAAGAGCAGGTCTCCCTTCTCTCGGGTGCCGACTTCTGGTCGGTGGCGGGCGTCGAGCGGCTTGGCATCGGGACGCTTGTGGTGACCGACGGCCCGAACGGCGCGCGGGGCGGCGGCGGGCTGGTTGGAGGACCAAAGGCCTCCTGTTTTCCCTGCGGCATCTCGCTAGGTTCAACCTGGAACCCGGCCCTCGTTACCGAGGTCGGCGCGGCGCTGGCCGAGGAGACGCGGACAAAAGGGGCCGATGTCCTGCTTGGCCCGACGATGAACATCCATCGCAGCGTGACGAACGGGCGCAACTTCGAATGCTTTTCCGAAGACCCCTGGCTGACCGGCGAACTTGCCGTCGCCTATGTGCAAGGTTTGCAGGATGCCGGCGTGGGCGCGACACCCAAACATTTCATCGGCAATGAAAGTGAGATCGAGCGGACCACAGTCAGTTCGATAATCCCCGAGGTTGCCTTGCGCGAGACCTACCTCGCGCCGTTCGAGGCGGTGACCAAGGCCGGGGCCTGGGCGATAATGTCGTCTTATAACAAGGTGAACGGGACCTATTCTGCCGAAAACCACTGGCTGCTGACCGGCGTGCTGCGCGACGAATGGCACTGGGACGGGCTGGTCATGTCTGACTGGTTCGGATCGCGCAGCATGGAGCCAACGATTGACGCGGGGCTTGATCTTGAAATGCCAGGGCCTACCCGCGACCGCGGGGCCGCCTTAGTGGCGGCGGTGCGCGAGGGCCGGGTGGATGCGGCACCGATCCGCGCTTCGGCCCGCCGGATGCTGCACTTGATGCAGCGCACCGGGGCGCTTAGCCGGACCACCCGGCCACCCGAGGGCGAGGTCGACGTTCCGGCGCATCGTGCCCTAATCCGCCGGGCCGGGGCCGAGGGTACAGTGATGCTGAAGAACGCCGGCGGGCGGTTGCCGCTGCCTTCAACTGTCGGGAAACTCGCGGTCATCGGCCCGAACGCTCGCAGCGCCCGCATAATGGGTGGCGGCTCGGCCCAGTTGAACGCGCACCGCGCCATAAGTCCGTGGGAGGGCTTGGTCGACCGGATGGGCGAGGAGCGGCTGGTCTTTGCCGAAGGCTGCACCAACCACCGCTGGGAGCCATTGTGGACAGGAGCAATGACCGTGGATTTCTTCGCATCGCCCGACCTGTCCGGCGCCCCTGTGCACAGCGAACCTATGAGGGACGCAGTGCAATTCTGGGTGCCGCCGATTGCCGGGGGGAAGGTCGATCCGCGCACCTTCTCGGCCCGTATCTCGGGCAGCTTCACGCCGGACCGCACAGCGACTTACCGGGTCGGAATACATGCTACCGGCCCAATCCGCCTGTTGGTTGACGGCAAGATCACTGTCGATGCCTGGTCCGACTGGAAGCCCGGCCACACTTTCTTTGAGGAAGGCAATGACGAGGTCACCGCCGACGTGGCGCTGGTGGCCGGCCGGGTCTATGCAGTCACCGTTGAGTTCCGCGCCAAGCCCGGCGCCAACCTGGACTTTTCGGCCTTTCGTGCGGGCATCGGCCTGCCCCTTGGTCCTGACGCCATCACCGAAGCGGCAGAAATTGCTGCCTCAGCCGATGCTGTCATTCTGTGCCTTGGACGGTCGGGCGAATGGGATACCGAGGGTAGTGATCTTGGCGACATCCGCCTGCCTGGGCAGCAAGACGCCCTCGCCGCGGCGGTCTTGGCGGCAAATCCGCGTACAGTGATCGTGCTTCAATCTGGCGGGCCGGTCGAGATGCCCTGGATCGAAAAGGCCGCCGCCGTCCTACAGTCGTGGTATCCGGGGCAAGAGGCGGGCCACGCCATCGCCGACGTTCTTTTCGGTGACGCCGAACCCGGCGGGCGACTGCCACAGACCTTTCCGGCTCGCCTTGAGGACAATCCCACATATAGCCAGGATCCGGAAATCTACCCCGGCCTCGATGGCAAGGTCCGCTACGAAGAAGGCCTTTTCACCGGTCATCGACACCACGACCGCACCGGAATCGCGCCTTTGTTCTACTTTGGTCACGGTCTTGGCTATACCACTTTCCTGCTCGACGCTCTCTCCGGAAAGGTGACCGGCGAAGGCGCCGAATTTCAGGTTCGTGTGACCAACACCGGCGAGCGCAGGGGTGCGACCGTGGTGCAGCTTTATCTCGGCCCCGAACCTGTTCCCGAAGGTCGCCCGCGTCGGCAGCTGCGCGCTTTCGCCAAGGTCACACTCGACCCCGGTGAGGCCGAAACGGTCACATTGCGTACCGACGCCCGGTCTTTTCAACGATGGGACCCTGGCGTGCAGGACTGGGTGCCTGTGTCCCGGCGCTGGCGTGCCGAGGTCGGGTTTTCGGCTGGGGACATCCGCGCGACGACGACATTGGGGGGATCGGACTTATCAGGCCCGTAAAAAAACAAACTGCCCGGACCGGGATTCACGTCCGCCAGTCTCGATTGCGGCCTTGCTGTCGTCGACACGTCGATATCGGCGATGGCGCCGCTCTCGATGTCGATACGCCGGAAGCGGTGATTGCAGCCCGAGGGGTACTAAAGTAACAGCGATATGCTGCCTGGCCATCATGGGGAAACGGTCTGTCGGCCGCAGCCCCCGTCTGAAGTGCTATTCCCTGGCTTTACGCCCGCTCCCCGTTGACCGCTTGGCGGGAACCGTGCCGCCATGGATGGTCCACCAGGCTGTCAGCGCTTCCATGGTCGGCCCAAGGCCACGTGCCTTATCGGTGATGGCATATTCGACGCGTGGCGGTACCTCGGCGAAGATCGTCCTCGACACGAGTCCATCCCGCTCCAGCTCCCGCAGCTGGGCTGTCAGCATGTGCTGCGTGATGCCTGGGATGACCTTGCGTAACTCGCCAAAGCGGTAGATCCGCTCGTTGAGCAACCACATGATCTCAAGTTTCCATTTGCCCGAAAGCAGGGAGAATGCACGGCGCATTTCCTCGTGCATATTGATGCCTTCATGGCCCATAGTCTGCTTTTCCATACCTACCACAAGTTTTTCATCCTACTTGTCATTAGTAATATTACACGACATCTTCCCGGCATGCAGTAGGCTGCGCCGATAAATCCTTGTCCCGGGCCGATAACCATCACCAACGACAGTGTTGCAGCGACAGCGGCAGCAGCCGGAGAAACTATGCTTACTCTCTACATCTACTGGATCAGCACGGGCCTACTTTCCCTGCTCTACCTCTTTTCAGCATTCACCTACATCACGAAACCAGGCTGGGTTCGTGGCGTCCTCACCGACCTCGGCTATCCCGGCTACCTGCTGCAGTTCATGATCATCGTGAAGGTTCTTGGCGCCGTTGCCATTCTGTCGCGCCTCAACGTCGCGCTGAGTGACCTCGCCTATGCGGGCATCTTCTATCACCTGATCTTGTCCGGCATGGCGCACCTTGGAGTGAACAAGCCCCAGGGAGCCGTGCCCGCTGCAGCCGGACTGATCCTGCTCGTCGCGTCCTTCGCCACGCAGAATGTCGCGCGGGAGGACCCCTCACGGCACGCTTATCTCGCGTCGGCACGTCCATCAACAATGATCGAAAGGCTCTGAACATGAACCGTCTCACCGGTAAGGTCGCCGTCGTCACCGGCGGTAGCCGTGGCATCGGCCGCGCAACAACCAAATTATTTGCTGCAGAAGGCGCCAAGGTTGCGATCCTCTCCCGCACGCCTGCCAGCATCGACGCTGTGGTTTCCGAGATCGGAGCCGCCGGCGACACGGCCATCGGCGTCGTCTGTGACATCAGCGATGCCGACCAGATCAAGGATGCGATCGACAAGGTCGTTGCGGCCCTCGGCGGGATCGACATCCTCGTCAACAACGCCTTTGACCCCTCCGCGCCCAATTCGTCAATCCTCGGCCTGTCTGTCGAACAGCTGCAGCGCAATTTCGAGATGGGGCCGATCGCCTATCTGCGGCTGATGCAGGCGGCCTATCCGTACCTGAAAGTCAGCGGCGAGGGCCGCATCATCAACTTCGGCTCAATGGCCGGGGTCATGGGCTTGCCGGGTTATGGCCCCTACAACATGGCGAAAGAAGCGGTCCGGGCTTTGACCCGGACCGCTGCCCGCGAATGGGCGGCCGACAAGATTACCGTCAACAACCTGCTGCCTCTGGCCCAAACCTGGGGCGAGGATGCGAAAGTACCGGCGCCGACCAATCCGCTCAGCCGCTACGGCACGCCGGAAGACGACATCGCCCCGGTCGTGCTGTTCCTTGCGAGCAAAGATGCGCAGTACATGACGGGTTACAGCCTAACCCCTGACGGCGGCTCCCTGATCGATAGCGCGCGCTGATCGGCCCGCTGCCAACGCCCCCGGCTGTTGGCAGCATTCTTCCCAATCTCCCCGGAACGATCTTGCGAGCGACACAAGTTTCCAATCAGTTGTGTTCTGGTTAGGCCTCAATCGAAATCGAAGCGCAAATACTCTAGGATGGACTACTTTCCAACTTGGTTCACTGAAAATTTCGGCTTTTGATCTTCAGCGCATCGATGTGCAGATCGGCTATTTATCCTGCGGTTTGACACGGCTAGGGGCCGCTCGCGGCTGTCGGAACTGCCTGACAATCCATGCGCGAACTCGTCGCCACGCCCTGTCGGCACCCGGAAGGTGTCCCGCTCGCCGGGCCTGAAAACGAAAAAGCCTGCCGCGGGAGGAGGTGCGGCAGGCTTTCCGAAAAGAACCGAACAACGGCTGGGAGGAGGAGTGCCGCTGTTCCGACAGACGTCCCTCGGGAGGAGGAGTGGGCCGTCTGAAATCGAAGCTCTGCGGGAGGAGGTGCATCGCTTCGATGAAGACCAGAATACCCATTCCTTCCGCACATTAAATAGACTTTGCTGCAGTGCAGCTATGCGAAAAGCGCATGGCAT
>NZ_JBFRFF010000082.1:0-8050 GCF_052114685.1 Rhizobium sp. 2YAF20 | reverse complement strand
GACCGCCACCGCAGCCGCGAGTTCATCGAATTCCTCAAGCTGCTCGATGCCGCCTATCCGGCCGGCACCGCGATCAGGTTGATCCTCGACAATCATTCCGCACACATCTCGAAAGAAACCAAAGCCTGGCTCGATAAACAACCGGCAGGCCGCTTCGAATTTACCTTCACCCCTAAACACGGCTCCTGGCTTAACCTCATCGAGGGCTTCTTCTCCAAGTTCGCCCGCTCCGTCCTGCGCCACATCCGGGTGAGTTCAAAGCACGAGCTCAGGGAACGCATCATGGCCGGTATCGACGACGTCAATAACCACCCCGTCATCCATACTTGGTCCTACGAGCTCGTCGAGGCTTGATATGATTCAAACCAAGAAAACGCGCTACTAGGGGCGCTTCGGCGCCCTTATTGACTCTTCCTTACTGTGGTGCGGTTATGACCGCGCCAACAACCTTGAGGGGAAGGTCATGTTTAAAGCTGCCTGTGTTTCTGCATCCGTAGTCATCTGTATGACCGGTTGCGCGTCGACGCCCACCGAGGTCGCTAAGCCGACCGACATTACGCTCGGTGAAGCCGTGAACCAAGTCGCTACGTCTCTTCACAGTCTTCAGAACGAATACAAAGATCAGCCGAAAGTTGGCCTGATGGCCGATAGCGCTACAGTCACGTTCGTGGTCGCGGCAAGCTCCACCAACACGCGCGGCGCCACGCTCAATGTAGCGGCGCCATTGACAGCGGGAAACCTGACAGCGGGTTTGTCCGATTCGTTGGTCTCAAACGGGAACCGAGGCAACACTGTCGTCATACAGTTCAAGAACATCATGACCGCGGATCTATCAAAAGGCGGCTACAGTTACTTCAGGGCTGCCGAAAAACCTAGACCTAGTCCACCGGTCAAAACGAGCAGCGCCACTCCCACCAAGGACGGTAAGGAGCCGATTGTCATTGTTCCCCCGAGCGGCGCGGCCGGTAAATCGATGCAGGATTTATGCAACGTTGTTCCCGGATGCCTAACGAAGGGCGGCCCAGGCCAACCTGCTGTGATGTGAATAAATCACTGATACGAAATTCAACGCTGGAGTCCCAACTCTGCGCTTGCTAGTAAGTAAATATTGATTGATGACACGAAGTGCTAACGAAACTCTAGTGTGATCGTAGGAAACCAGATTGATTGAACCAAGACGAGCCGGGATCGTCAGAAAATAAGCCCGACCTTCGAGGAGCTCGACGGCCAGACCTGTTGGCTCTGATCCTCTATACGCGTCCCCGGACGAGCACCAGGCCACGCCGGCCCAGTCGGCCCGAAGCTGATGAGGTGGCGCTCGAGATATTCTCAATTTTGGCTTGGGATATTCGAGCTTTCCAAACGGAGGATTCGATTGTGGGCAAATCTTATTGCTCAAAAGCGGTGCATTCCCGCCGAAGAAGCTGTCAGGCAATAGTGGTCGCGAAAGAAATCGTGGAGAACCGCCGAAACCATTTCGGCATCCTCCCAGTGCGGATTACGCCCAAATCCGTCCATGTGGAACGATTTTGCCTTCGAGAGCTCGTCTTCAAGCGCCAGCTGGTGACTCGCATCGAACAACGTATCCTCGCTACTTCAACTGTCGCGACTGCGGATGCTCGCCTCGAGGTGATGTTGTGCATCTCTCCGGCTCAGACTTTCTACCGAATAGAAGGCGTAGCCATTCACTCCACCAACATTGGTTTCGATATAGATAAGCGCACGGCCCTGGTAGCCCTGTTTACGTAGGCGCACTTTTACGCTTCTCTCCACCCTGCGGATAAAGTCCTTCGACAGGAAAGAGACATCGAACTCAGTACAAATGCCGGTGCGGTTAAGTCGGTCGGCGACGCCCTTCCAAGTGGAACTGCCAACGTTGTCTAGTATCTCCCGATCGTCCTTGCTAATTGCCACTGTGGCCTCCCTGCTGAAGCCATTGGATTATCTGCAAGACGTGTGGCAAAGAATAATACAGCT
This sequence comes from Rhizobium sp. 2YAF20, assembly GCF_052114685.1. Taxonomy (NCBI): domain Bacteria; kingdom Pseudomonadati; phylum Pseudomonadota; class Alphaproteobacteria; order Hyphomicrobiales; family Rhizobiaceae; genus Rhizobium; species Rhizobium sp. 2YAF20. Next base: position 6,073 of record NZ_JBFRFF010000082.1, on the reverse strand, counting down.
GTGCAAGTTTTAACGATATCTATTCGCTATTTAAGAGCCCGACTCGAAAAGAGTTCAATAGACATAATACCTTGAGAGCCTCCGGGTAAGGATGCGGATGTGGGCGATGAGCAACCAGGCTTCAGCGGAGGCGATTGATTTCTCCCAGTCCTTGGCCAATCGCCTGCATCTACCAAGCCAGGCGAAGGTGCGCTCCACGACCCAGCGACGCGGCAGCACTTCGAAGCCCTTTGTCTTGTCGGTTCGCTTGACGACCTGGAGTGTGAACGTCGCGACCTCGCGCAATGCGCCCGTCAATTTCGGACCGGCATACCCGCCATCAGCAAAGATGTGCCTGAGCCAGGGCCAGCGTTTGAGGATGGTTTTGAGAACAGCCGCGGCACCATCGCGGTCTTGAATATCCGCGCTGTGAACGACGAGCCCCACCATCAGGCCGAGCGTGTCGACGACGATATGACGCTTGCGACCAGGATTATGGTCAGGCCTTGGCTTGGTTTCGCAAGGCCGCCGATCAAGGTGATGCAGACGCTGAGAAGGCCATCAAGTCGTTATCAAAATCGGGAGTACCTTTAGCCAAGCCCTAATGAGCATGATCGATCCCGTACAGGCCAGGCGGGTTTGTGATCGAAATCGCCCTGCACATAGGTCCCAATTTTACAACCCACTGGGGCAAAACGATCGAATTGAAGAATTCGACAGCTTGGAACTTGGCTCCCAAGCAGCGAAAACGACTGCAGGAAAACTACGTGTCAGGCGGGACCGAGAGCTGGTTTCGCTTCGAAGATTGTAAGAGTGATGAGGACTATCTTGCAGTCGCAGAAGCTGCTGCTAGAGAGCTACTCGCAAAGGTGACGCTTGCTGGGCCCGTGGAAGCAATCCGTCCGACGAACAAGCTGCCCATTGTGCAACGCCTAAAGGCCCTTCTGTTGCCCCGACAATGAGATTGACATGACGACAACGGTCCCCCCGAAACGTGTATTCGACCCGATGATGCCGCGGATGGGGCACTATCGGCCAATTCCCGATTCGGAAGACAAGGCGTTGACCGCCTGGCTGCAGGGGCAGTTCGATGAGATACTGTCGCTCTCGGAAGCACCGCGACGCTGTCCGCATTGCGGAGGCGGTGAGACGGTCCTGAGCGCGCGCGCGGCCGATCCAAAACCGGTCCTGCCGGTGTTTCGGTGCGTCGCCTGCGACGTGCATTTCCGCCGCACGACCGGCACGCCGTTGTCGAGGCTGAAGTTCCACAACTTGCCGCAGTTCATCCGGCTGTTGTCGCAGCAACGGCCAGTCACGGACGCAGCCGCGATCCTTGGTGTCAAGCCGGTATCGGTCACCCGCTGGATCAAGCGCACGCGGCAATGGATATTGCAACTTGACCCGTCCGGCCACTGGGACGCAAAGGTTCGGCTGGGCATGGAGATCCGACCTGATATCGTGTGCCCGCATTGCGGGGTGGCCGATCAGATGCATTATCGCGGCTTTGCTTCGGATAGCGGCGTCCGCCTTTGCCGTTGCGACGCCTGCGGACGTTTATGCCGTCTGTCCGGCGTTCTGCACGACCAGGGCCCCGGTTTCGTGCTCGATCATCGCGTCGTGGCGCGTCCACCATCGCCGCGCCGCAAGACCTGAAGCACCTGCGATAAACTATCCTCTATGCGTGTTTTATCAACATTGCTTATAGGTTTTGGTGTACAATTCACACGGTCTTTACCAAATTTACGCGAACTTCCCCTAAGTAAGCTCTCCATATCCGTGCAGAGATTGACGGGCGCCGATAAGTCGATCAAGAAAAATCATCAATATGTGCCGCATGACGCGGCCTGGGCGAGGCGAGATATAGGCTAGATGTTTGGGCGAGAGCCGCGGACGTAGCCCGACCTCAGAAGGGCGAACGTATCGTGGGCAAACATCCAAAGCAGCAATCAGGAAACGCCATTCATCGGCTCGTGCGCTTCGGACAGCAATCGCTTGCCGTCATCCTCAGYGCCCTTCTGTTGCTGCAGCCGGCSATYGCCAATGCCCAGTCGGTCTCGGCAAGCACCACCGCCCCTGCCGCCAACCAGCCGGGTATTGGTGCGGCTCCCAACGGCGTGCCACTGATCGATATCGTCACCCCGAACGCGGCCGGCCTGTCACACAACAAATTTTCGGACTTCAATGTTGGTACGCCGGGGCTGATACTCAACAACTACAAGGGCGAGGTCGGCACGTCCAATCTCGGCGGCGTCACGCCGGGCAATCCGAACCTCAATAATTCCAACCCTGCCTCCGTCATCTTAAACGAGGTAACGAGCGGCAACCGTTCGGCACTGAACGGGCCGACGGAAGTTTTTGGTGGCAGAGCCGATGTAGTGATCGCTAATCCTAACGGGATCACTTGCAGTGGTTGCGGTTTCATCAACACGCCGCACGCGACGCTGACCACAGGTGTGCCCGATATCGGTGCCGACGGAAGCCTGACCGGCTTCACCGTCAATGGCGGCGATGTGACGTTCGAAGGAGCAGGCGGCAACTTCGCTTCCGGGCCCGGCGCCGTCGACCTGTTCGACGTCGTCTCCCGCAACATTCACGTCAATGCTCCAATTTACGGCAAAACCCTGCGGCTGACGGGTGGCGCCAGCAAATATGATTATGCCACCGGCGAGGCGACGGCGCTGACGGCAACCTCGGGCACGCCGGAATATGCCATCGATGGCTCGGCACTCGGCGCCATGCAGGCCGACCGCATCAAGATCGTCGTCACCGAGAAGGGCGCCGGCGTCAACATGGCCGGCGACATGGCCGCCAATGCCGGCGAACTGTCACTGTCGGCCGACGGCAAGATCTCGATCGGCAATGTTTCGGGAAGCCAAGGCGTCAGCATCGCCTCGAAGTCGAAGGTGACGGCGGCAAAGGTGACATCCAGGTCGAAAGTGAGTGTCGCTGCCGACCAGGGCATCACGCTGCAATCGGTCGCCGCCGATGACGATATCGTACTGTCGAGCGGCAGCGGACTTCTGAGCGTTGCCGCCGATGTCAACAGTGCCGCCAATCTGCAGCTGAGTTCTGCTGCCGGTATTGCCGCCGGCAGCGTTACGGCGGGCAGCGGTGCTGCGACGCTTTCCACCTCCAGCGGCGATATCAGGATTACAGGGGCTGCCAATAGCCATGGTGCGCTGACGATCACCGCGACATCCGGCTCGATCTCGGCCGCTTCGCTCTTGAGCTACAACAATATCGGCCTCACTGCCGGCCTAGATATCGCCGTTTCCGGCAATGTGTTCGCTGAAGGCAATCTGACGGCCACTGGCCGCTCGATCTCGACCGGCATGGTCGTTGCCGGTCTCGGTATTGCCGCCACTCAGGCCGATCCGAACGGCAACACCATCCTTGCCAATGGCGGCGACCTCCAGCTGACTGCAACCGGCGGCGCAATCAACGCCACCAACCTGCTGTCGTCCGGCAAGACATCGCTCGATGCCGCCACACTGACGGCACAAAGCCTCACCGCCCATGGCACCATCGACATCAACGCCACCACCAGTTTGAGCGGACAGATTCTTGGTGGCCGTGACATCAGCCTGGCCGGCGCCGGCATTCAAGCTGGCGCCATCATCTCCGGCGTGGACTTTGCCGGGACCGAAGCGGCTGGCGGCAGCATCGTCCAGACGGCCAGCGGCGACATCGCGCTTTATGCCTCCGGCATCGCCACTGTCGATAGTCTCAATGCCGCGGGCAGCCTGACCGTGCAGGCAACCGACCTGCAGTCGAAGGACATTACTAGCCATGCCGCTACCGCCATCCAGGGCAGCCTCGACGTCGATGGCCAGGTGCTGTCGGCCGGCAATCTCAGCGTCACCGGCGGCAATCATGTCGCCGCCGGCGGCCTGATTTCCGGCGTCGATTTCGCCGCCACCGATGCCGCCGGTGGCAACATCATCCTCGGACAGACCGGCGACATGACCGTTGCCGCCGCCGGTACGATAGACGCCTCCACCATTCTCGCCGCCGGCGACCTCTTCGTCACCGGTTCGGCCATCAGCGGCGATACGATTACTGGCCACAAGGACACCACGCTTTCCGGCGCTACCACCGTTAGCGGCCAGATCCTTGGCGCCGGCAATGTCAGCGTCACGGGGCCAAGCATTGCCGCCGACGCCATCGTCTCCGGCGTCGACATCGACGCCACCAATGCGGCGGGCGGTAGCATCGTCCTTGGCCCTGCGACCACCGGAACCGCCGATCTTTCGCTTGCGGCGACCGCCGGGCTCGACGTCGGGACGCTGCTGTCTGCCGGCGCGCTCAGCGCCACTGGCGCGACAATTACGGCCGATAGCGTCACCGCCCATGGTGATCTGGCACTCGATGGTGCCACCACGGTCAGCGGCCAGGTTCTCGGCTCCGGCAATGTGCTGATCACCGGCCAGAGTGTGTCAGCGCAGACGCTCGTCGCCGGTATCGACTTTAACGCCACCAATGCCTCCGGCGGCAATATCGTGCTTTCGCCGGGCGGCGATCTCAAGGTATCGGTCAGCGGCGCCGCCGCAGCCTCGACAATCCAGGCTGCTGGCACCATCGATGCCAGCGCGGCGACGATCGCAGCCGATGCCATTACCGGCCACAAGGACATAGCGCTTTCCGGCGCAAGCGGTGGCGTCGATGTCAATGGTCAGATCCTTGGTGCAAACGATATCAGCCTCTCCGGCTCCAGCATCAACGCCGGCGCAGTGGTGTCCGGCGTCGATTTCACGGCGACGGCGGCAGCGGGCGGCAATATTGTCCAGACGTCAAGTGGTGATGTTTCGTTGACCTCCACGGGCAATGTCACCATCGGCACACTGTTGTCTGCGGGCGATCTCACCGCGCAAGCCGCCGGGTTCAAGGCAGATGACATCACCAGCCACGGTGACGTCGATCTTAAAGCCAGTCTCGATGTCGGCGGACATGTGCTGTCTGCTGGTAACCTCTCCGTTGAAGGCGCCAGCCTCAATGCGGGCCTCCTGGCTTCCGGCGTCGATCTAGCAGCAACGGACGCCGCTGGCGGCAATATCGTATTGAGTTCGTCCGGCGCCATGAACCTGACCGCGACCGGCAATATCGCGGCCGGTACGATTCTTTCCGCCGGCGACGTCACGGCGAAGGCAGCCAATCTTGCAGCCGACAGCATTACCAGCCACGGCAAGGTCGACGTCATCGGCAACGTCGATGTCACCAACCAGATCATTGCCGCCGGCAATCTTACGCTCAGCGGCGGTAGTATCAGCGCGCCGGTGCTGATCTCCGGCGTTGATTTTGCCGCCACCAATGCCAATAGCGGTAACATCGTGCTGGCGCCGTCCGGCGATATGGCGCTCACCGCCTCGGCCGACATCAGCGCGCAGACGATCCTTTCAGCCGGCACCCTCGCCGCGACCGCCGCCGATATCAATGCCGCCTCCGTCACCAGCCATGGCGATATCACCCTTGCCGCCGGCAATGGCGTTGCGGTCACCAACCAGATCCTTGCCGCAAACAACGTCTCGCTCTCCGGCCAGACCGTCAACGCCCACCAGGTCATCACAGGCGTCGATTTTGCCGCCACCGCGCAATCCCCGAGCGGCGCCCTCGCGCTCGGGCCGAGCGGCGACCTGACGATCAATGCCACAAGTGCTGTCACCGACACGCTGATCGTCGCCGGCAACCTCAGCGTCACCTATGGTGATCGCGGCGATGTCGTGGCGAGCGCGTTCACTGCGGGCAACATCACCAGCCATGGCACCGTCGGGATCGGTTCTACCGCCCGACCCGGCGCGGTGAAGATCAACGGCCAGTTGCTCGGTGCAAGCGATGTCTCGATCACCGGCTCGGATATCAGCGGCAATGTCGTTGTCGCAGGTGTCGATTTCGCCGCGACAAACCAATCGGCGACCGGCGACGTCATCCTCGGCCAAGTGGGTGACCTGACGCTGAGTGCCACGGCCGGTGATATCTCCGCCAACAGCCTACTGGCCGCCGGCACCATCACCGCCAATGCCACGAACAATGTGAACGCCAATGCCGTCGCGCAAGGCGATCTGACGATCGGCGCCGGAAACGCCATTACGCTCAGCGG
>NZ_JBFRFF010000081.1:0-8090 GCF_052114685.1 Rhizobium sp. 2YAF20 | reverse complement strand
TCGACACTGAGGCGCTAGCCGCGCACCTTCAATTGGAAGGCGCCCAATCCTTCACCAAATCATGGAACGATCTGCTGGCAGTGATTGCGTCAAAGAGCGAGCAGTTGCATCGCTCTCACGGTTCGGCCGGCGGATTATGAGCCAGCCTTTTCCGACCGTGCGCCATGCCTCTTGGACGGTTTGGCGCAGTGAGGGTCGCATCAAATGTTTGATTTTTGCGGAGACCCGCTTGATCGGGTTGAGGCTACCTTCGTCGATATGTCGTCCGACCGCCGATGTTCGTCGGGGTAATCGACCCGTCCGTCGTCGCGAACGACTGCCCCGGGCGTCAGCTGTGCCACATCGACATGCGAGGGCCCAAGGATGTGCATCACGTTCTCTCCAGCTGCGAGGAGATAGTCGGCTATGATACGCCGGTGGCATCGCCACCAGACTGCTTCGGCGCACATGATCGCGCAGCGATGCTGGTCACCTAGCTCCCGCAGGCGGGCAAAGCCGACATTGAAGGACGCTGTCATGGCGAAATCAGCATAGTTGCGGAAGCTACGGACCCGCCAATATGTGTTCGAGGAAGGCTCAGCGTTGCGCGTCTTTCCTCGAAGGCCGCCGAGCTCTGCGATATGCTCATAGCCGATCTGCCACGGCGTCAAGGCTTCCGGCAAACTCTGGCCGTTGAACTGGGGATTACTGCGCGATCGTGGTATTGTTCTCACGTCAACAACCAATTGGACGCCTGATTGCTGAAGAAGATCAGCAAATTCGACGATCGTCCTGGTGGAATGGCCGATGGTGAAAAAGGTGTTCGTCATGGCTCCAGCGTCGAGGTCTGTATCTGCCTCATCGTAAGCGGTGATTTCGAATTCAAAAGCGACGTTTGTGGTTGGCGTGTGAATCCTCAGCCTAGAGCGACCCCCAGCGGATTTGGCACCTGATAACGCTGCTCGATTGGTAGTTCCGGTGGGATCATCGGCTCCAATCGCACCCCTGATTTTAAAATTGTCGTGAAAATCAATTGTTTGAGCGAGGTATTCGCTTTTCAATAAACTCAGAGCCGGTAACTATGAATTTCAATCGGCTGCTGCTTCCAACGGAAGCGCTATCAAAAATATTGGTAAACGATGTGTTGCACATGAGCAAATCATTAAATTATTTTTGTTACAAATCCCGTTATCAATCCGCCGGAGCGTCGGAATTTATAAAGGGGTTCTTCAGTGCGTCGTCCAAACATAAAGTCGAGCTTGCTCCTGATTTTTAGCGCCGTCGCTGTTCTTTTCGGTCTTATTGCGTATCTCTCAATCAATGGCCTGAGCCAGACAAACGGCTCCACCGAAGAAATTGCCACTCACTGGCTGCCGAGCGTACAGGCATCACGAGCGATCAATCTCAATATGGCGAATTTGCGCCTCGCTTATCGCGATCACATCATCGCACAGTCGGACGCAGACAAGAAAACGCGCGAAGAGGCCGTTTCAATCGCGGAGGACACGGTTCGCAAATCGATAGATGCCTATCTTTCGCTTGCATCGTCGGATCGTGAGCGCCAGTTGATCAACTCGATAAAGGAGAACATCGAAGGCTACATCGGTAGCAGACCGCAGCTTCTCGCCCTTTCCCGCGCGAACAAAACCGAAGAAGCCGGGCAATTTCTGAGCGGAGAGATGCGCGTCCATTCAGATAAGCTGAAGGAATTTACGGCGGCCCTTGTCGAATTGAACGTTGAGGGCAGCAACAAGGCTGCCGAGACTAGCAGGACAACCTACGCATCTGTGAAGTTCTACCTATTTACAGCGATGGGCCTTGCAGGATTGCTTGTTCTCGGCGCTATCGCATTCGTGCTGACGAGCATTGCCAATCCCATCATCCTCATTACTCGTGCGATGCGGCGGCTGGCCGAAGGAGACAGCGGCTCTGAAATTCCGTTTGCCGGCCGTGCCGATGAAATCGGTTCCATGGCGGGCGCCATAGAGGTCTTCCGTCAAGCCGCGATAGCAAATAAACGGATGGAAATGGAAGCTGACGAAAGCCGGCGACAGGCAGACGCTGATCGCATCGCCGCCCAGCGGAAAGCCGAAGCCGAAGCCACCGAGCGCTTGCGCATTGCCACATCAGGGCTGGCTGAAGGGTTAAAGCGGCTTGCTTCGGGCGATCTTGCTTTTCAGCTTCATGAGGCGTTTGCACCTGACTTTGAGGCGTTGCGCCACGACTTCAACCAGTCGGTGACCCAACTCAGCGCAGTACTCGGGGCAATTTCCGAAAGCATCACCACGATGGACGATGGCACCCGGGAGATCTCCTCGGGCGCGGGTGATCTATCAAAGCGTACAGAACAACAGGCAGCCTCGCTCGAAGAAACGGCTGCGGCCCTGGAAGAGATCACTGCGAATGTGTCGAATTCCTCCAAACGGACCGAAGAAGCGCGTTCAGTGGCCACGGAGGCCAACCGCAGTGCTGTAAAATCTGCAGAAGTCGTTTCTCAAGCCGAAGAGGCCATGGGTCGCATCGAGACCTCATCGCAACAGATTTCCAATATTATTGGTGTGATCGATGAAATCGCGTTCCAGACCAATTTGCTTGCCTTGAACGCGGGCGTGGAAGCAGCTCGAGCGGGCGAAGCAGGGAAGGGTTTTGCAGTCGTCGCCCAGGAAGTACGCGAACTTGCACAACGCTCGGCGACAGCGGCGAAGGAGATAAAAGGCCTGATCCAGAACTCCTCGAAGGAGGTGGAAAGCGGCGTCAAACTTGTGCGTGATACTGGCGAGTCCCTTAAGATCATCGGCGGCTTTATCACTCAGATCAACCAGCATATGAATTCGATCGCGACATCCGCAAAAGAGCAGTCGGTTGGCCTGAGCGAGGTCAACATCGCGGTCAACCAGATGGATCAGACCACACAGCAGAATGCGGCAATGGTGGAACAATCAACTGCGGCTTCTGCCTCGCTCGCTCAGGAAGCGCAAAAACTTCGCGAGCTTGTCAGCCAGTTCAAACTGGATCATGTGGATGCCAGCCAATCTGCGCGGCTTCGCCTTACTGTGAGAACGATGGCCCAACCCGTCGCACGTTCAACGGTGCAATCAGCCGCCGCACGCCGCTAATCTCGCGTGCCTCGGAGCAGGGTGTTCCACCAAGGCCACAGTGGCGCTGGACTGGCTTACGCAGAAACTCATCCTCGCGCCCATACGGAAGCTGCAGGCCCAGTGGCTTCTGATTTTGATCTGACGCCGGACGTGTCGCTTTCCATTAAATTAGGGTCTTCCTCACTTTGTGAGGTGGTGGAATTTGCAGTGGGCAAAACACTCGACGCCGTACCGGACGAGGGGAATTCCCGTGAAGTAGCGGCCGCGCTGAGGCCAGATCAGCCGATTGAAGACGATCGAGCGTGCGCTTTATGGCAGAATTGGCCCGGAGCATGCTCGGGAGAACACATGCTACCGCTCAATTGACGGGGTCACCACACAAAGTGAGGAAGACCCAGATTAGCTGGCAAGCGACAGCTGATGCGAGGACGAGAAATACCGGCGAAGTCAGCCAAGCTGCATCAGTGAAACCCTGCGGCCTGGACGAGAGCCCCGGCAAAATCACCGGCATCTGCGATCACGCCCCGGCGAGCCGAAACAGCGCCGCCCACCGCGATTAGGACGGGATTTTCGTAGCCGATCTCCTCCATGCCCACGGCAAGGCTTATGAGGCTGCCGCGCCATTCCCGCTGCGTGGTGCGGCTGACGTTGCTCATGATGACGGTAGGGGTGGAAGGCTGAAGGCCCTCGGCGATCAGCCGATCGGCAATAAGCGGCGCTGTCCTGCCGCCCATGTAGAACACGGCTGTCGTATGGGGATCCGCCACGGATGCCCAGTCAACATCGGCCGGCAGTCCGCCATGGCGGGAGTGGCCCGTGATGAAGCGTACGGAATGGGCGTGATCGCGGTGGGTTAGCGATATGCCGAGATATGAGGCCATGGCGCTTGCTGCCGTGATGCCGGGGATAACGTCGACAGGGATGTTCTCTCTATCGAGATGGGCAATCTCTTCGCCGGCACGGCCGAAGATCATCGGGTCGCCCGACTTGAGGCGAACGACGCGCTTGCCAGCCTTGGCGTAGGCCAACATTGTTGCGTTGATGTCCTCCTGCCTGCAGCTCTCGCGGCCGCCGCGTTTGCCCACCAGCATGCGTTTAGCCTCGCGGCGGGCAAGCTCCAACACCTCCCCGGAAACAAGATCGTCGAACAGGATCACATCGGCCGCCTGTAGGGCGCGGACGGCCTTTAGTGTCAAAAGTTCGGCGTCGCCCGGCCCGGCGCCTACGAGTGTCACGTGGCCGCCAGCGCTAACATTGCTGCGGATTCGGTCGGCGTCTGCGATCAGGCCCGGCACCGTATCTGCATCGGGCTCCTTGTCCGCGAAGGCGCGATCGACGAAGCGCTCCCAGAAATTTCGTCGCTGAACCGAGCTCAGTGCGTCCGTCACGTGGGCGCGGATGGCCTGCGCAAGTTGCGCCCAGGATTTGAGTGATTGCGGGAGAAGGGTTTCGATGCGCCGACGGATAGCTTGGCCGAGGATGGGAGCGGCTCCATCGGTCGAGATGCCGATCACCACGGGTGAGCGGTTAACAATCGAGCCGAACTTGAACTCACAGAATGTCGGCTTGTCGATGACGTTGACGGGAACCCCGGCGGCTTTGGCGTGATCGTGGAAGCAGCGCGCCTCCTCTTCGGTTTCACAGTCGCCTACCGCCAAAGCAAAGCTCTTGAAGTATGCCGCACGCCAAAATGCGTCGTGATGGACAAATTGGTCAAGTTGCTCCCGAAAGGCCTCGCAAAGCTCGTCTGCGGGGCAGAAGACATGCACCTCTGCGCCCGCAGCCGCTAAAAGTTCGGCCTTCCACGCCGCCCCGTCGCTGCCGCCGGCGATCAGCACGGATTTCCCCTTGAGGTCGAAAAACACCGGTAGCGAGGCGAGCGGGGCGATACGCTCCAGTCCATTATTCTGCGGCTTGACGAAGGCAACCATCGAGAATCCCTCTAATTTCCACGCGGCAGGAGCCGCAATTGGTGCCGGCATTGAGCTGCTTGCCGACGGCCTCGATCGTGTGGCAACCGCCGGCGACGGCGGCTACGATCTGGTTGACGCCGACCGAGAAGCAGGAGCAGACGGTTGCACCAGGATCCATCTGATCTGCACCCGGCCGGCCGGCGAGCACCGCAAAGCGCGCCCGCACCGTCTCAAGTTGTGCGCTGAGTTGCTTGACGGCCCAGTCCCGCGATACTGCTACTGGTTCCGGCGCGGCATAAAACGCGAGCAACAGCCGTTCTCCGTCGAAGAAGCCATGACGTTGCTGTTGCGTCGGGCTGTCGACATAGGCGAGATGTTCGCCGCGATCAGAAAGGCCGAAAGTATTGCGACACCACATTTCGATATCGTCAGGTGCCTTGTCGAAGCCAAATTCCACCCTCCAGCCGGCTTCTGCCTTCGCGAGCGCCCAATACGGCGCCTCAAGTCGCGCGGGACGGAAGGCGACAACTGCAAAACCGAAATACGCCATTTCAGCCGGTCGCACCCTGACGCCGATATTCTTGAGCGCCGGTTGGCCGGAGACAGGGTCTGTGCGTGGTGCCAGCAGAGCGGCCACGCGTGAATTTGCCGAATATTCGTCGCTCCAATGCATCGGCACGAAGACGCCACCGGGCGGCTGCCGCTCCGTGATCAGCGCGCGCAGCACGACGGAACCGAAGGCATTTTCCAACCTTACCAACCCTGCCTTGCCGATGCCGAGTTCAGCGGCGTCCACAGGGTTGATTTCGGCGAAAGGTTCGGCGAGATGCGATGATAGCCGCGCCACCTTGCCGGTGCGCGTCATCGTATGCCACTGGTCGCGGATGCGGCCGGTATTGAGAATGAAGGGCGTGTCCTCGGTCGTGAGGTCGTCGCGCGCGGATTTCACAGGGATGAACCTGGCCTTGCGGTCCGGCGTGTAGAACTCGCCACCTGCGAAGAAACGTGTGGCGCTTTCGGGGTTACCTTTGCGATGCGGCCATTGGAACGGAGACATCGCCTTAAAGGCATCGGGTGAGATGCCGGATTTCGCGCCTATATCGAAGTCGCGCATGCCATCATTTTCGAATCCTGACAGGGCTGCGTGCTCGGCGAAGATTTTATCAGGACTGTCATAGTCGAAGCCGTTGAAGCCCATGCGCTTGGCAACCTCGGCCAAATGCCACCAGTCTGGCTTTGCGTCGCCGGGCAGATCCAGGAAATTGCGCTGGCGGGAAATGCGCCGCTCGGAGTTGGTGACGGTTCCGTCTTTCTCACCCCAGCCGGTGGCTGGCAGTAGCACGTGCGCGAGTGCGGCGGTATCGGTGTTCTTTTGGATATCGGAAACGACGACGAAAGGACAGTTGCGGATGGCTTCGCGCACCCGGTCGGCATCCGGCATCGAAACCGCAGGATTGGTCGCCATAATCCAGAGTGCCTTGATATGCCCGTCCGCCACGGCTTCGAACATCTCGACAGCTTTGAGACCGGGCTTTGTCGCTATGGTTGGCGAATTCCAGAAGCGCTGCACGCGATCACGCGCTGCTTCGTCCTCAATATTCATATGCGCCGCAAGCATGTTGGCAAGCCCGCCGACCTCGCGGCCACCCATCGCATTCGGCTGGCCGGTCAGCGAGAAGGGCCCCATGCCTGGCCTACCGATGCGCCCTGTCGCCAGATGGCAATTGATGATCGCATTGACCTTGTCGGTGCCGATCGAGGACTGGTTGACGCCCTGGCTGTAGCAGGTCACCACCTTTTCCGATGTTTCAAACAGACGATAGAAGGCCCGCAGTTCGGCAACCGATAGACCGGTTTCCTCCGAGATATCCGGCATGCCTCTGGTTTGCGCGGCTTCCAGCGCATCACGGAAGCCGATCGTGTGCGCCGACACATAATCGTGGTCGAAAACTGACGATCCGGCGAGATGGGTAAGCAGCCCATTGAAGAGGGCAACATCGCCGTCGCTTTTGATCATCAGGTGCATGTCAGCAAGATCGGCGCTGACTGAGCGTCGCGGATCAATCGTGACGATTTTCATGTCCGGTCGGCCTTGTTTTACCGCTTGGATCCGTTGGTTGAGCACTGGATGGCACCATGCAATGTTCGAGCCAACGAGCACGATCACATCCGCGAGCTCGAGATCTTCGTAGGTGCCCGGTACCGTATCCGAACCAAAGGCGCGGCGATGGCCAGCAACGGAGGAGGCCATGCAAAGCCTGGAATTCGTGTCGATATTGCCCGAACCGATGAAGCCCTTCATCAGCTTGTTGGCGACATAATAATCCTCCGTCAGACATTGACCCGAGACATAGAATGCGACCGAGTCCGGCCCATGCTCGGCGATGGCTTCGCGGAATTTCGAGGCTACGAGATCCAGTGCCTCATCCCACTCCGCGCGCTTGCCGTGGATTTCCGGGTGGAGCACCCTTCCATCCATGGACAGTGTCTCGGCCAGAGCCGAGCCCTTGGAGCACAAACGCCCGAAGTTGGCGGGGTGATCGGGGTCGCCTTTGACAGAGACGACGCCGTCATCGGCGACCTTGGCGATAACGCCGCAACCAACGCCGCAATAGGGGCAGGTCGTTTTGACCTCGATCGACATGGCTACTCCGCCGCAACCATCTGGGCGCTCTGCTTCAGGGCGATGAACAGCGCTCCATTCTCGTTGCGCAAGGGAATGGTCCTCACCTGCCCCTCGTCGGCGCCCAGCGCCTTGCCGGTTTCCAGCGAGATGACCCAGTTGTGCAGCGGGCATGTGACCGATGTGCCGTGGACGATACCCTGGGAGAGTGGCCCGCCCTTGTGCGGGCAATGATCCTCGATGGCAAAGACCTCGTTTTCGGCCGTGCGGAACACCGCGACCTTGCCCTCGGGCGTCTTCACGCAGCGCGCGCCACGCAGCGGGATATCGGAAATGTCACCGATTGCGATCCAGTTCACGTCCATCTCCTCACTCCGCCGCCTGATGAAAGCCGACCGTCGCCATCGGCCGGAACTCATGCTTGTCCTTGCCGGAAACCCGCTCCGACCACGGATCGACCTGCGCGAACGTCTGGCT
>NZ_JBFRFF010000080.1:0-9268 GCF_052114685.1 Rhizobium sp. 2YAF20 | reverse complement strand
GTTCGTCGGCGCGCGTTTCGGCATCGGGCAGCTGATCTCGATCGCCAAGGGTACCTTCGACGCGGCCGGCATGTTTGCCGCGATCCTCCTCGTCATGTTGGTGACGCTTGTTGCCGAGTTCATCATGACGATGATCGAGAACCGGCTCGCCAAATGGCGTCCGCAACAGCACATGGATGCACAATAATTCGCTCCGGATCGACTACACTTCTACAGAGGCCGGCTCTCCCCCACCGGTCTCTTTTTTTGTCCATATGTTCCTCTGCTTGGGGGAGGGAGAAGAGGTGACTATTTGAAAATTCTCCTTTTATACTGGCCGTCGACGCCGCTGACGATCGCCAAGGCAAGATGGCCCGGCGCTCGCAGGCGATCCTCGGTCTGATGTGGTACTGCGCAGCCGAAATGGCTCCGCACTGCAACCCGCCGCCACCGTCACAAATACAGTAACCAAAAACCGCCGGAGCAAACTCAAACTTGGATGAAACTTGGGGGCAACGGCACTGGTGAAGGAGAAAATGCGGCTCGCGACAATTGCCTTCAGTTTGACAATCATCTCGACCTATGGCGATCTTACCAGCCGCAGCCTGCAGATCTCAGGCTACCGCCGAGGATGCCGATACCGCCGGCCCGATGAACGGCAACGCCCTGATCTCGGCCAATACCATTGGCATGGCCGACGCCGAGGCGAGGAACACGGCCTCGTCGAGCAGCCAATCGGCAGGCGCCAACATCGGCGTTTCGGTCGGCGTCGGCCTTGGCGGCACAAGTGGGACTAGCCTGACGGCCAGCGCCTCGGCGGGCCAGTCGAAGTCGCATAGCACCTCGACCACACAGGTGATGGAGACCGTTATCGCCACCACCAACATCACCTTCGCCTCGAAGGGAGGCCCCACCGTGGTTGTCGCGCGAAAAAATGGCTGGTGATAGCGCGCGATCAGGTTTGATTTTGATGAGGCCGGACATCCGTTAGAGAGGTCTGGACCTTATGAAGATAAGGGGCCGGAAACTGCTCTCCGGCCCCACTATGTTCACAGCAACGTAGACGCTCGCAATTTAGCCGTTCTGGTCGCCGCTGTCGTCGGCAGCCTGGGCCTTGTTCTTTTCCTCGATCAGGTCCGTTAGCTTGTCAACGCCTTCGAAGCCCGCGACGGCGGCTGCCGTTTTGGCGAGGAGGCCAGCGTTCGGATCGACGGCCTTCAGCCCGTCTTCCGCGGCGACGGCGCCAGCAACTTCTTCAATAAGCTTTCCAATGCCCATATGATTTCTCCCGGTTCAAAAAGGTTCAGTTAGATCGCGCCATCACGGCAGTTATTGGACGCGAGAGTGGGATACTTCTATTGAGACCGTGTTTGAATGGTTCCGGTTCGTTTTCGGCAATGAGTGATTGGCGTTTCTCAGAGCATTTATCGATCCGGAAGATTGCACGGTGGATGGGATTATGCGTCGGCTGCGAAAATTAGCTCTTCTTCGCAGCAGCAGCCTTGCACTCTTCGCGGAACTTCTTGCGATCCTTGCCATGCAGACCCTTGGCATCGGCGTCCGCCGAACATTTTTTGGAAATGGTCTGCTTCTGCGTGTCGGCAGCAGCCGGTTTTGCAGTCGTGGTCGCAGTAGCCGCCGGCTTCGTCGCCGTCGTGGTCGTCGCCGCGGCAGCGGGTTTGACGGTAGTGTTGGGGGTTGCGGCGGTCGAAGACGCTGCAAAGGCCGAACCGGAGAATGCCAGCATGCCGGCGAGAGCAAGAGCAAAGGTGGTTTTCATGTATTGGCTCCGAAAGTTAGGGGGTGTCTCAGAAGACGTATGCATTTGTGCATGCGTCTTCTGAACCCGATATGAATAGGGCAGCCCTGCAAGCCGCCAGCTTACGCCGGAACCGAATTCATAATCGTCCGGGACGGCAAAATTGCCGCCGTCTATCTCATCTTTGACAAGCTTCTCATCTTGCCCCGCCCAGCGCACGTAGCAACCTAGAGGATAGATCTGGCGGATGTCGTAAAGATGCATGACATTGACGTCGCCTAAAGGGAGAATTGGACATGGCTTCAAATGCATTGGTCCAGACTCGGATCGACGCCGCGGTCAAGGAGCGCGCCACGGCAGTTCTCGAGAATATGGGGCTGACCGGCTTCGGATGCCGTCCGCATCTTGCTAACCCGGACCGCGAATGAAGGCACGCTGCCGTTGGAATTGGTCAGCAACAGCGACGTCCAGGATGCCTGGTTCCGTGCCAAGGTATTGCAGGCACTCGAGGACACCCGGCCTGATGTCGAGGATGCTGACGCCGATAGGCTTCTCAGCGAACGCCGGGCGGCGGCACTGCGCAAGGTCGATGACCGATGAAGCTTGTCTGGGCGCGATACGCGCTAGACGATCGCAGCAACATCTTCAGCTACATAGAAGCAGAGAATCCGAGGGCTGCTGTTCACGTCGACGAGAAGAGCGCCGCGTTGCGCGTCGCCTCCTCGACTTTCATGAAAGCGGACGTCCTGGCCGTATAGCCGGAACACGCGAACTCATTGTCCCGGGCACACCATACATTGCAGCCTACGCGGTGATGTCCGACAGGATTCGGGCGCTGCGTATTCTGCACGGCGCCCAGACGCGGCCTCTCGAGATAGGAGGCGAATATCATCCCCCAATCTTGTCTTCGCAGCGCTAGGTTTGCAGTGCCCATCAGCATCTCCAACATGGGAACACATTCCGTTGAAAATGGTTACAGAACCCACTATTTAACTGCCTGTTTACTAAACATAATTAATAATCTCCTCCTAAATCTAGGAGCCCGATTGCAATGGCATTTCTGAACCGAATGAGCATCCTTTCAAAGCTGCTTTCCGTCATCGCATTCATGGCGCTGATGATTGTCGGTTGCATCTGGTATGCGACCGCGCAAATGAAGGCGATTGACGATTCCTATAGTGCGTTTATCGATCATGAAGCGCGTGCGGTAGCGAACGCTCGGCGGGCGAACACGTTCGCCTATGAGCTGGTCTACAACGTCATTCGAGCCATCGCGGAAACCGACCCGGATCAAATAAAACAGTCGAGCGACGCGTTTGACAGCACGGTTCCCGAACTCAAGCAGATATTGTCCGATCTTCGTCAGCAGGCCCCGGCTTTTGCTGAGCGCACCGACGACATCGAAAAGAAGGCTGACCTATTCGTCAGCAGCGTATCGGCGGTGATGGATCTCGCCAAGAAAAACCAGAACAAGGAAGCACTCGACTTGCAACATCGTCAAGTCGATCCAGGCTTCCATGTGCTTTCCAAAGCCATCAGCGGTCTGGCTACCGATATCCAATTATTCGCAGACAAAGGTTCAAACGATTTGTCGGCTAAAACGAGCAATACCCGATTCCTGACCATCGCGTCTTCGGCGGTGGGCCTGGTGGTCGGGTTCGTGCTGGCCATTGTCGCCATCATATTGGGCGTTACCAAACCGCTGGGTGCGTTGCGCGCCGCCATGGCACGTTTGGCTGCGAGCGAGACGAATATTCAAATCCCGGGGATGGGGCGAGGCGACGAACTTGGCCTGATGGCCGGCGCGGTCGATGTGTTCCGTCAGGCAGCCATTGCCAACAAGCGGCTGGAGGAAGAGGCAGAGGCAAATCGTGCTCAGGCGGAGGCCGATCGTTTGAGAATGACAGCCGAGGCCGAGGCTGCTGCGCAACAGCGGCTGAGGGAGGCAACCGCCGGCCTGGCGGGCGGCCTGAAGCGTTTGGCGGCCGGAGACCTGTCGTTCCAGCTGACGGAACCGTTTTCGCCGGACTTCGAAGCGTTGCGCCACGATCTGAATGGGGCAATCATCCAGCTTAGTGAGACCCTGCGCGATGTCGCCCGCTCGACGGCATCAATCGACAGCGGTTCGCGTGAGATCAGTCAGAGCGCCGACGATCTTTCGCAGCGCACCGAAAGGCAGGCGGCCTCGCTTGAGGAAACGGCTGCCGCCCTCGATCAGATCACCGCCAACGTGTCGAGTTCCCACAAGCGCGCCGAGGAGGCCCGTGCGGTGGCCATTCAGGCGAACACAAGTGCTGCCCGATCCGGAAAGGTCGTCGCCAACGCCGTCGAGGCCATGAGCCGCATTGAACAGTCGTCGAACCAGATCTCCAACATCATTGGCGTCATCGACGAGATCGCCTTCCAGACCAACCTTCTGGCGCTCAATGCCGGCGTTGAGGCCGCCCGCGCCGGGGAGGCCGGAAAGGGCTTTGCCGTGGTGGCGCAGGAAGTGCGCGAACTCGCGCAGCGCTCTGCAAAGGCGGCCAAGGAAATCAAGGATCTCATCCGCAATTCCACGACCGAGGTCGAAAGCGGCGTCAAGCTGGTGCGGGATACGGGAGAAGTCCTCCACGCCATCGAACAGGACGTTGTGACGATCAACCAGCACATGGACGCCATCGCCACGTCGGCCCGCGAACAGTCGACCGGTCTGGCCGAGGTCAACACTGCCGTTAACCAGATGGACCAGGTGACGCAGCAGAATGCGGCCATGGTCGAGGAGACCAACGCTGCTGGGGCCACCTTGGCAATGGAAGCCGGTCGTCTGAAGGAGCTGATCTCTCAGTTCAATCTCGGGAGCAGCGGCAACGCCTCATTGTCGACGACGGCACTTCGCCAGACTGCGTCGGTGATGACGGCTCCCGTCCAGGCTCTCCGCAATCATCGGCCGGTGGCTTCTCCAGCGCGTAAAATGGTCGCGGAGGTCGCCAAGGCCTATGGCGGCGCGGCAGCTGCAGCGAAAGAAAGCTGGGAGGAGTTTTGATGAACGCGGTTCGTCAAAATACTCAAAGCAGCGACGCGACGCTTGAAATTCTAGCCTTCCGACTCGACGATCAGGAGTTCTGCGTTAAGACGATCGCCATCCGCGAAATTCGCGGATGGGGTGCGGCAACACCGATACCCCACGCACCGGCGGATGTTGTTGGCGTGATGAACATGCGCTGTTGAATTCCATATGAAACTCACTCGGCTTTCCATTTCGCTATAACCCACAAAATATGAAGCACTTCATGGGCCTGTCTCCGCCCAGCAGGGTCAGCGCCAAACGGACAGACGGTCAATTCGCAGCGGAATTCAACATGCTGGGTAACGAGTGCGTTTTTCATGATGGTTAGGTTCGTTCCTCTCAAGGCGTTCGGAGCCTTTCGTCCGCATCGGTGAAATCCTGCAGCGGGCTTTGCAATTTTGCTCGCCGCGTGCTCGCTGCGCGCGCTTGATACGAAAGCCGCTACTGCACTTTGATCACAACCTTGCCCTTCGCACGACCCGTCTCAACATAGGCCAAAGCCTCGGGCGTCTGGTTGAAGGGGAATATCTTGTCGACGACGGGACGGATGGCGCCGCTATCGATCAACCCGGCAATCTCATCCAGTTGGCGGCCATTGGCGCGCATGAACAGGAACGAGTAGTGCACGTCGAGGCTCTTTGCCTTCTTGCGCACGCTGCGGCTCAACAGCCGGACGACGAGCTTCAGGAGAGCGTTCAGCCCGAGATCCTTGGCAAAGGCCGGGTCCGGCGGGCCCGAAATCGAGACGAGGTGGCCGCCCGGCTTCAGGACGTTTAGTGACTTCGAAAGGGTCTTCGGATCCTGGCTGTTCAGAACCACGTCATAGCCTGAGAGAATTTTTTCGAAGTCCTGGCTCGTGTAGTCGATCACCACATCGGCGCCGAGGCTTTTAACAAGGGCGGCGTTCTTCGCACTCGTGGTTGTCGCGACCGTCGCACCCAGATGCTTGGCAAGTTGGATCGCGATCGTCCCGACGCCGCCTGAACCCGCCTGAATGAAGACCTTCTGGCCCCGCTTCACCTTGGCGACATCGACGAGGGCCTGCCACGCCGTAAGCGCGACCAGCGGGATGGACGATGCATCTTCCATCGTTAGCGTGCGGGGTTTGAGCGCGACATCGTCTTCGTGGATGGCGATGAATTCCGCGAACGTGCCGACGCGATGATCCCTCGGCCGGGCATAGATCTCGTCGCCGACGTTGAAGCGGCTGACGCCGGGGCCGACCTTAACGACCGTCCCGGCGACGTCGTGGCCAAGCACGAAGGGCGGACGGTAAGGCAGGAAGATCTTGAACTCGCCGTCCCGGACCTTCGAATCGAGCAGGTTGACGGCTGTGGCATGGATGCGAACGAGGACGTCGGAGTTGTGAACCTGCGGATCCGGCAGTTCGGCAAGGCGCAGCGCGCCCTTCTTCTTGTATTTCTCGACGGTATAGGCTTTCACTGGAAATCTCCGGTCTGATGTTTCTTGCCTGGCAAGGTTTGATTTCGCCGTGCGGTTTGCACAGGTTCAGGTGTGGTCGAGGGCGATGACGCCGAGTGTGACGTCATCCGAACACTCATGGAGCGCGCGCTCCGGTATTGATTACAGGCTCAAGATGCTGGTGCGTGCGTAAGGCCCGCCAAGGTGCGTAGCGCGTTCTTTCCAGCCTGCAGAATGCGGCCCGACGCCTCTTTATCGACCGCCCGTGCCAGCTGGAGCGTCCCGATCAGGGTCGCAAAAATCGCGCATGCCACATCCTCCCTCGCTTCGACATCTAGCGGAAGCGTTTCGGCGAGGAGGAGCACGAGGACGCGGGACTGTTTGGCATACATGCCGCGCGTCTCCTCCGGCTGCCGCGCAAGCTCCGGCAGCAGCGCTGCGGATGCGCAACCCAGTCCCGGATTGTCCCGGTGTTCGGGCGAGAGGTAGAAGTCGATCACGCCGGCGAGCCCCCCTTCGTCCAACACCGCGCGCAGCCATACTGCTTGCTTGCTCAGGGCATCAGACAAGGTTTCCCGGACGAGATCGGCTTTCGAGGGAAAGTGGGGATAGAAGGCGCCATTGGTCAGACCGGCATCCTTCATGATCGTCGCAAGACCCGAGCCCGCAATTCCATCCGTGCGAAACCGCTCGATAGCGACATCGATGATCCTCCGGGCAACCACGAAACTCTCGCCACCCTGAAACGTGATCGGTCACTAGGGCGCGCCCTCGGAACCAGCACTGTTGTGGTCCACGGGGACCCTCCCATCTCGTTGATCATCATCTCCAGTGATCAGTCCGCGACGATCTTGCCCGGAGCGTGGCCGGTGCGATTGCGCTCGATTGCGGACGGCAGATCTTCGAAACTTTCCACTTCGGCGATGGTAGACCGCAGCGCGCCGGCGCCGACCTGTTGGGCGATGGCGGCGCACCCGATACCACATCCGGAGCAACGATGCTCACGAGGAGGCCCCCAGGTAACAGAGGTTTCACATCGCTGTCATTTGCCGGTGTTAGCGCTCTTGTGTGAACTGACGATGAGAAGGATAGAACCGATGAGCAAATTTTTCCGCGCGATGCTGCTGGGCGCCACTGCGATGATGCCAACATTTGGCATGGTTCAGGCTCAAGCTGCTCCTGCAAATTATGAGCATGTTTTGCTCATCAGCATCGATGGCATGCATGCCATCGATCTAGCAAATTACGTCGCAGGTCACCCAACAAGCACTCTCGCTCATCTTGCCAAAACCGGTCTATTTTATCCCAATGCACTAACATCCAATCCATCCGACTCATTTCCAGGCTTGGTTGCCCAAGTAACCGGCGGCTCCCCGGCAGTCACCGGCGTCTTCTATGACGACAGCTATGACCGGACTTACTTCACCCCGGGTTCCAACTGTCAGGGCGTCCCCGGTGCCGAGGTTGCGTTTGCCGAGAACATCGACGTGGACTCTACGCGGCTTGATGCCGGCGGCAAGCCAGGGCTACCGATGACGCAGATCGACCCGGCGAAATTGCCTTTGGCGATGGTAAACGGCAAATGCACAGCCATCTATCCGCATGATTTTGTGCGGGTGAACAATGTGTTTGAAATCGTAAAGAAGCATGGCGGCCGCACCGCCTGGTCTGACAAGCATCCGGCTTATGAATGGCTTGCCGGTCCGTCGGGCAAGGGTCTCGATGATCTTTTTGCGCTGGAGCAGGATTCTGTTATCCCCGGCACAAAAGTGAAAACAACCGGCAGCTTTAAAGCCGAGCGTGATTTTGACGACGCCCGCGTCAAAGCTGTGATCAATGAGATACATGGCTTCGATAGCACAGGCATAACCAAGCAGGCGGTTCCAACCTTGTTCGGCATGAACTTTCAGGCTGTGAGTGTTGGACAGAAGCTACCGAAATCCGGTCCCGCTGACGATGCTGGCCTTATCGGCGGGTACTCCGATGCATCGGCCGCACCGAACAATGGTTTGGCGCTGCAACTTGACTACGTCGATACTGCACTTGGTCAACTGGTTTCCGCGCTTCGGGACAACAAGCTTGAAGCAAGCACATTGATCATCTTGGCGTCGAAGCACGGCCAATCGCCGATTGATCCGACCACATTTCAAGCGCTGGACGATGATCCCTATTCTAAAACGCCCGGCTATGGCTTCCACATCGCCGACGATGCCGCGCTGATCTGGCTAAAGCCGCAGGATCGTGAAAAAAACATTGCTGATGCTACGGCCTATCTTGATAAGGCGGTGAAAACGCTTGGCGTTGGGCAAATCATGACGCCAAATCAGATGGCGATTGCCTATCAAGACCCTTCCAAGGACAGCCGTACGCCTGATTATATCGTCACGGTAAATCCGGGCGTCGTTTACACGTCTGGGAGCAAGATTGCTGAACATGGCGGCAGTAACGAAAATGATCGAAGTGTTCTTCTTCTTCTAAGCAATCCGGCGATAAAGGGTCAGGCAATCACTGCGCAAGTTCAAACAACACAGGTGGCGCCGACAATATTGCGCGCGCTCGGCCTCGATCCAGCAGAACTGCAAGCGGTCATGGCGGAAGGCACGCAGCCACTGCCGCGCTCCGGTTTGTAGCCTTCGATAGCAGGTTCAAGAGCGCTGCTTGGCTCCAGAACCGTGTGTGGCACGATCCGAAATAGCAATCGTGCTTCTCCAAAAGAGAGCAATGCTGACAGGACCTGGATCAATATTTCCAGTCTCACTACCTGTTGCGGGCCTCCGGCCAAGTGCTGGAGGCCCGTATTCCCATGCAATTACTTTACGTTCTTGACGAATTCCGACGTGAAGGTCTTCGACAGATCGATCGGCTTGCCTTCAATGTTCTTGTTGCCCTGCGAAAGCACGGCAAGAACCGTCTTCGGGCCGTCTTCCGGCATCACGCCGTCGGCTGTGAACATGGCCTTGCCGTCGTTAAGCGCTTTGACATAAGCCTCCTTGTCCCCGACGTAGAAATCCTTCGGCATCTTTTCGGCGATTTCCGCTGCAGAATGCGTGTTGATGAAT
>NZ_JBFRFF010000079.1:0-11023 GCF_052114685.1 Rhizobium sp. 2YAF20 | reverse complement strand
GCCGGAAGCTGAGGGGGCGGCGGCGGAAATCGATCAGTCCCGTGCCGACGCGGCGGGCTTTGTCTCCATCGATCTCGAACAGGCCTATCTTGACCGTCGAGGATCCCGCATTGAACGTTAAAAGTAGGTCAATATGCGTCATGTCCAATCTCTCGCGACGATGTTGTCCAGTGGTCGTGACGCACTGCCTGGCTACAGTCTCCCTAAGGACGTGCAACTGACTTTATGCTGCTGCAAGCGAACTGATGATGACGGGAAGGCGATCACATAGCGCATCAACTTCATCGTGTTCTTTGTTACGTGCAGTGGACAGCTTAGCGAAAGAGTGAGAGGGACGACAGATAAACGAAGGTTTGCGTCGCTGCGGCATACCTGCCGTCTCGATACGTTCACGCAACAGCGATTGGCGGATCGTAGGAATCGGGTTGCTATTGTGCGGCGTCTGGAAGCCGGAGAGCCAGGATTTTCACTTAGAAACCTGGCGATGGGCTCGATGATCTGATCGGGTGATTTCATTAACTCGCTCGACGAGGCGAGTGCCTATTTCGCCGTTCCGGTTTTGGGCGGTCGCTATCGCGAGTGCATCGCCGCACGCCACCACATCCCGAAACTAAGCGCCCACATCATTTCCAGCGATGTCGACGCCAAGAAACTGCACGCGTCGATGACCATACTCGACGTGTGGTTCGAGATCTTGCTCGATCCGGACACGATGAGTGATCTCGCACGAAGCTATTGAGACAATTACTCACGTCTGATGAGGTGATGTTGCCGCCTGGCCCAGCCGACTTTTTCCGGTACGCCCGGCCTATTCCAGCTTTGCAGGCTCGCAGCGCAGCGGCAATGTCTCCCGGCAATGCATGGATTTCCATGAGTTGCGACTGGAGCCTTGCGGGACTACGCTCGGATCATGAGTTCGCCAGCTCCAAAATCGAGAATACATTCTGCACGAGACGCTGATGGTCCTCTGGCTTTCTTTGTCCGACAGGAGCTGCTGATGATGCGTATCTGGTCGCACCGCCCCCAATTCTGGCATCTGGGTCTTTTTATTGCCGCCTATGTCCTGGGCTGCGGATTCGCCCAGTTGCTTGCAATCGTGCCTGGAACAGGTATTTCCATTTGGCCACCAAGCGGGCTCTTCATTGCTACGCTTGTTCTTGCCTCCAGGCTTAGCTGGCCGTGGTGGATTCTGGGGGGTTGTCTGGCTGAATTGTTCAGCAATTTCCTGTGGTTTCACAGTCCTCTGCCTGCTGCCTTCCTGATGTATGTCGGCAACGCTCTAGAAGCGGTAACCGGGGCATGGCTCGTGAGCCGGATTTTGAGGCGACCAATTCGGCTGGAAACCCTGCGGGAAGTTCTTGCATTCGTCTTACTGGGCGCAGGAATTGCGCCAGTTGTAAGCGCGACGGTGGGAAGTGCGACGCTTGCGTGGTTTGGCATACTATCGCAAACCTTCGGAGCGGCTTGGCCCCTTTGGTGGATTGGCGACGCCACTGGGGTCTTGATCGTAGCTCCACTGGCGCTGGTCGTATTCCAGAACTGGCACGGTAAAGCCCAGTTTTCGGCCGTTCGTTGGATTGAAGCCTGCGTCCTGGGGCTGATCTTTCTTGGCGTCGCCGCCCTTACCTTGAGCGGTTACCTGCCCTTCGCCTATATCATCATGCCGCCTCTCCTTTGGGCTGCAGTGCGTTTCGAGTTCAAAGGCGCAGCCGTTACCTTGGCCCTCCTCGCACTGATCACAGCCGCTTTCACAATATCCGGCGCCAGTCCGTTTGCCGGCGATCCCGAGTCCCAGGAACACAAGCAGATCATGCTGCAGCTTTTTCTGGCGATCTCGGCATTTTCAGCGCTCATCGTAGCCGCGATATCCCGGCAGCACCAACTGGCGGTGCTTACGTTGCGCCAAAGCTTAGGGGCGCTGCGCGACCGGGAGCAGGAGCTCTCTCAACTGGTCGATATGGTCCCGAGCCACGTTTGGCGTCTGAGGCCCGACGGCGAGCCTACCTTCTTCAACAGGCGCCTGGTCGATTTTCTCGGTCTGGATGTAGCGGATGCGGATAAACCGGGCATGAGCCGGCTGGAAGCGGTCATAGAGACAGTCATTCATCCCGATGATGCGTTTGAGCTCAGGACTACCTTGAGACGTTGTCTTGTCACTGGCGAGACGTTCGCCATGCGCTATCGACTGCGGCGGACCGACGGCATCTATCGCTGGATGTCGAGCCGTGCCGAGCCGATGCGGGATCAGGCCGGAAGCATCACCCAGTGGTATGGCATCGGTCACGATGTCGAGGACCAGATGCAGGCCGAGGAGGCGGTGCGGCAGAGTGAGCGGCAGCTTCAACAACTGATCGACGCTGTGCCGGCCATGATCTGGACTGCAACGAACGAAGGAAAGCCGGACTACGTGAACAAGCAGTTCACCGATATCGTGGGCGCTACCCTTGCCGATATGAGAACGCCCGACGGCATTGCTTCATTAAATTTGATCCATCCTGAAGACAAGCAAAGGGCAGCACAGGCATTGGCCGACTCACTTGTTACCAGACAACCCTACAGCCTGAGGCTTCGGCAAATTCGGAACGACGGGGTCTATCGCTGGGTTGAGGCCCGGGTTGCGCCTCTGCAAGATGAGTCCGGGGCTATCCTGCGATGGTACGGCGTCAATGTCGACGTCGACGACGAGGTTCGCGCGCAGGAGGCGCTGCGCGAGCGTGAGCGCGAGCTGTCGCTGCTCGTCGATATGGTCCCGGTTCACATTGGCCGCATGTCGCCCAACGGCGAGCCGACCTTCTTCAGCAAGCGCACGTTGCAATCGATCGGCCTCGACCACGTCGCGGCGTGGGACAAACCAGAGATGAGCCGCTTGGCGGCCCTTATAGGGGCGACCGTCCATCCAGAAGATGGCCCGCGCATGCGGGACGTGATTGACCGCGCCCTCGCCACCGGTGAACCCTATACCATAAGGTATCGCCGGCGCCGCGCAGACGGCATCTATCGCTGGATGGAGGGCCGCGCCGAGCCATTGCGGGATGACAAGGGACTGATCGTGCAATGGTACGCGGCTGCCATCGACATCGATGACGAGGTGCGCGCGCAGCAGGCGTTGCGAGAGCGCGAGCGGGAGCTCCAGCAGTTGATCGACGCGGTGCCGGCTCTGATCTGGGCGACATCGCCCGAAGGAACGCCGATCTACATCAACAAGCGGTTCAGGGATGTAACGGGTGCTACGCTCGAGGATATCACAGCGCCTGATGGTTCGCCGTCCCTGAGCGTGATCCATCCGGAGGACAGAGCCGCGGCTCGGCAAGACATCAGCAATTCGTTCAGAACGGGTGCCCCCTACGTTCAGAGGTATCGTCAGCTGCGGACCGACGGCAGCTATCGTTGGACTGAGACCCGCGCAGAGCCGTTGCGTGACGATACCGGTGCGATTGTCCACTGGTACGGCGTGAGCGTGGATATCCACGAGCTCGTGACCGCACAGGAGGCCTTGCAGCAAGGCGAACGCCGCTACCGCGACCTCTTCCACTATATGCCCATCGGACTCACCCAGGTGGATGCAAGCAAGCTCATTCCCCTGTTCAAGGAGTTGCGGGCTCAGGGTGTGACGGAACTCAGAACCTACATCGACGAACATCCCGAATTCCTGCCGCGTGCGGTGGAAGCTCTGGAGGTTGAAGAGGTCAACCAGCATATCATCGCGATGTTCGGCGCAAAGGATGCCGGAGAGATGCTCGGGCCTATTGCCCGCTACTGGCAGCCGAGCATTGCCACCATACGCCGCTCCATCGAGGCGCGGTATCGTGGCGAGGAAGTCTTTCAGGAAGAGACCAGGGTAGCGCGCGTGGACGGCAGCGTCATCGATGTTCTCTTCACGACCGCTCGCCCCGGTTCGGTTGCCGACAAAAGTCTGGTCGGCTTCATCGATATCACCGAGCGCAAGAAGGCCGAGGCAGCGTTACGCAACCGGGAGCGGGAATTCTCACAGCTCGTCGACTTGGTTCCGAGCCTACTATGGCGGCTAAGTCCGACGGGCGAGCCGGTCTTCTTCAGCAAGCGCATGATCGAATTCCTCGGCTTTGGTGTAGGGGACTACGATGGGTCGGAAATGAGCGGGCTAGCAGCAGCCATAGCGGCTCTCGTCCATCCCCATGATGCCGTCCGACTGGCGAAAGCGCTCGAACATTCCTTCGCCACCGGCGAGGCCTTTTCCCTGAACTATCGCCTGCGTCGTGCGGATGGGGTCTATCGCTGGATGTCGGGGCGTGCGGAGCCCCTGCGGGATGAGAGCGGGAGAATCGTTCAGTGGTATGGCCTCTCGCATGACATCGACGATCAACTGCGCATCGAGGAGGAGGTGCGAGAGAGAGAACGTTCGCTCTGGCAGCTCGTTGAGACACTCCCCGTAATGATCGATTGCGCAGCGCCGGATGGGGAGCCGCTCTATCGCAACCCTCAACTCCGCGATTTCCTCGGATATAAGCTCGAAGACCTGGACGGAACGGGGAAGTCCCGATTGGCCGGCACACTCGATGCCGGCGTTCATCCTGACGAGGTCGCTGGCGTCAAAGAGAACTATGGGTATTCATTGGCAACGGGCGAGCCATATGCGCGTAGACACCGCCTGCGGCGATTCGATGGCGAATATCGCTGGGTCGAGACGCGTGCTGCACCAATGCGTAACGCCGGAGGTGCGATCGTTCAGTGGAATGTCATCTGCCTGGATATCGACGGCGAAGTTCAGGCGGAGGAAAAGTTGCGTCTTGCGCAAGAGAGCCTTGCACGGGCAAGCCAGGCAGCGAGCCTCTCTGAGCTTTCGGCTTCTATCGCGCACGAGGTGAACCAGCCCCTGGCGGCCGTCGTTGCAAACTCGCACGCCTGCCAACGCTGGCTGATGTCCGAACCGCCAAATATTGAGCGAGCGGAGAAAACAGTAGAGCGCATCATTCGAGATGCCAACTCGGCGGCTGATGTTGTCAGCCGCATTCGCGCCTTGTTCAAGCAATCCCTGGACACGAGGATCTATACCGCACTCGCCAGCGTGATCAACGAAGCACGGAGCCTGATGGCTGTTGAAACGTCACGGCGTCGCGTGCGGATGGACGTGAAGATCGACGGCGACTTTCCGCTCGTTGCCATGGATCGCGTCCAGATCCAGCAGGTTCTGATCAATCTCATTCGCAACGGCATGGAGGCTATGGACTCTATTGCAGGCGACAGAGTGCTGGGGATACGCATGCGCCATATGGGGGATGTCATCCAGACTGACATCAGCGATCAAGGCCAGGGTATTGAATTTCCCGACAGAATATTCGAGCCATTCTTTACGACAAAAGAAGACGGCATGGGCATGGGGCTGGCGATCTGCCGTTCGATTGTCGAGTCACACGGTGGACGATTGTGGGCGGAGAACAACGAACCGCATGGCGCGACGTTCATCTTCACCTTGCCGGTTGAAATGAAGGCAGTGCCATGACAACCGATAATCATATTATCTTCATCGTGGATGACGATGAACGAATTCGTGAAGCTCTCAGCGAGCTCTTGGACTCGCATGGCTTACGCGCCGTCGCATTTGGATCTGCCGGTGACTATGTGAACGCGGACAAGCCGGATCTCCCTGCCTGCCTCATCCTCGATATCGAATTGCCTGATATCAACGGCCTCGACCTGCAGAAGCAGATCGCGGATGGGGCTCATCCGCCGATCGTCTTCATTACAGGACATGGCGACATTCCATCTTCGGTGCGTGCGATCAAGCACGGCGCCGTGGATTTTCTGACCAAGCCATTTAGCGATGCGGATCTTATGGCGGCGGTCCACGCAGCGATTGCTCAGGATCGGCAAAAGAGGTTCGAACGGGCTGAACTCGGCATACTGAGACAACGCTACCTCGAGCTGACACCGCGAGAGCGCCAGGTTCTGCCGCTCGTCGTGAGTGGCCTTCTCAACAAGCAGGCGGCAGCAGAGCTGGGGATCAGCGAAGTCACGCTGCAAATCCACAGAAGGAACGTGATGCAGAAAATGGCGGCGGCATCGCTCGCCGATCTCGTGCGTATAGCTGAGAGATTGGAAACACCAATTACCCACTCGCGCAGAGTGGGAGGGAATTGAACATGAACAAGACAAGACATGTCGTGGCAATTGTTGATGACGATCCAAGAATGCTTGAATCGGTGGGCGACCTTCTGGAATCTGCGGGCTATGTGGCTCGCAGCTTCTCGTCGGCAGCATCGTTGCTCGTCAACGGACTATCGGACCTCGACGTGCTCATCACCGATATAGGGATGCCTGGAATAGACGGCTTTGAACTTCGTGACCTAGTGAAGAAGGCACGCCCGGAACTGCCGGTATTCCTGGTCACAGGCCGCCACGAGATAGCGGATCAGAGCCGCGCTCAAGGCATCAGCGGGTTTTTTCGCAAGCCCTTCGATGCCCAGGCGCTGCTCACGGCCATCGCCAACGCGTTACACAAGTCGAGAGATGGAGGGTGACATGAGAGTTGACCAACCGTTGCTGCGAAGTTCGGCGGCGTTATCGCCGCAGCGCAGAAATGAAGAGGATCAGCCGCTCGTCGCTATTGTCGATGATGATGCATCTGTTCGGGAAGCGTTGGCGGAATTGATCCTGTCAGCGGGCCTCCAGCCGGTCAGCTTTGCCTCGACCCGCGAATTGCTTGACGCCGATATATTGGACAGCCCCGGCTGCTTGATACTCGATGTGCGCATGCCTGGCGCAAGCGGTCTCCATTTGCAGCAGCAGCTGGCGGAAAACGGCAACCCCAAGCCGATCATCTTTCTGACCGGGCATGGCGATATTCCGATGACCGTCCAAGCGATGAAGGCCGGCGCTGTGGATTTTCTCACCAAGCCGGTGCGGGACCAAACACTGCTTGACGCTGTGACCACGGGCATCGCGATGGATGCCGAACGACGAGCGGAAGCCGTGATCACTAGGCGCAATATCGAACGTTTTGAGACGCTGACGCAGCGCGAGCGCGAGGTGCTGTATGAAGTGGCGCATGGACGTCTTAACAAGCAGATCGCCTTCGATCTCGGCATTAGTGAAGTGACAGTCAAGCTGCATCGCGGCAATGTCATGCACAAGATGGAGGCCGCCTCCATCGGAGAACTGATCCGGACGTGGCAAACTCTGCCGGTGCAAATGCGTCAGGCCGGCGCACGCTAAAACTGAAACCGCCTTGCGGGAGATCTACTCCGGCAGGGCGGTTCGGATCCAACCAAATATGCTTCGCTTTCGATATACCGAGTGCAGCAATTCGGCGGCTAAGCAGCCAGCCCTTCCTGCTGCATGGCCAGTTGGACGGCGGGCCGGGTTTTCATCCGAGCACGCAGTTCGGCCAGTCGCGGCGGAATCTCGACACCGAACCGCTCGGCCCAGAGCAGCGTCACGAACAGATAGAAATCTGCAACAGTCGGCTCGTCACCCAGCAAGTATTTTGTCGTCAGCCTATCGGAAAGGAGTTTGAACCGAAAGGTAAGGGCGGCTTTTGCTGCGGCCTTTTCGGCATCGCTGCCGGCGTGCCACATCGGCTTGAATCCTCCATGCAATTCCGTTGAGATGTAGGTGAGCGCTTCCAGAACGCGGGTGCGCCCGAGGGGGCCGGAGCCCCCGAGTTTTGGAAATTGGCTCGCCAGCCAGTCGAGGATGGCGATGTTTTCGGTCAGCGTTTCGCCGTTGTCCAGCACCAGCGCCGGCACGTACCCTTTCGGGGTGATTTCGTTGAAATCGCCACCCGACATGATCCGTTTGGTTTTCAGGTCGACCTGCTCGCGCTCATATGGCGCGCCCGATTCCTGAAGCGCTATGTGATCAGCGAGGCTGCATGCCAGCGGACTATAATAGAGTTTCATCGTTGGTTTCCTTTGGAGAGTGGTGTGATTTTCCGAGTTAAATCTTCCCTCCCTGGCAGCTCTCCGGCATGCCAGGCAATTCTGACGAGCATGATCTGTAGGCAACCGCGATCGGCGCCGCGGCGAGGAAGGGCAGAACAATGGCGAGGAGCGCGGTTAGCGTCGGGCAAAGCTCAAGAGTGCAGGTCTTCGACCTCAAGCGGACGCGCAGCAAACACCTCCATGCGTGGGGCCCGGTGCATCTGGTCGAATTTACGAACGACGTCGACCAGGGAGCGAGCTTGCAGCTTCTTCATCATGCGTCCCCGATGGAGTTTCACCATGATCTCGCTGATCTTCATCTCGTACGCGATTTGCTTGTTCATCAGACCCTTGGACACGTAGGCAAAGACCTCCGTCTCGCGAGGCGTTAAGGTTTCCACGCACGCCCGAGATTGTAGGAAAGCAGCGGTCTGATCGCGCAGCTCGAGATTGCGCTCGAAAGCCAACCGGGTGGTTTCGATGAGCGACTTACCATCGAACGGCTTCAATAGAAAATCAAACGCGCCTGCCTTCATGGCATACACGCTCGTCGCCACATTCGCGTTGCCGCTGATAAAGATTATTGGAAGAGGGTATCCCATCGCCTTCAGCCGAGCCTGAAGCTCGATACCAGTCATTCCGGGGAGCTTGACATCCAGGAGTATGCAACCCGGCAATGATAGATCGGCGTTGTCGAGGAACTCGTCAGCTGTGCCGAATGCATCGGCGCACATTCCGGCCGATTCGAAAAAATTCAACAGCGACATTCTAAGGTTGAGATCGTCGTCAATGATGTGAACAGTCGCTTCCGGACTGTCGGAGCAGATAACCTCGAGCATTTGACTTCTCCTGAGTTGGGGCCCTAAGGGATCCGTGAAGGCTTCGTCCGCGGCCTTGGAAGATTGTTCTAGAACCCACTCTATCGCTCTCGCATATCGATCACTATTAGACTGCAGCCGCGGTTGACCTGTCCGAAAGTCTAGGGCTGCATTGCCGCGATGGTCAGGTCTGTAGCTTATGTGCCTGGAACAAGGTCTTCGCGCCCCGTTTCGTGGCGCGGGCCCAAACACAGAAAAGGCCGTCTTTGATGATCAAAGGCGGCCCTGGGCGGACGGGGCTGATGTCCGCGTGCTTCGCTGACGGGGGAGAGCAGCCGAAGCAAGTCTGCCACGGTCGCTTGGGAGGAAATATCGCGCCGCTGACGAATATAACGCTACAATGACTGGACATGGTTTGCATGATATACAGTGGTATACGTCGTGGATGGTTGGGGATCGATACTGAACCATCCAACGAATTGCACTTTCGCAAAAAATTTTTTGCGATATGCAGGCAAAGGCAGAGACGCCACGTTGATGTCTAATTGGCCAAAGATTGGGATAGCCAGTCGACGTACCGCAGCGAA
The DNA here is from genome assembly GCF_052114685.1 of Rhizobium sp. 2YAF20. Classification (NCBI taxonomy): domain Bacteria; kingdom Pseudomonadati; phylum Pseudomonadota; class Alphaproteobacteria; order Hyphomicrobiales; family Rhizobiaceae; genus Rhizobium; species Rhizobium sp. 2YAF20. The sequence goes on along the minus strand of NZ_JBFRFF010000079.1, from coordinate 1,720 downwards.
CCCATCCGTGTCCCCTCGATCGGCAGCAACGTGTCGTCGTTCAGCTCGACGCCGTAGTAGCGCGCGCTGTCATCGGTAATAACCTGGCGTATGTCTTCGTTTGCTGTGAGGTACATACGAGCAATTTGGTCGAGACCAAATTGCTCGCGCCCGCCAATCTCGACTATATCGTTCCTTGGTGTTCCCATCGCTAATTCGGCCAGCATATCGGCAACGTTGTCAGCAGCTATGGGCCTTACAGACGCCGACGGAAGCCGGAAACCCTCGCCATCCACCCCCATGTCGATCACGCCGCTGATAAACTCGAAGAATTGTGTGGAATGAAGGATGGTATAGGGCCGTCGTGCTGCCCTGATGAGATTTTCCTGCACCATCTTCGCGCGGAAATAATCACTTTCAACAAGGCGCGGTGTACCCACCACGGAGAGGGCAATATAGTGCGTGACGCCTGCTTCTGCTGCAGCGGCCAATAGATTCCGGGTGGAGGCCTTGAAAAACGCCAGCGCTGAGTTGTCGCCAAATGACGCGGCGTTGGTGACGTCGATGACGACGTCGGCTCCCGCTATGGCTGGCTTGAGGCCTTCTCCTGTCACGCTGTCCACTCCGAGAGATGTGGATGCAGCAACGACTTCGATACCTTCCTGCCGAAGGTTGTCAACCAGGCGCGTCCCGATGCGCCCGCTTGCTCCCATGACCGTTATTTTCATCGACCTGCTCCATCTACTATGCCGAGTCACAATCTTGTTTTGCCTTGAGTTGCCAAGGGGCGTCCAGATCCGAAGCGATGCCGGAGGCGGCGGCGTCCGACCGTCACCCCCAATAGGAAAGCGACGATTATCTAGTCCCTCCTCATCGGACTGAATGTCACTTCAGGGGCATGACAACCGGAGCGTCCTTGTTCTTAACCAGCACAACGATAAACTTCGCCGGTTTAGACTTGCTCGCATTGCGGCTGATCATGTGAATGTCGGAAGGACCCTCGTAAAAGGCCTCTCCCGGCGATAGGGTGACTTCTTTTTGTCCCTTGAGCTGCATCACGATCGAGCCCTCCAGAACGTAGACGAATGCATTTGCCTCATGTTTGTGAGCCTCAGAGGAGCCTCCCGGCCCATACTCCACCGATATCATCAGCCCCTCCTTGCCAGGAAAATTTGGGAGGTCCTTTTTCATGAGCGGTGTAACTGTTGCATCGTTGTCAGCGGCGGCCGCTAAAGTGCTGGCGAGACAAATGCTAGCTGAGAGCAATAATGTGGATAGGGCAGAATTCATTGTCATAACCCCTTTGGTTATTGTTGAATGCAGACGTGCGAAACCAAGCTTCCTGCTGGCGGCCCTTTCGGGCCAGACTCCGCGCTTCGAGAGTCCAAGGATGTGCCGGTTTGCGAAGAGTAGGAGACGGCGACCGGCGGCGCTAGCAAACTAAGGTTTGCATTGACGTGAACGCTCCTAGAGGTCGATGATCGTTACTCTTCAAACTCTTATGTTCGTTTGCAAGCTCTTTAGTCATGATCTTTCCTTTCCGGCTTTGACGACGAAAACACATGCGTGAAGCTGTTGAACAAAGCAGGAGACAGGGCATTTTGACGACGGCTGGCATACTCTTATGCGCGGGTTGGGTACCGCATTTCCGTGTGTTCGTCTGGGGCTGTCTTCTGTCTAGAATCGGGCATGGATTTTATCCGCCACATAGTTTGAACGAGGGTTCCCCACCGGAGCCCTG
>NZ_JBFRFF010000078.1:0-11257 GCF_052114685.1 Rhizobium sp. 2YAF20 | reverse complement strand
GGCGACGGCGCTGACGGCAACCTCGGGCACGCCGGAATATGCCATCGATGGCTCGGCGCTCGGCGCCATGCAGGCCGACCGCATCAAGATCGTCGTCACCGAGAAGGGTGCCGGCGTCAACATGGCCGGCGACATGGCCGCCAATGCCGGCGAACTGTCACTGTCGGCCGACGGCAAGATCTCGATCGGCAATGTTTCGGGAAGCCAAGGCGTCAGCATCACCTCGAAGTCCAAGGTGACGGCGGCGAAAGTGACATCGCATCAGAAGGTGACGGTCCAGGCTGACCAGGGCATCACGCTGCAATCGGTCGCGGCCGATGACGATATCGTGCTGTCGAGCGGCAGCGGACTTCTGAGCGTTGCCGCCGATGTCAACAGCGCCACCAACGTGCAGCTGAGTTCTGCCGCCGGTATTGCCGCCGGCAGCGTTACGGCAGGCAGCGGTACCGCGACGCTTTTGACCTCCAGCGGCGATATCAGGATTACCGGGGCTGCCAATAGCCATGGGGCGCTGACGATCACGGCGACATCCGGTGCGATCTCGGCCGCGTCTCTTTTGAGCTACAACAATATCGGCCTCACTGCCGGCCTAGGCGCGATTGCCGCAAGCGGCAACGCTGACATCGCCGTTTCCGGCAATGTGTTCGCTGAAGGCAATCTGACGGCCACTGGCCGCTCGATCTCGACCGGCAAGGTCGTATCCGGTCTCGATATTGCCGCCACCCAGGCCGATCCGAACGGCAACACCATCCTTGCCAATGGCGGCGACCTCCAGCTGACGGCAACCGGCGGTGCGATCAACGCCACCAACCTGCTGTCGTCAGGCAATACATCGCTTAATGCCGCCACGCTGACGGCACAAAACCTCACCGCCCATGGCACCATCGACATCAACGCCACCACCAGTTTGAGCGGACAGATTCTTGGTGGCAGTGACGTCGCAATCATCGGCCAAGGCGTGCAGGCCGGCACGATGGCCTCCGGCGTCGACTTTGCCGCCACCAGTGCCGCCGGCGGCACGATCGTCCTTTCACCGACCGGGGTTTTGACCCTTGACGCCGGTGCCGGCAATATCGTCGCAGGCACGCTGTTGTCGGCCGGCGATCTGAATGCGCAGGCAGCCCTCGTGCAAGCAGACAGCATCACCGGCCACGGCACTATCGGCATCGACGCTGGGGTGCATGTCTCCAACCAAATGCTGAGCGCCGGCAACATCACGATCAACGGCAACAGCAACGGTGTCACTGCGGGCCTCCTTGCCTCAGGTGTTGATTTTGCCGCAACCGATGCCGGCGGTGGCAACATCGTTCTGGCGCCAAGCGGCGACCTGACCATCAATGACAGCGCCGGCGCCATCCAGGCGGGGACCATGCTTTCGGCCGGCACAATCAATGCCGCCGGCCAGACGATCACCGCCGACACCGTCACCGGCCACGGAGACATCACGCTTTCCGGTGCCACGGATGTGAGCGGCCAGATCCTCGGCGCCGGCAATGTCAGCGTCACAGGCTCGAGCATTGCAGCCGACGCCATCGTCTCCGGCGTCGATATCGCTGCCACCAATGCGGCGGCCGGCAGCATCGTCCTTGGCTCTGCGACCACCGGAACCGCCGATCTTTCGCTTGCGGCGACCGCTGGGCTCGACGTTGGGACGCTGCTGTCTGCCGGCGCGCTCAACGCCACTGGCGCGACGATTACGGCCGATAGCGTCACCGCCCATGGCGATCTGGCACTCGATGGCGCCACCACAGTCAGCGGCCAGGTTCTCGGCTCCGGCAATGTGCTGATCACCGGCCAGAGTGTTTCCGCTCAGACCCTGGTTGCCGGCATCGACTTCAACGCCACCAATGCCGCCGGTGGCAATATCGTGCTTTCGCCAGGCGGCGACCTGACTGTATCGGTCAGCGGCACTGCGGCAGCCTCGACAATCCAGGCCGCCGCCACCATCGATGCCAGCGCGGCGACGATCTCAGCCGATACCATCACCGGCCACAAGGACATTACCCTTTCCGGCGCAAGCGGTGGCGTCGATGTCAATGGTCAGATCCTTGGCGCAAACGATATCAGCCTCTCCGGCTCCAGCATCTACGCCGGCGCCATCGTCTCAGGCGTCGATTTCACGGCGACGGCGGCAGCGGGTGGCAATATCGTCCAGACGTCAAGTGGTGATGTTTCGTTGACCTCCACGGGCAATGACACCATCGGCACGCTGTTGTCTGCGGGCGATCTCACCGCGCAAGCCGCCGAGTTCAAGGCAGATGACATCACCAGCCACGGTGACGTCGATCTTAAAGCCAGTCTCGACGTCGGCGGACATGTGCTGTCTGCTGGTAACCTCTCCGTTGATGGCGCCAGCCTCAATGCGAGCCTCCTGGCTTCCGGCGTCGATCTAGCAGCAACGGACGCCGCTGGCGGCAATATCGTATTGAGTTCGTCCGGCTTCATGAACCTAACCGCGACCGGCAATATCGCGGCCGGTACGATTCTGTCCGTCGGTGACGTCACGGCGAAGGCAGCCAATCTTGCAGCCGACAGCATTACCAGCCACGGTAAGGTCGACGTCATCGGCAACGTCGATGTCACCAACCAGATCATTGCCGCCGGCAATCTCACGCTCAGCGGCGGCAGCATCAGCGCGCCGGTGCTGATCTCCGGCGTTGATTTTGCCGCCACCAATGCCGCCGGCGGCAACATTGTGCTCGGATCGCCCGCGACGATTGCGGGCAATCGCGCTGGCGACATGAGCCTTACCGCCGCTGCGGGCATCACCACACAAACCATGCTGTCCGCCGGTGCGATCGAGGTTACCGCGGCCACGATCACAGCCAATGCGGTTACAGCGCACGGCGACATCACCCTTGCCGGCAGCAGTAGCGTCGATATCACCGGCCAGCTCCTCGGTGCAAACGACATCTCGCTTTCCGGTCAGACCGTCCAGGTTGCCCAGGCTATTACCGGCGTCGATTTTGCCGGAACTGCGCAGTCACAGAACGGCGCCATTGTCGTCGGGCCGACGGGTGACCTCGACATCAATGCGGAAAGTGCCACGACCGGCACGCTGATCGTCGCTGGCAACCTCGATGTGGTGGCGAGCGCGTTCACTGCGGGCAACATCACCAGCCATGGCACCGTTGGGATCGGCTCTGCCGCCCGTCCCGGCGCGGTGAAGATCAACGGCCAGCTGCTCGGTGCAAGCGATGTCTCCATCACCGGCTCGGATATCAGCGGCAATGTCGTTGTCGCTGGCGTCGATTTCGCCGCGACAAACCAATCGGCGACCGGCGACGTCATCCTCGGCCAAGTGGGTGACCTGACGCTGAGTGCCACGGCCGGTGATATCTCCGCCAACAGCCTACTGGCCGCCGGCACCATCACCGCCAATGCCACGAACAATGTGAACGCCAATGCCGTCGCSCAAGGCGATCTGACSATCGGCGCCGGAAACGCCATYACGCTCASYGGCCAGTCGCTTGGCGCCGGCAACGTCAACCTCGCCGCCCRGTCGATSACCATAGATACGCTGGTGTCCGGCGCCGACTTCTCCGCCACCAGGGCGTCGTCGACCGGCAACCTCATGCTGCAGCGGTCGGGCACGACCACACTGTCCGCCTCCAGTGGCAGCATCAATGCCAATTCTCTGCTCTCRGGCGGCAATCTTGCCGCCACGGCCACGCAAAACATCGGCTATAACAGCCTGCAGAGCCTCGGCAATGCCGCGCTCACAGCGCCCGGCGCCATCGCCTATACCAGCACCACTCGCGTCGGCGGCAACCTCACGCTCAATACCGGCGCGCTGGATCTGTCCGGCAGCCGCGGCAGCCGGATCGCCAGCGGCGGCACGCTTGTAGTCAACGCTTCATCGGCCAATCTCGCCGGCAGCAATCTCGTCTTCGGGGGGCTGGCGCTGAACCTCTCGGGCAGCGCCGATTTTTCCAATGCGCAAGTCAGCACCGTCACCAATGCCGGCGGCTCTGGCGACATCACCGTCTCGGCCGCAAGTCTCGCCATGACATCAGCCACATCGCTGCGTGCCGCGCACGACCTGACGCTCAACCTGCCGTCGCTCGGCAATACCGGGCAATTTGCAGCCGGCAATAATATTTCCTTCAACGTTGCCGGTGATTTCAACAATACGCCGTCCGGCCTCGTCTTTGCCGGCAACACCGCCAACCTCTTCGTCGGCGGCACGCTTACCAACAACCAGGGCGCCATCCTTTCCGGCAACGGCCTCGCCATTGCTGGGCCCGGTGGCGGTCAGCGCAACGGCGCCGTCGTCAACATTGCCGGTCTCATACAGTCCGGCGGCAACATGTCGATCCTGACCAACGCACTGATCAACACCACGACCTCCGSACCGGCCATTCAGCGCAACGTCCAGCTCTCCAATACCATCCTCAGCGACTACGACCTCATCACCAGGACCTATGGCTGCGAGACACGCTGCAGCACCGGCTCGGGGCAGCACGAGCCAACATATGGTTGGACGCAGACAATCGACCAACTGGTGAGCCAGATCGTGTCGGAGGATCAAYTGATCAGCGSTGCCGGTCCCTCCGCCAAGATCCGCGCCGGCGGCGCCCTGACCATCAATGCCACCAATCTGACGAATGCCTATAGCTCGATCAAATCCGACAGCGATATGGTGCTSACCGTCGCSGGCACGCTCACCAATGACGGTGCGACGCTGAACCGCACGACGCAGACGGTCTGCGACAGTAGTACGCCTTGCCAATATTATCCGGACGTCATCTCCTCTGACACCACACAAGGGGGTCCRGATTGCAGCGGTCCCAATCGGCCTTGCATCGGCAGYAGCGACCCGACACTCACCTATTCGGACAACCCCAACGGTCAGCGTGACCCATCGAARGATCTTGCGGCCGGAACSACGGTGACCGTCCAGGCCATTGGTGCCCTGTCAGGCGTTATCCAGGCGCGTGGTGCGCTCGTCGTCAATGGCGGAGGCTCCGTCAACAACGTGGCSTCCAACGGTTCGATCGCCGGCCAGGTGGCGATCGACGCTCCGGCGAGCGCGAGCAATCCGCTTGGCGCTTTGAACAGCATGACGGCCGGTGGCGCATTGTTCAATGTCAATGCAGCCCTTGCGGGCATCGCTTCCAATGGCGGCGCGACCGCCGGCAGCGGYCCAACGATTGGCGGCGGCCCGGCGATCAATGGCAATAGCTTGACGGCCAATGGCGGCGCGTCGGTCAATCCGAACAGCCTGATCGGCAAGCTCACCATCGCAATTGGAAATAGCGGCAATCTTGCCCAGATGCTTCAGGTCAACGGCGCTCAGCTTGCAGCCGTCGCCAAGCCGCAATCCGGCGGCGTCGGCGGCACGGTTCCAGGACAGGTCTTCCTGTTCGAGACCCGGGCAGCCTTCCTCGACGTGTCGAAGTTCTACGGCTCCGGCTATTTCATCGATCGCATCGGCTATACGCCCGAGACCAAGGTCCCGTTCCTCGGCGACGCTTATTTCGACAACCAGCTCGTCGACGAGCAGTTGCGACAACTGGTCGGCGACGGCTTAGGTGCCGGTTCCTTCATCCCCGGCAACAATGCCATCGACCAGATGAAGACACTGCTCGACAACGGCGTCACCTATGCTGCAGCACACGGGTTTGCCCTCGGTCAGGCACTCACCCCTGAGCAGGCAGCGTCACTCACGCAGTCTATGGTGATCTATCAGACTGAGACGATCGATGGCGCCCAGGTGCTGGTGCCGGTTGTTTATCTCTCGGCTGCAGACCGCGCCAACATCGCGACCTCGGCGGCGGCCATCACAGGTGGCTCCGTCAGCATGGATGTCGGCAGTCTCAACAATTCCGGTGCGATTGCTGCTGCCGACGGCATGACCATTAATGCCAGCGACATCAAAGCCAATGGCGGCGCCTTCCTTGCCGGCGGCAACATGAACCTGAATGCCTCCAACGGCATCACGCTCGCCGCGCAGACCATGAATATCGGTGGCCAGACGGTGGTTGCCGCCACCGGCGGCGTGACCGCCGGCGGCAGCCTGAAGGTCGATGCCGGCGCCGGCAGCCTGACGCTCGCGGGTACCAAGGTGACGAGCGGCGGCTCCGCGCAGCTCTCCGGGCAGACCGTGACGATCGGCGCCGTCAAACAGGACAATGGTGGCACGCAGGCCCTCATCGGCACCAAGGTGACGACGGGCGGCAATCTCAACATCTCCGGCACCGATGGCGTCAACATCATCGCAAGCTCCGCCAATGTCGGCGGCGACCTGTCCCTCCTCTCCTCCAATGGCGCGGTCAACATCATCTCCGCCGGCGTGGAGAACACTGTCCTCAGCAAGGATCGGCTAAGCCTTGCTCAAGGCGGCACTACCACCACGACCACCAGCCTGACTCAGCAGGGATCATCGCTGATCGCCGGTGGCGCCATGCTGGTGTCCGGTGATCAGGGCGTGCTGATCGCCGGCTCTTCGCTCGATGCCGGCGGCAATATCGGCATCGTTTCGACCAACGGCAATGTCGCGATCGCGGCCTCCCAGGACCAGACGACAAGCCAGTCGAAGACGATCGCGGGTGCCGCCAACAACTACAAGAGCGGCCAATCGTATTCGACCGCGCTTACCAGCAACGGTTCGTCGATCACGTCGGGTAACGGAAGCGTCGTCGTTCAGGCATATAATGGTGACATCAGCCTCATCGGCTCCGATATCGATGCCAAGAGCGGAAGCGCCAACCTATTCGCCAATGGCGATGTCACCATCGGCGAGGCAATCGACAGCACATCTTCGTCCAGCAGCAGCGGCAAGACGAAGCGTAGCGAAACGACGACCACGGCGAACGGTTCCTCGATTTCCGGCCAGGGGGGGATCAATATTGGCTCTAAGACCGGCGATGTTACCATATCGACTTCGCAAGTCGCCGCTGGTGATGCATCGCACAAGACTGACACCAACATTAGCGCGGCTGGCAACATCGTCATCGCCGCCGGCAAGGACACTGACGAAACCACGTCCGACAGCAAGAAGAGCGGCTTCCTGTCGTCCTCGAAGACCCACACCCATACCTACGACGAGGACACCGTCGGCTCGTCGATCTCGGCAACTGGCAATGTCACGGCCAATGCCGGTGGCGAGACCGTCGTCTCCGGCTCGGAGATGGCCGCAGGCGGCAATCTCACGCTTTCCGGCTCGACCGTCACCGTCATGGGGGCCGAGGAAGACCACGAGAGCGACAAGCAGACCAAGAAGTCAGGCATCGGCGTCGGCTCTGGCGGCGGCTTCATCTCGATCTATGGATCGAAGGATTCGAAGAGCAGCGGCAGCCAGACCGACAATATCGGTTCGACACTCACCTCCGGCGGCGCGACGACGATCACGTCCACGCAAGGCGACGTCAACATCTTCGGCTCGTCCTCGCATTCGGGCGACGGCACGGTGATTTCGTCGGCGCGCGACGTCAACATGGCGCCGGGCGCAGAGGAGCAATCCTCGGCCAGCGACACCAAGCGCTCCGGCTTCGGCATCAACTTTTCCTCCGGCGATGGCAGCTTGTCGATCGGTATTGGCGTCGCCAATTCGGAAGAGCAGCGTTCCAAGGACGCCAATATCAATGCGGTCAGCACCTTGGACTCTGATGGCAGCATCACGATTGCTGCCAACCGCAACATCAATGACCAGTCCGGCAAAATCCTGGCCGCCGGCCCGATCGGCTTGATCGCAGGCGATAACGTCAATCTGCTCTCGAGCAACGACGTCACCAATGCCTCCGAGATGCAGAAGAAGAGCTTTGCCGGTGTCAGCCTGACAGTTCAGTCGTCTTTGATAGGCGCTGGACAACAAGCGATGCAGGCGGGCAGCCTGCTTTCCGGGGAAAACGGCATTTACGGAATCGCGCCTGCGGTTCTGGCCGGCGTCAAGGGCTATCAGGCGATCACGTCGACGATGGCCGCCATCGACGCCAAGCCGAACCCAGACACCGGCCTGAAACCCGCTATCGCCGGAATCTCCCTTACGGCCGGTTATAGCTTTAGCGAGAGTTCGCAGCAGTCGACAACCTCGATCCCGGTTGCGCCCGAGATCAGCGGCAGCTCGGTGACCATCATCGCCCAATCCGGTGATGTTGTCGGCCGTGGCGCCCAGATCAGCGCCGGCATGGGCAAGGATGGCAAAGCACCTTCTCTTTCCAGTGATCCGGATAACGGCAATGTGCTGATCTCGGCGGCCGGCAATGTCGACCTGGAAAGCGTGCAGGCGACATCCGACAGCAATAGCAGCAGCAAGTCGGGCAGTGTCAGCATTGGCGTTGCCGCGAGCGTTGACGCCAGCGGCAACGTCTTCAACGCCGGCCCGACCGCGAACGCGGCCTACGGTTCCGGCAAGCAGGCGGCAAGCTCGGTCACGCAGGTCAATTCGAATATCAGCGGCACCAATACGGTCACAGTCGTCGCCGGGGACACGCTGACGCTGGCAGGTGGCGTCCTTGCGGGCAAGACGGTCAATGCCACTGCCGGAAACGGTATCGTCATTGAAAGCCGCCAAGACACGGCATCCTATGACGAGAAGTCGAAGAGCGCCCAGCTCGGCATCAGCTCCGGCGGCATCAGCGGTGGCTACAATCAAGGCACGATCACGGGTGACTATGCCGACGTCTCCCAGCAAAGCGGTATTGTCGCCGGATCCGGCGGCTATCATGTCAATACGGATGGCACCATCGATCTGATCGGTGGCATCATCGCCTCGACCGCCGATCCCAAAAACAACGATCTGACCGCCAATCAAATCCTTTATTCCAACATCGCAAACTCGATGTCGGCGTCATCGACCAGCTACGGCGTCAGCCTGATCGGCCCCGGCATCCCCGTGCCCGTCGTCGGGCAGCCGGCCAAACAGAGCGACCACGGTGAGACGCTGGCGACGATCACACCCGGCAAGTGGAGCCTCGCCAACCAGAGCCAGGACCTCTCCGGTCTCAACACCGATGCCTCCAAAGCCAACAAGACGGTCGATCCCTTCGACATCGACAAGCTGAAAGCCCAGCAGCAGAGCGCTGCAGCATTGTCGGCCCTTCTTAACATGGGCGTTGGCGAGCTTTCAGACCGGCTCGGCTTTGCCGAAGGATCTCCCGAAAAGGTTGCTTTGCACGCTGCAGTGGGCGCAATCGTCGCACAGCTTGCCGGTGGCAATGTCGGTGCCGGTGCACTCAGCGGTGCACTGAGTGAAATCGCAAATGGCGTGCTTCAACAGGTCTTGCAAGCCGATCCCAACCTCACGGATACGCAGAAAAGCGCCATTACCCAGTGGGTGGCAGCAGCTGTCGGGGCTGCTGTCGGGGGAGGAACGGGTGCCGCCGCCGCACTCGATAATGTCAATTACAACTACCTGACGCATGAGGAAGCGAAAGAGCTCGAACTTGCCGATTTGGCTTGCACAAAACTAGGCAGCGACAAGGATTGCGACCGTGGTCAACAGCTTCGCAATCTTTCTCAGGAGCGTGACGACCAGCTGAAGAGTTGTGTTGGAATCTCATCGAGCGAATGCGTCAAAGCCAGAACCGATTTGCGCATTGCAGCAGCAGAATATGTGGATGCTGCTCTCACAGGCGATGGCGATTATATTTCGCCGATCGGAGGCATACAAAGGCAATGGGCGCTTTTGCAAGCTTATGACTACGCTGACGACAACGATCTAGGTCAAATCGCCGATGCGGATCGTATCGCGGCTAATTTCAAGAGTGAGGAAGCAAAGGCGCTGCTCACAGCGTCAAAGAGCGGATTATCCGCAGCGCTTCGCGGCGAAATCCTTTACGGTGTCGTAACGCTCGGCCAGAATGGAACCCTTGGCAAGGGCCCTGGTTCAAGTGAAGCCTCATTTGAGGAAGTCATTGGTGGCCCCTCTGGCACGACCCAGCGAGTCGACGTGTCCCGCGCGGTCCGGGGCACCCCAGAATACGATCTCCTGAACGACCCACCGGCAAATACAACCGTCGAGCTGAGCAATGGTACGACGTTCAGAACCAACTCCGGAGGCTATGTTGAGGGAGTTACCTAGTAAGCGCGATTTTCCATGCGCATTGACGGCTGCGGCACTGCTGAAGCGCACTCGCATCGGTAGCGATATCCGGGGCTCTATTGGGCCGCAGAGGTTTTGGAGAAGTTGAACGGTAGCAAGTCGCCGATCTCGGCCGCTTCGTCGCGCTGCGGCAACTCGGTGAGCACGTGGCGCAGCCAGGTGAGTGGGTCGACGCCACAGGCGCGGCAGGTGAGCATCAGACTGTAGATAACAGCACTGGCCTTGGCTCCGTCGACGGTATCGCTGAACAGCCACGATTTTCTTCCGGTCGCAAAAACTCTGATATCGCGTTCCAGAATGTTGTTATCGATCGGCATCCTGCCGTCGCTGGTGTAGCGTGTCAGGTAATCCCACTGGTTCAGGGTGTAGGACACGGCATCGCCGAGCTTGGTGTCCGGCACGACCTTCGGCGCGATATCGTCGAGCCACGTCTTTAAAGCGTTCAGGACAGGCAAGCTGTGCTGTTGGCGGAAACGGTGGATGCAGTCGGCCTGCGTTTCACCGACGTCCGGCTTTTCGTCTCGCGCCTGCCTTTCGATCCGGTAGAGCTGCTCGAAGAATCTCAGAGCTTGCTCCGGCGGGCCGCCACCTTTCTTTCTCGTCTTGAGGGCTTCGACGAAGCGCCGCCGGGAATGAGCCATGCATCCGACATGGGTCGCGCCATGTAATGTGCGCCAGGCTGTGTAGCCATCGCTCACCAATATGCCGCGGTAGTCACCAAGGAAGGTCTGCGGGTGGATCTGGCCGCGCCCCGGCCGATAGTCGAGGAGCACGATTGGCTCGTCACTATCCTCGCCACTCCGGTAGGCCCACATATACGATGTGCTGGTGGCCTCCTTGTCTTTTTCCTTCAGCACCTGGACTGTCGTCTCATCGCCATGAATGAGAGCCTGCGATCGCAAGCGCAGTTTCAGCGCATCATAGATGCGGTGCAGATGCTTCTCGCTCGAAGCGATCACCCAGTGAGCGAGAGCGCCGCGGCTGATCGGAACGCCGGCCCGCTCGAATGTCTGCGCCACGCGGTAGAGCGGTGTGCCATCGACGTACTTGTGGACGAGCGCGAAGGCCAGTGTCGAGGCCGTCGCGATGCTGCCCGGCAGGGGCTGCGTCGGCATCGGTGCGATCACGACGGGCGTGGTAATCCCTGTACGATCGCAATGGCGGCAAGCGTACTTGAACCGCACATTCTGCAGGACCTTCGCCTTGACCTCG
>NZ_JBFRFF010000077.1:0-11470 GCF_052114685.1 Rhizobium sp. 2YAF20 | reverse complement strand
GCACCTCGTCGCTTTCCTGGAAGCGATCCTGAAGCCCGGGGATCGAGTTTGCCTTGAGGGTGACAACCAAAAACAAGCTGACCTGCTGGCGAGAGGGCTGTCTAAAGTCGATGTCGCCAAGATACACGACCTGCACATGGTACAGTCGGGTGTGGTCTTGTCGGAGCACCTCGATATCTTCGAAAGCGGCGTCGCCCGGAGGCTTGATTTTTCCTATTCCGGCCCGCAGGCGGCCCGCATCGCGCGCATGATGTTCGGTGGCCAGATCGAACTAGGTGCCGTTCACACCTATCTGGAACTCTTCGCCCGTTACTTCATTGATCTGACCCCGCAGGTGGCGCTGATTGCAGCGGTCAGCGCGGACAAGGCTGGAAACCTTTATACCGGGCCTAATACGGAAGACACGCCAACGGTCGTCGAGGCCACAAGCTTTGGCAAGGGGCTGGTCGTTGCCCAGGTGGGCGAGATCGTCGATCGCGTGCCGCGCGTCGACATACCTGCCGACCAGGTTCATTTCGTGGTGGACGCCAAGCGCCCCTTCTATGTGGAGCCTCTGTTCACGCGCGACCCTGCGGCCATTACCGAAACGCAAATCCTGACGGCAATGCTGGCTATCAAGGGACTATACGCTCCCTATGGTGTGCGCCGCCTGAACCATGGTATCGGCTTCAATACCGCGGCCATTGAGCTGCTGCTGCCGACATATGGCGAGCGACTGGGATTGAAGGGCAAGGTCTGCACGCACTGGGCGCTGAACCCTCACCCCACTCTGATCCCCGCCATCGAAGCCGGATGGGTGGAGCAGATCCATTCCTTCGGGTCCGAAGTCGGCATGGAAGACTATATGCGGGCCCGCCCCGACATTTTTTTTACCGGGGCTGACGGGTCGCTGCGCTCCAATCGTGCCTTCTGCCAGACCGCCGGACTTTATGCCTGCGACATGTTCATCGGCTCTACCTTGCAAATTGATCTTTGCGGCAACAGTTCGACCGTGACAGGCGGCAGGGTCGCCGGTTTCGGCGGCGCCCCCAACATGGGATCGGACGCGAGAGGTCGGCGCCATCCGAGCGAAGCCTGGTTGCGTGCTGGGAGGGAAGCCGACCCCGCCGCAGCCACCCCTGCCCTCCGCCGCGGACGCAAACTGGTCGTCCAGATTGGCGAAACCTTCGGTGATGGTATGGTGCCACTGTTCGTCGAGCGCCTGGCCGCCCTGGATCTGGCCGACAAGCTGCAGCTCGATCTCGCTCCTGTGATGGTTTACGGTGACGACATCACCCACATCGTGACGGAAGAGGGGATCGCCAATCTGCTGCTGTGCCGTGACAAGGACGAGCGGGAACAGGCAATCCGGGGCGTGGCCGGGTACACCGAAGTCGGCCGTGCCCGAGACCGCAAGATGGTGGAGCACTTACGTCAGCGCAAAGTCATCCAGCGTCCCGAAGATCTTGGAATAGATCCATTGGATGCCGATCGCAGACTGCTGGCTGCGCATTCCATCAAGGATCTGATGCTTGCCTCCGGCGGCCTGTACAGGCCGCCTACCCGGTTCCGCAATTGGTAAGGCCGACAGCATGGAAAATCTGCTCTATGAATTGAAGTCAACGCAGACTGGCGGAACCCGCGCCGTTGCTCTGGTGGGCGTCGTCGCTTCGGGTAACCTCGAAGTATTGCTTGAACGGCGGGAGACGCCCGACCGTTGCGTCATCGAGATCGCGACGCCGGCCCATGGTTTCGCCGCGCTGTGGGCGGCTGTTACCGAGGATTTCGCGGCACGCTCCGCCGCCGGCGGTCTGCGCATCACGATCAATGATGGCGGCGCACGCCCGGATATGGTGGCGCTACGCCTGGCCCAGGGCGTCCGGCTGATGGAGAAGCCAGAATGAACAATCCTCACAAGCTGCGCCGAAGCTGGTATGAAGAGTCTGCCCGCGGCCGATTGTTGCATCTGCTCGACGCCGACAGCTTCACTGAATTCTTGGGCCCGGAACGGCGGGAGACGAGCCCCCACCTTGCGCTCTTCGATTTGCCGCGGCAGTTCGACGACGGCATCATCGTCGGAGCCGGCCGCATCGACGGCCGCCCGGTACTTGCGGCCGCCCAGGAAGGGCGCTTCATGGGCGGCGCCATTGGCGAGGTGCACGGCGCCAAGTTGACAGGCCTGCTACATGCCGCGGGCAAGATGCAGCAGGATATCGTCATTCTCTTCGACACGGGTGGCGTACGCCTGCAGGAGGCCAATGCCGGTGAGTTGGCGATCTCCGAAATCATGCGCGCCGTGCTGGAGGCGCGATCCGATGGCGTGCGCGTCGTCGGTCTTCTCGGCGGTAGGGCCGGATGCTATGGCGGCGGCAGCCTGATTGCCGGCTGCTGTTCCGCGCTCGTCATCTCTGAGCAGGGACGTTTATCCGTCTCCGGGCCGGAGGTTATCGAGACGAACAAAGGCGTGGAAGAATTCGACTCCCGCGATCGCGCGTTGGTCTGGCGAACCATGGGTGGCAAGCATCGCTACCTAATTGGCGGAGCCGATTTCTTCGTCGAAGACGATGTCGCCGCTTTCCGGACTGGTGCGATTGCCGCGCTACAACTGCCCGCCACTTTGGACCAGGCGGTGCTGGACGCAGAGCAGACACGGCTCGAAGATCGATTGCGCCATTTTGGCGACGCCCATGATGCTACGGAGATATGGGCGCGGCTGCAAATTGAGCACCCCGGCGAGATACCGGAGCAGGACATCGAGACCTTCCTCGCCACAGCCAATATCCTTCGGGAGAGTGCCGATGCAGCTCGCTGATATCCTTTCCTCACTCTTTCCGGCCGGCCACGAGGTGGTGCAGGCGGGTGGACTTGTTACCGGTTGGGGCCAATTGAACCAACAAACCCGCATTGATCTGATCGGCATTACTGACAAGACCTATCCGGGCGTCGATGAGGCGTTAGCGCTGGCCGCGCATATTCTTTCGGTCGCTCGGCGGCCGGACGGATCGCCACTGTTGTTCCTGGTCGACTCCGGTAGCCAACGGATGAGCCGGCGTGACGAGCTCCTGGGTCTCAGCGAGGCCTTGGCACACTTGGCGAAGGCATTATGGCAGGCAGAGCGTGCGGGACACCGCACAGTGGGCCTTCTCTATGGGGGTAGCGCCGCCGGCGCCTTCATTGCCACCGCACTGGCTTGCGGGTCGCTGGTAGCCCTGCCCACGGCCTGGCCCGAAGTCATGGACCTGCCATCCATGGCCCGAGTGACCAAGCTGCCGCTTGCTACCCTGAAAGAAAAGGCCGAGACGACCCCCGTCTTTGCGCCAGGCCTCGATAATCTTCTTGCTACCGGCGCCATAGCGGAAGTCTGGGATCCAGCGGCCTCTTTGAACACTCAATTCGCAGCACTACTTGCCAAGCCTGTTTCGGGTGATCTGCGGGCTCGATTGGGCGCCGATCGGGGCGGCCGGCTGAAGACTGCCATGATTGCGGCCGAAGTAGAGCGGCTGGCTCTGCTCCATGATTGATGTTGCTGCCCTCCGCCGCCACGATCTCGTCTATGTGTGCTCCGAAGCATGGTCCGGCCTGCTGCACGGCCAAGTCGAGGGCGAAATAGAGCCCGATCTGCTTGCGTGGGCGACGTCGGGGCGACCGGCAATTTTCCGTCGTCGAATCTGCAGCGACTCGATGGACATCGTACCCTTGGGACTGCCCCTTCCTCCGGACATGGGACGCAAACGGCTTACGCTCGCCTGCCCGCCAACCGCGGTAATACTGGCAGCGCCTCCTCCTCTGCTAAGGGATGTGCTGCCCGCGGCACCGGCACGATGGCGCCCGGCCATTGGCGCGCTTTTGGAGGCAGACGTCTCTTGTCGCTGTTTCGGAAGTTTGGCGTGGCAATACCTGACCGGTCTTTCCTATCTGACAGGCACTTCCGATCTTGATCTTTTGGTCGCTTGTCGCTCGAGCGTAGATGCCACGCGAACGACGGCTCTACTGAACGATGTTGCCGAACGTGCGCCGATGCGTATTGATGCAGAATTGATCACACCTCGCGGCACGGCCGTTCAGTGGCGGGAATGGCTGTCGGGAAACCCTGAACTCCTGGTTAAATCCCATACTGGATCGGCCTTGATTGCGCGGGAGGCGCTCTTTGCATGACGTTTCCGTTGCTGGCTGAACGACAACGTGTCTCCGTCAAATATTGCGATCCCGAGCTGATCGGACAGCACGCCGCGCGAGCGCTAATTCTGGAGGTGGAAACTTGGCCCAAACCTGGACTGGTCAGCCACGTCGACAAGGGCGCTCACGCCGACATGGACGCCGCCCTCCTGCGGCTCAGCGCTCGAACGCTTGAACCATTCTTCATCGCGCTTGCCGAGGCAGGCGCCATGGGAGCGGGCATGGATCGCCTGCGCCAAATCGGCATGGAGGCGGAAAAGGCAATGCGGGATGCGACTGGGGGGGTAAATACCCACCGAGGCGCCATCTTCGGCCTCGGCCTGTTGGCGGCGGCTGCCGGTTTGGCAGCAACGTGCGATTGGCAACCGCCGCTCGGCCCCCTTATCGCATTGCGTTGGGGACAGGACATCGTCGACAAGGCACCGGAGCATGACAGTCACGGCAGCGTCGTGGCGCGACGCTACCGTGTAGGAGGCGCTCGGGCCGAGGCTGCCGCCGGCATGCCATCCGTATATGAGATTGCCCGCCCAGCCCTTGCCGAAGGGCGGCGCCTGGCTATGGGTGACGAGGAAGCTGCAAGGGTCCATGCGTGCATGGCCCTGATCGCGGTGGTCGACGACAGCAATTTGCTTTATCGTGCCGGTCCTGAAGGGTTGAACTTCGCTCGTGACAAGGCCCGTGCCTTCCTGGCGGATGGCGGAGTCGGACGGGCGAACTGGCGATGGGATGCCAAAGCCATTCACGAGGCATTCGTCATGCGCAATCTCAGCCCGGGCGGTTGCGCCGATCTCCTTGCCATGGCGCTGTTTACTGAGGTGTTGGAATTGTGACCCTCGCGCTGCTCTGTTCGGGCCAAGGTCACCAGAATCGGGAGATGTTCCGGCTGCTGGCAACGGAGCCCGACGCGCACCCCGTTTTCGAAGCCGCGACCGCAGTGCTCGGGACCCGCCCGACGGACTTCTGCCGGACCGCAGCTGAAGCCGCATTGCATGCAAATCGCGAGGGCCAGATTCTGTGCGTGACGCGTGCGCTTGCGATCGCGCGCGCACTTTTCCCGACGGGCGCGCCAAGCGAAACGATGGTGGCCGGCTACAGCGTCGGCGAAATGGCGGCATGGGGGGTGGCCGGCATCTGGTCACCCATGGATACCCTGAAGCTCGTCGATCAACGGGCTCGGGCAATGGACGCTGCGGCCGGGCCGGATGATGGGCTCGGCTATGTGCGTGGCTTGCCACAGGCGGCCGTGGAGCATCTGGTCGGTCGGTTCGGCTGCGCAATCGCCATTGTGAACCCGGATCTTCTGTTCATCGTTGGCGGTGATAGACGATCGATCGATACGCTCTGCGCAGCTGCGCTGGAGGAAGGTGCCGCGCGTGCCGCCCCGATGATGGTGCATGTCGCCTCCCATACAAAGCGGCTTGCGGGTGCGGTGGCACCGTTTGACAACGCTCTTGCCTCGGTAGTCATGAGCCGCCCGACCCTCCGTCTCATGACCGCCAGCGGCGCGACTCTTGTTGCCGATCCGCATCGCGCTCAAAAGGGTCTGGCACGGCAATTGGCCGAGAGGATCGATTGGGCAGACGTGATTGAAGCCTTGGCCGAACGCGGCGTCACTGCGATCCTCGAACTGGGCCCTGGCCGTGCTCTGGCGGAAATGGCAACCATTGACCTGCCTGCAGTAGAAGTGCGCGCAGTCGATGATTTCCACAGCCTCTCGGGCGTCAAGGCGTGGCTGGCTGCCCGCTGAAATCAAAGCCCTATCAGAGGTGATCTTTATTGATTCTAAGTCTGCAGCTGGAGCTCTTGAAAGGGCATCGTAAACTTAACGGCAAAGAGGCCAGACGATGACGCCGGCCTGTTTTGTAGGTTATGCGCGGGCGATTTTCGCCCATAGGCTCATCGCCGTTGCGCGCAACTCGCGATGATGGCTGCGGTGGTCGCCGATCCGCTCAGCGTAGCGTTGGTGCATCGGTCGAGGGATGGATGGATTTCGATCTTTGATGTTGTCGCTATGCCGCTGCTGTCTTGCAGCGGACGGAGTTTGGGCGCGCGCATGCGAGCATGCGGTTGAGGATGGCGCAACCAATCGCGACTTCGGTCTGCTGGGCACCGAAGGACCGCACTCGTAGTCGGTGTCCGATGATCGACTTGTAGCGACCGATCGCAGTTTCGACCAGCGACCGCTTGCAGTAGCCGGCCACAGCTTGCCACTTCATGCGCCCGTCCGCCTTGATCGCCGCTATGTGCCGGTCTCGCTGACTGGCGATCCCTGTATCCGAGCGAGCGATCGCGTTGGACCGAGGTGGAATG
Organism: Rhizobium sp. 2YAF20; assembly: GCF_052114685.1. Lineage (NCBI taxonomy): Bacteria > Pseudomonadati > Pseudomonadota > Alphaproteobacteria > Hyphomicrobiales > Rhizobiaceae > Rhizobium > Rhizobium sp. 2YAF20. Next base: position 5,005 of record NZ_JBFRFF010000077.1, on the reverse strand, counting down.
GCGATGGCAGCACAGGCGTTGTGCCTGCTGACGACGTCGTAGGTCGGGTCACCGTCATAGGCGCCATCGGCCGTGAACTGGCTAATCGGCACATCGATTTGATCGAGCAGCGGCTCCACCTGTGAGGCGTCGCCGGCATCCTGGTCAGTCAAGAGGTGAGCGATGATTTCGCCGCTGTCAGCTTACAATGCCAGATGCAATTTGCGCCAGCCTCGACGGGATTTGGCACCGTGCTTCTCTTCCAGCCACTGGCCAACGCCGTAGACTTCGAGCCCAGTACTGTCGACGAGGACGTGAATGGCCTCTTTCGTCGGAATTTTGGGACGCTCCCGCCTGCCAGCCGATCTCCATGTCTGCGCACGTCGGCTCAATGTCGTGTGATCGGGCACGGCGAGATCCAGTCGCATCACCTTCAGCACCGATAGCAGCAAACCCTCCGTCTGGCGCAGCCGGAGGCCGAACACCAAGCCGAACGCGAGGGCGGTCTCGATCGCCAGATCGGAATAACGTGGCTGGCCGTTCCGAAACTCCCGGAAGTGAGCCGCTCGCGCTCAGCTCAGCGTGAAGCAATCCAACGATGCCATTCGTCACCACTGCCGTGGAAGACATTCAGGTCGATCTTGCCATTGACGGCGTCCGAAAGACCGGAGCCGGAATATTGCCAGAACAGCCAGTTCCGCCCAGGGTATAGGTCTGAGGGATGCGTGGCCACCGAGCGTAGCCAGAAGGGATAGTCGAGCAACTCGCCCTGCAGGTTGTCGCGGTAGAAATCCGGGGCCGTGTAGATAATCGGTCGCTGACCGTAATAGCGCTCGAGCTTGTCGGCAAAGACCTGGATCTTTTCCAGAACCCGCTCGCGTGAAATCCGCTGCTTGCAGGTGGATTCACCGTTCCATTCGACATCGATGACGGGCGGAAGGGCATTCGCTTCTCGCGGGACATTGCGGATGAACCAGTCGGCCTGCTCACCGGCTGTGCGGCACCAGTAGAAGAAGTGGTACGCGCCGCGGCGCACGCCGGCTTCCTTGGCCTTGCGCCAATTCGTCTTAAACATCGGATCGAGATGATCGCCGCCGTCGGTTGCCTTGATGTAAGCGAAGTTTGCTCCTTGCGTGCGCAGCCGATCCCAGTCGATATCACCTTGCCAGCGCGAGACGTCGACGCCATGCACTGCGAGCTTCCGCGGAGACGATCGACCGAAATTGATCGGTTTGGCATCGCGGAACCGATGACCGTAGATTTGACCGCCGGATCGCGTGAACGTCGGCATCTCGGGCTTCGCCATACCGGTCCGTACCGCAGGCCTTGTCCCGGGGACGGGAATACCGACGCTGCCTATAGGAGATGCGAAGGCCGGTGGCACCTCCAACACTGTCCCAGCCAATTGCTCCCGCGAAACCACGGCTTTCGGCATGCTTTGTTGGACATTCGATAGCGGCAGCACATTTGATGGTCGCGTGATTGAACCGGTCAACTCCGATGAGGGGAGACCGGCTGCGATATGCTCAGGACTGGAATGGGACGTGCAGCCGGACAAAACTACAAAGACCAACAAGATTGCTGATAATGCCAATGAACGCATGAGAACCCGTACGCAAGACAATCGCCGATAGCGGATGCACTGTTGCGCCGCCAATTACCGTCGGTAGATTACCAAGAAAGCTTGAATGGGATCTTTATGGAAAGCCAAATAGGGCTGTTACCAACAGCCGCGTGGGAGCGACGCCCAAAACGGCGGCTTGAGCAGCCCGGGGGAAACTTTTGCGGCTGTCGGTTACGGGCGTAACCCTCTATTCGGACGGCAGCAGCGTCAGCTTCATAGTGTCCGGAATTCGCTTTCGAAAGGACGGAACGCTGGGCAAGCTACAGGAAACGTTGAATTTTCCTTTACCGACGAAAGGCAAACTCAAAAATGAGAGCGGAGTGCCTGACGGCCACAGGCCAATGCTGGCAAAGCCGTGCCGGGGATTAACGACCAGCGCACAGACCCGCCATGCCTCAGGAGAAATCGACCAGGGTCGCACGCAGGTCATTGATAACCGCGGCAAGCCCGGACGCACCAATCAATGGTACGACCCGTGCTGGCGCCAGCTTGGAGACGGCGCGGCCGAACACGGCAATATTCGTATGACCGTTCAGGCGGGACGGATAGATGATGCCGTCGGGAACCGACTGGTGCTCGTAGAATGCAAGCGACCACGAGCGCGCAAGGCTCTGACGCGAGGATTCGCCACGTCAGTTGGAACCCCCATCCTGACTGCGTGATCGTTTCGCAGGTCGACAAGGCTGAGTTCCGCAATCGTCTCGATCTCAGAGTAGCGCCGCGCATAGATTTCTTTTTCCTCAATCGGTAGATCGCCGAGAAGACCGTCGCGGCGATCACGCAGGACTGCCTCGAGGAAACAGACCTTGAGTGTTTCGCCCAGATAGAGAACGCCGAACCGCTTCGAGGCGTCACGTCGGCGCGGATCACTGAATCGGCTCGGCGTCTTTCCAAATCCCAGCGGGTCAGGAAAGGCCCTTGCGTAGATCCGGCCAAAGTCACTCCCTGGAGGAATAGTTTCGATATCGAGCGGCTGACGCTCGAAACCGGCAGGCGGCTTGATACCGGCCATTTAGCGAAAGTCACCGCGGGCAATGCCCACAGCTGCGGCGATCACCTCGCTATCCTGTCCGCGCTTCAAGGAGTCAAGCCCGGTCCGACCGTCAAGAGCGCCGTGGGGCGAAACAAGAAAGCGGTAAACGGCCCAGGCACCCCCCAGGATCTCATGCAGTTTCGGGAGCGCCGCATAGGGCCGGCCGTCTTGATCGAGCTGCCAGGCCGGAAAACGGAACCCGCGCTTGGCGCCGTCCAGGCCGAGCACCTGGCCGTTTTGACGCTTTGCATTGACCGTGACCCGCGAGACGCCAAGAAGATCGGAAAATGCGTCCGCGTTGAGCATGTCGTCCTCGCCGAGGATCTCCGCAACGCGGCGGCGGCCGCGTTCTCGTGCGGCTGTCAGGGCTGCCTGAAGCTCGTCATCCGGCTCGCCAGCCTCTTCGACCGGAAACGCACTCTCGCTAATCAGCGGGTCTTCCTCGACAATAGAAATTGTCTGCGCTCCGGCGCGCGGATCCACGGCGACGCGAAAACTCACCTTATGGCCCGCCTTCCGGCTCAGTTTCACCGCCTTGATATACTGATTGAGTAACGCTTTTTCGAAATCAGCCTTCCGAGGCAGTTTCATCGATAACGCGATGTTCGAAGAATCGCTTCGGGACTCGCTTTGGGCTCGGCTTCGGCCAATCCGAAGCAACCCCCGATCTCAGCTTATCGCGGGGGTGAGCCACCTTCACCCCGAGAACATACGGTCTGAGCAGATCGACCTGGCTGGTGACTTCATTGTTGCCGGGCAACGACGAGAAGATGTCAAAGCATCCGGTAGACGGCGGCGACGTTGCCGGGCTCTTGGATCGGTTTGCGCAGTTACAACAGAAGGCCCGGCTCCGAACGGGAAGATCGTTTCCCGTCGCCACGATCCAGGAAGCGGGACTGGACGGCTTTTGGATACATCGCGTGCTGGAAGCAAACGGGATCGAGAGTTACGTTGTCGATGCGGCTTCGATCGCTACTTCACGTCGGCGCCTGCGCGCGAAGACCAATAAGATTGATGGTGAAGCACCGGTCCGGGCACTGCTTGCGTTCAAGCGCGGCGAGCCACGTGTATGCGCAATGATCAAAGCGCCGAGCCCAGAGGACAAAGATCGGCGTCGCATTTGCCGGGAACGCAAAGTGTTAATTGCGGAACCGATCCACAAACCAGCGGCTGAGCGCCGATCCTGGCTGGTTACGCAGCCACAGCCACGACAGCTGAATCATTGTGGTGCGCAATCGCGGATTGCCTAAACAACAGCGAGTTCGGGCTTGCGGTTGGTATCTGGACTAAAGAATTTGCTAGAGCGATCCGAATGGCGGAAGGTCTGCAATCCGGCACCGTTTGGGTACCCGAGGCCGATAAGTTTACAGTACCTCTTTTCGTGATCCAGCAAGGGGACCGGAAATTCAGTTCGGCCTCCCAAAATACTAAGTCGCAATCGGCGCTCTTGAAGGATTGGAACCAGCGGCCGCACGATGGATTGGATAACGTCCTACCCTGGAACTAACGGGGCGTTCAGATTTCGTAGGGTACCCGAATGTCGGGCATTTCCTTCGGAAAATCCTTCGTGTTCCGGGTAACCAGTAACATCGAGTGAACATTGGCTGTTGCCCAGATGATCGCGTCGGGCAGTTTGATACGATGTAGCTGTCGCAGAGATACTGCACATTCGGCTATGTGATCATCGACAGCAATGACCGTAAATCCTGCTAGGAAAGCGCGTGTTCCGCTTGCCACCGCCGGCTTGGCACCGACGAGAACCTCCATCCAGGTGATGATACTAATGGCCTTTTCCTGATACCGCGTCAGCTCTTGTCGCGCTTGCTGTATGGCATTGAGATGGTCGATCAAGATGTTTGTGTCGAAAAGCGCTTTTACCATTCGCGACGAATATCTTCCTGATACGCCAAACCATCGACCTTTCGATCACCCCAGAGCCCAAACGCCTCTCCTTCGCTAGCGCTGCTGTTGCGAGCTAGAAAATCATCAATTGCCTTGCGGATCAGCGCTGCTCTCGACACTTTTTCTCGTTGCGCCAACCGATCCAGTGCCTTGACCTCTGGGTCACCGATGTCCACCAAGGTTCTCATGGAAAATCTCCGATATCAGATATCGACAGTATATATCATACACTATGCTCATTTTCAATGCCCGGCGGCGTTGGTGCAGGGATCAGTATGAAGGCGCGGCTCGGTCTTTGATGGGGTTGGTTACTTTGAATTCGCCGTTGCCGCTTTGCAACGGACGGAAACCGGGCGTGCAGTGTCAAGCATCCGGTTGAGAATGGTAACACCGATGGCAACTTCTGTCTGCTGAGCATGGAATGATCGTGCCCGCAATCGCCATGGAATGATCGTGCCCGCAATCGC
>NZ_JBFRFF010000076.1:0-13030 GCF_052114685.1 Rhizobium sp. 2YAF20 | reverse complement strand
TGCGCCAATTCGGCCAGGGTGTCGAAAACCATAATGAGCAGGCCGGGCAGGGCATCCTTGAAACCCTCCGCAGGATCAAATGGCATCTCTGGCACGGCAATGCGTACCGTGCCCGTGAGGAAATCGACGAACTGCAATTTGATGCGGAAGCGCTCGAAACGGACTACCCGATCATGCGCAAATTTCTCACCGCCATCGGCGAGTTCCGATCCTACATCGCTTCCCACCGCGCAAGCCTGATCAACTACGGCGAACGTTACCGGTCCGGGGAGCGGATTTCCTCGGCCTTCGTCGAGGCAACCGTCAATGCCGTCATCAGCAAGCGGTTCGCGAAAAAACAGCAAATGCAGTGGAGCAGAATCGGTGCGCATCTTCTGCTAGAAACCAGGACGCAGACCCTCGACGGCTCCCTGCGCTCGACCTTCCAGCAATGGTATCCCGGGATGGCTAACGACAATCAGGAACCAGACGAAACGGCTCTCGCCGCATAACTGCCCCACACTTCCTCATGCTCCCCATGAGGCGTGCAGCACGATGGATGCCATTTTGCGTTTGTTGTGCTTTGTATCGTCGTTCTGCGGCGCTTTCCCGCGCGTCCGACGCAAAAGCGGGCAGTCTCTTCTCATGCTTGATCCGTGCCGGACTTACGCTTTGGCGGCGTTCTGTATGTTCAGTCGCATGACGACCGCATGGATGCATGCTTACCATGTAAAATTTCATTGCACGTCGTCGCATTTCGGTCGACTTTTACGACAATTTTTTCGGGGCGTTCGCTTTCTTTGCGCAGGAGAATGGTGACAGTGCATATGTCCTTGCTTGAGCGAAACGACAGAAGCCGGCCCTTTGTTTTCATTAAGACCTTATCTACAGCATCTGCGCAGTCGGCCCGCTGATCCGAAACGAAAATCGGCCGTGGTGCTTCGATGTGTGATGACATTGCGATCGGGAAGATCACGGTTGCATTCCAGAATGAGGTCATATCGTTGAGCTCCAATCCCGAGGCGCGTTAACACTCTTTCTTGCATGGCGCCGTTCGATAGTCCGTCCGAGTAAGCTAAGTGTGGGACATATTTCTTTCCGTGCTCCGCCGTGTCCGGATCGCCGCCGCGATGAAGACGCGCGACAGGCCGTGATATAGCGGTTCACGCGATAGCAGACGCGATGTGACATAGCCGATCATCGATACCGCCATGATCGGGATGACGGCCTGATGGTCACCGGTCATTTCCAGAATGATGACGAAGGCAGTCATCGGCGCTTGTACGACGCCCGCGAAATAGCCAGCCATGCCGAGGATGGCCGCCAGTGCGATGCTCGTACCCAATAGTGAACCAACCGTGCTACCGAAACCGGCGCCAACGGCAAGCGACGGCGCAAAAATACCGCCGGGAATGCCTGAGATCATCGACACGAAGGTTGCCAGCAGTTTGCCCGCGAAGAACAGCGGGGGCAGGGCATGGCCTTCGACGGCACCGCGCGCCTGCTCATAGCCAGTTCCGAATGTGTTCCCTCCCGAGAGCACGCCGATGATGGCAACGACAAGGCCGCAAGAACCCGCGAGCAGGACGAGCCGCGCCAAAGGCTGTGGCAGCGCCCAGCGCCGGATGCGAATACCCGTATAAAGGACAAGACCGCTGAAGGCCGCCCCAAGCGCCCCGCCACCGACGCCGCAGATCAGCATGACGATCCAATCCATCAGCATGGTCGGCGCGACATCGGCCGTGCCGAAATAATTATAACTGCCGGAGAGGCCGAGGGCCGCGAGGCCGGAGAGGATGACCGCCATCAGCACGAGGCCGTTGGCCCGCGATTCATAGGTGCGGCTCATCTCCTCGATGGCGAAGACGATGCCGGCCAGCGGCGTGTTGAAGGCGGCGGCGATGCCCGCGGCGGAGCCGGCAAGAATCAAGCCTTTCGCCTGCGCCATACCGCTGAAGCGGGCAACTGCCAGCATAAAGGAAGCACCCACCTGAACGGTCGGCCCCTCGCGGCCGATCGAGGCACCGCAGAACAGCCCGAGGACAGTCAGCGCGATCTTGCCGAACGCAAGTCGGAGCGACAGCAGCCTGGTGCGGTCTTCGTCATGATGCAGATGCCGTGCCGCGATCGCTTGGGGAATGCCGCTGCCTTGCGAGTTCGGAAACAGCGTCGCTGCCAGATAGGCGGAAAGCGCAAAACCCACCGGTGACAGTGCCAGCGGCAACAGCCACGCCCATTCTCCGGAACTCGTCACTCCGACAAAGGCTCGCTGTGCCAGATCGGCCAGCTGGGCGAAGCCGACGCTGATAACGCCGATCGCCCAGGCGCCCATCCAAAACACCAGTCGCGGCCGCCAAAGATTGAAAGACCCCCAGATGACACGGGAACGACGGAGAAGTTTCGGTCTGCGGTGGTGTGGGGGCATTACTGGCCTGAGAAAAAGTTGCAAGTCGGAAGATTCTGTTAGCTGGATGCTGGCTGATCCAACCGCGTATTCACAGTCCGCCTTGGCTCGGTACTATTCGCCAAATCTTCGGGACGACGTTTTATTATCGCCTGTGGCAGGATGACGCTTGGTTTGGCTTGGTCGTAATCCGAAACCGCCCCGACTGTGCCCCACACGGAGACATCGCCGCCCCTGTTTATCAGGGTGCCACCGACGGAACCATATATCAGTGCCGTTGCCCCGGCTTCGACAATAAGGTCGTGATTGACGGTGCCATGAAGCTCAATCCTGCGTCCCTTGGGAACGGTCAGGCTTCCGCTGATCAAACCATAGAACCGGAGATCGCGGTCGAGGGTTATCGACCCGTCCACTTTCACATCAAGGTCATCCACTTTGAGTTTCCTCCTTCTGGGACTACGGTCGGCTGATTGCTGAGTGGTGGGACAGATCCGCTTCCCGTCTAAAGATCACAGGCATACCGCCAATGCGGCCGTTGAACTTTCGCGATATGGTGTCTTCCTTCCGACAGAACCGACCAAAATCTGATCACAGGCTTTGGTCCATCGGACGATTGATATGAAGCGGCAATTCGATAACGTCCTTTCCACCGGCGAGCGGCCGTTCGAAAACTTGTCGACCATTGGGCCGTCAGCGATAGTATATGTCACATCGTGACATAAATTAAAGAGGTAAATAGGTGGTGAAATCAGATCGACACGGGCTCGCCCGATCGCCCGCCCGGGGAGAACGACAAATCGATCCCGTCGCGAACAAAGGCATGCAGTCGAAAACGGCGTCGATTGGCGAAACGACGGCCGAGACCGCAAGTGCACCGACGCTCGAGAATAATGTCTATGAGGGACTGGCAGGCGTGCGCCTAGCAATGCGGCGTTTTTTGGCATTCAGCGAGTCCGTCGTCACTGCAGCCGGCATCACATCGCAGCAATATCAGGCGCTGCTGGTCATCAAGGTCTCGCCACCCCAAGGTATTATGATCCGGGATCTGGCACAGCAGATGCTGCTACAGCCGAACGGTGCTGTTCAATTGGTGGATAGGCTTGCCAACGCGGGTCTTGTCGAGCGCCTCCAGTCTCCGGAAGACAAGCGCAGTGTCCTTGTCACCTTAACGCCACACGGTGCCCGTCTACTTGAGCATTTGGCAACAGATCATCTTCGGGAAATGCTGACACATGAGCCTTTGCTCGCCGAATCGCTGACGCGCCTCAGGCGCATGAGCAAACGGCGTTAAGCTGGGTGTCGGCCTGTGCAGGATGCCTTGCAGGCGAAAAGTATATCATTGCATGATATAAATATGCTAGGATGCCGGGAGCGCGTGGATGAAATTTCATTCATAGGGCCGCAGCTAGTCTTGCCGATGGTATGGAATCAGGCGAGGCGGCGGCGTCTGCCGAATAAAGGGATAGGCTTTCATGCTTACGATTCTATCATGGCGACATATTCAAACGAAAACTCCCTAGTAGCGGTTTTCGACAATGTATCCGACGCAAATGATGCAACGGACCGCCTGAGGGCCGCGGGCCTTCCGCCCGGTAAACTCACGCTGCTGTCAGGGGCGAGCGCGATAGCCTTCGCGCAGCGGAATCAAGGCGGATTTTGGAACGAAATCGCTGCCTTTTTTCGCGATGAGGAGGAGCGGCGCGATCTGCTCAAAGAATTGGCGCATGGTGGCTGCTTGCTCGTTCTGACAGATCTCGACTTGGATGAAGACGACGTTGCGCTCGATATCCTTGATGATGAGTAGCCTAACCATTTCATCGGATACAATTTTGGAAAATGAATGCAAGGCGGGCGGCAAGTCTCTGCTCGCATTTCATTGGCGCTGGTTACCGGCCAATTCTGGGATGACCGGGCGCTTTCCTAGACTTTCGATAAGACTTAATATATGTCAGCATATGACATATATGGCATCCGCGCGGTCGGATGCGTCTGATTTGTAAACGAATACAGTTGAGCCGGACGATTGCCAGCATACCGCTGGTCGGAGAGCCTATGAAATCCATCTTCAGGAATCCAGCGGTACTAGGCAATGACGCCTCAGCGGGTCGAGCACCAAAAATTTTGATTTTTCGATCGGGCCGCCAGATAGGATATCTTCGGAAGATCGGAACGGTCCCCGGCTGTCAAAATGGGTTGCGGTGGACGGCCAGGGGCAAGAAAAAGCACACTCCTCGAGGAGAGGCGCAATCCGATGCCTAGAGGAATGGGCAAATGCGGATCGCACCGTTTCGGGAGAAAATCATTCGTCTCCTAAAGACAGATGATATCGCGTCTTTTCGGGGCCGCCGTGGCGGCTGCGTTGCCAATTGTCTGACATATCGTGGGAACCCAGAGGGGAACCAAGCCTTAGGGATTTAACTTCGCGATCCCAGCATGTGTTTCGTCGGAGACATAGTGTGGAAGGCCGAAGTCATCGCGTATTTGTCGCCCCAGTAACAAATTAGCCAGGAAAGGCAGGGCCATCAGGGAAGTTATGGCGTTGCGAAGCGCAATCCCAAATCCGGTTTTCGGAACGAACGATGACGCAAATCGGCTTGCCATTTTCTGCTTGTGCTGCAGGAACGGCATCATTCCTACTTGATAACGCGCGAGACCAGCCAATGGGTTATCTTTTGCGCGTGCGAGTTCGCCGGCAAGCACGTACGCCTCCGTCATCGCCAGACCCGAGCCCTCGCCCCCTAGCAGCGATACGCAAGCTCCCGCATCGCCGACTAGAGCGGTTCGGCCCTTGATCCAATTGCGCATCTGAATTTGGCTAACCCGATCGAAATAAATCTCTTCCGCACGTTCCATGCTCTCCAAGATTCGCGGACACTCCCAACCAACGTCTTTGAAGACATCGCGCAGAACCGCTTTGCGCCCCGCGTCCGTCGCGGGAATTATAATTGTCGAGTCAGGCTCACGGTACACAAACAGGAAAAGCGTCCTGTCGTCACGTATGGAAAACCGTGAGACTTGTTTGCCCGGTTCGGCATAGCTGACATAGGTCAACTCATCACGTGGGCGATATGCCGGAAGCTCAAATGCCGCAACCCTATAACCAAGATAGACCTCAAATTGCTCCTCTCGGCCAAATCGAAGTTCACGGACACGTGAATGTAGGCCATCGGCCCCGACCACAACATCAAACCTTCGGCCGGCATGATGATCAAAGCCCACATCTACGCCATGGGCGTCTTCATCGATTGCAGCGACGCTATCCCTAAAGATTGTTTCAACCTTGCCGTCGATCGCCGCGTAAATGGCTGCTGCAAGGTCACTTCGTTTCAAGCTGACAAACCGTTTGTCGAGTGGTCGCGTTAGCACATCCGTCGCGAAGCCACCCCGTCGCTGACCGTCGCGGCCGACGAAGCGCACCTCCCCGACATCATAACCGGACACCCTAAGATGCGGGACAATCCGCATCATCGTCGCCACGTCATATCCAAGTCCCCAGAAGTCGATAATATACCCGCTGGATCGCAGCCGTGGGGCCTGCTCGATCAGTACAGCCTCGTGGCCGTAGCTGTGAAGCCAATAAGCCAATGTCGATCCCGCGATGCCAGCCCCATTGATCGCAATTTTCATAGAAGTGCCTCTTTTGACAAGGCGCAGGCTTATCACTCGACTGCTCGAGGCATTTTATATCACACCGTGATATTTTTTCATAGTCGGCGGAATATTGATTATGAACTCAGGGAGAATATCCCAGGGAGAGAAAGTGCCGATTGATCGCGCTTTCTATGGGATTTTTCCCATTTATTTATGTCATAGGATGAGTTATTATCGATGCGTCGCCTTGGGAGGAGGTCCGCGATCGAAGACAGAGAATCGCTGCTGTCACCAGCATCCGTCCCTGACTGGAGCGGGGGCCTGCAATGGGAAGTCAGCGACCGCGATCGCGGACCACAAGGTACCGGGATTTTCAGACCCACGTTTCGACAATTGTTCACGCCGGCACTTGGATGAATACGACTTGGAAGAATGCGCCGTTAAAATTCATGGGATCGACAGAATTGGACAAGGGCGTCTGCTTTCATGGCATTGCCGCCGGAAGCCTGACAGCCCCAGGTGGGGCGACGCTTCGACTTCAGCTGAACCGACTGCGGCCCGTAAAGGATAAATTCGAGGTCGGAGGCTCGGCGGAGAGTACATCACCCGCGGGATTGTCGGTGGGTCGATCGTGATATTGATGGGTCGGATGTCCGCATTGCGGTCTGTGTCCTTGCTGGTATAGTTGCTGCCATGACTGCGTTGCTCGATTTTCGCACTCTTGCTTGGCTCATGTTCGTTGCGATCATTTTCGCGACGGCGGCTCCTATCCGTTGGCGACCTCGCACGCATATATCCGTTGAAATCGAGCGGACCGTTGCGTTCGGGCTAATGGCGATGATGTTCATTTTTGCTTATCCGAATGACAGAAGGGTGGTCGCCATTTTTTGCATCCTTGGTGCAGTCGGCACTGAACTGCTTCAAGCAATCTCGCCCACGCGGCACCCACGCCTCAATGACGCATTGTTCAAAGCAATGGGGGCAACGGTCGGTCTCGTCGTCGGTGCACTGATCCTGCAAATAGCTGCGGTGATGCCTCCTTCGTAGCGCCGTCAAACTCCTGGGCGAGGAACCCACACAGCGATGTCAGAAAGCTGTTGCTGCTTATCAGCGTGGAAAAGCCAGGCCCGCTTACTCGCTACTCTGATCACCAACTGCTTTGGACACGCGGCCGATAACCTTGTGCGGACGTTCGCCGGATTTCGTGCGCGAATTCATCGTCGATCGGAAATGACCGCTGTGTGGCAGCCTGGGCGCTGGCTGCTCGAAATTGGCAGCTCTCCATATTCGTCGAGTAGGGCGAGTACGGGCAAATTTCGATTGGTCTGAGAGTTCCTGCCGCGGCCTTGAGAGCGTAAGGTATAGGATACCGATCCCGACCATGCTCGATAAAATGGACAACCCTTTCCGATCTCCAACTGCTTCCGCGTTCCTGGCAAATCTCGATTTCAGTCGGCTGCGTTCGCTCGGTCGACGGAGCGAACCGGGATTGGTTGTCATCGGCGCGATTGTCGGCGTCATGTCCGGTCTCGCCGTGACGACAATGAGCCTCGTATCGCGGCAAATGCACAGCCTGATCTTCAGTATCAGCGACGGCGATCAACTGAGTGCGTATCCGTTCGGGAACAAGCTTCAAATCCTATCTGCCCCCGTCGCCGGAGGCGCGCTACTTGGCTTGATGCTGTTTTTGCTGGCAAAGACCCGCAAGAAGCCAATGGTCGATCCGATCGAGGCCAATGCCCTCCACGGTGGTCGGCTTTCGTTGACTGACAGCGTCGTCATATCGGTCCAGAACCTGGTTTCCAACGGATTCGGGGCTTCGGTCGGCCTTGAAGCAGGCTACACCCAGCTTGCCGCAGGCATCGCGTCAAAGCTCGGCTTATTGCTGAAGCTACGCCGTTCCGACATGCGTATGCTGGTCGGCTGCGGGGCGGCCAGTGCGATCGCCGCGGCCTTTAACGCACCGCTGACTGGTGCTTTCTATGCCTTTGAGCTGATCATAGGCACATATACGATTATCGCTCTGACCCCCGTTGTGGTATCCGCACTTGTCGCCACTCTCGTCGCCAGGTTTTTGTCTGGGGCGAATGTCATGATTGCCGTCGGAAACTATGGAGCCGTCGTTCCTGCCGATTATCTTCCGGCCGTCTTGCTGGGCGCCGTGTGTGCTGGCTTGGGCATATTGCTCATGCAGGCTGTATCATTCGTCGAGGAATTCGCCAGAAGGAGTTCGATACCACAGTATGTTCGCCCGACGCTCGGCGGGATCTGTGTCGGGTTGCTTGCTCTTGTTTCTCCTCAGGTTCTAGCGGCAGGACATGGCGCACTCCACCTGGATTTGGTGGACCAGGTCGCCGTTCCGACGCTCATTGGGCTACTCCTGCTAAAGTCGATTGCTTCCGCCGTCTCGATCGGCTCCGGCTTCAGGGGCGGATTGTTTTTCGCCTCGCTGTTCATGGGAGCGCTCATCGGCAAGATCTTTGCGTATTCTGCCCCATATTTCGACCATGTGACGCTGACGCCGGTCATTTATGCCATCGTCGGCATGAGTTCACTTGCCGTCGCCATCATCGGCGGACCGCTCACAATGACTTTCCTTGCACTTGAGATCACCGGCGACTTTCCGATCACCGCCCTGGTTCTGGCCGCCGTCATCACCTCGTCACTGGTGGTGCGCACTACGTTCGGCTACTCGTTCGCGACATGGCGTTTCCACCTGCGTGGCGAGAGCATCCGCAGCGCCCACGACGTCGGCTGGATCCGCAACCTTACGGTCGAGCGAATGATGCGTCCCGATGTCCGGACTGCCAACGCCGACATCACCGTCGATGAATTCCGCCACGACTTCCCGATCGGCTCCACCCAGCGGGTGATCCTGCTCGACGAGGTCGGGAAATATGCCGGCATCGTGCTCGTCCCAGACGTCTATGCAAGCCCTGTCGAAAAGGACGAGGAGAGCCGGGGCCTTGGCGATTTCGTCCGCCACAAAAGCGATTTCCTGCAGCCGCAGATGAACGCCAAACAGGCAGCACAGATCTTCGACGAGACTGAAAGCGAAGCACTTGCCGTCGTCAACAACCAGATCGAGCGCAAGGTCATCGGTCAGCTATCGGAGAGCTTCACGCTTCGTCGATACTCGGAAGAACTCGACCGCAACCGGCGCGAGGCGTCAGGCGAAATCTAAAAGCCAGCACGGACGATGCCCGTCTCTCTGACGGTCGAATGGTAGACTCCAAGAAACGGATGCCCTCCATAAAACTGCAGACTTCAAAAGTCAGCTGACGGTAGCCGCACCCATGGACGATTCCCCGGTCTGCGAGAGCCAACACGTCGCCGGGATCGGGCAGGTGCAAACGTTGCTTATGGATTTGCAAATCAGACGTTAGCGAGATCCGCTTGCCACGGTCGCTCGCAAAACGTCTTGTCCGCCGCGAATCCACGAAGCGCTGATTGCTTCAAGAGATGACGCGTTGCCAGCGCGCTTCGGGCACAAACGCGTTGATCGAGAACGGGCAGGGCGGCTTCCGCTACGATTGTTCGATGGTTGCCCAAAAATCGTCACAGGACACGACCCAACGAGAGTCGCCGGATTTGCAACCCGACATGTTTGATAAGATGGTATCTAATCGGAAGCCTTTCCGAGGTCTCCGCCCTTTGCCGCGATTCTGTAGGTAAAAGGATCTGTGAGACCGCCTTTGCCTTGCCGTACAATTCTCTTGTCCTGAACCAGCTTTCGGCATGCGGCGTTAATGCGTTGCTGGGAGCCTCTGTTGCCGAACAGCATCTGCGCCAGCTGTGCTTCAGATTTATGTGGCACTCTCGCGACAAGCGCTTCAAGCCGATCCGCGACCGTTGTCATTATGCTGCCCGACAATAAAACATGATCCGAATTTCCAAAGGAGGCAGAGCGGCCCTCGTTGGAGTTGTATCCCTGATATCGCGTGCCAAGACAACACCGAAATCCTTTGCGAAGCCGCGTGTCTAGCCGGAGATAAGCTTCCAGCCAACAACGACGAGAATGACGGCAAGGAACATCCGGATAACGCGCTCGTGCAGCCGCAGCGCCAAGAGAGAGCCGACGACGATGCCGGGGATCGAGCCGACCAGCAGGGCAAAGAGCATCATCCAGTCGATCTCGCCGATCGCCCAGTAACCCATCCCGCCGATCAGCGTCAGCGGGACGGCGTGGGCGATGTCAGATCCCACGATCTCGCGGACATCAAGGCGCGGATAGAGCACCAAAAGCACCGTGACGCCAAGCGCGCCGGCGCCGACCGAGGTCAGTGTGACCAGGACGCCGAGGACGAGCCCGAGCAGCAGCGTCAGGGCGCCGACGGTGCGTGGGCTCATGGTATCACGGCCGCGCCGCTGACGAGCCGCAGCCAGCATCGCCAGCACTTGGCCGCGAAAAACCAGCATCGTCGCCGTCAACAGCAGCAGACAGCCGAGCGACAGCGTGATTGTGTGGGCGACCGACACGCTGCTGCGATCGACACCGGCCATGATCCACAGCATCAGAAGTGCTGCAGGAACGCTGCCGGCCGCGAGCGTCGCGACGATCTTCCAGTTGACGCGGCCGTGCCTCCCGTGAACGGCCGTGCCCGCCGTCTTGGTGATTGCCGCATAGAGCAGGTCGGTTCCGACTGCCGTCACCGGATGGACACCGAAGAGCAGCACCAATAGCGGCGTCATCAGCGAGCCGCCGCCGACGCCGGTAATCCCGACCAACATGCCGACGACCAATCCAGATAGCGAATAGAGTGGCTGGAACGAGGCCAATGAACTCACTGCCTCGATCTCCGCTGGTCGCCGAACGGGCATCGCAAAATTGACTTCACGTCTACGGCCTAAACAAAGTAAATATTACGGTCGTCAGTATTGCCGCTAACTGGGGAGGCACTACCAAGGAAAACATATACAAAGAAATTATCGATCACCGGGCGCCCTTATCGTCAGATCAAAATCGTTACTGCAGCGTGATGCGTGGGGTGAGATTCGCTCTCGCCGAATAGTTGGGTTGGCCAGTGACATGCATGGCAATGACCAGATATACGACAACTGCGCAGCACACAATTGCCAAACACCAGAGAGGAGAACCTTCTTCCGAGCCTCCCGCTGTTTTTCCATGAAGCTTGTCGACTGTCGCTGAAGATGGCGAAAAAAGGCCCAAGGTTAATGTGCCGGATTTGTCTTCCGTCGATACACCGCGAGCCGCAGGGGGATGCCTGGCAAGTTCAAATTTAAGAAGGTCACCCATTTTCCGCGCCCGCAAAAGATATTGCGAAATATTACCTCTTATTGATTCATTTGAAAATGCTGCTCAGGCAGTTCGTACGCAACACCTAATGATTATGCTCCCCTTGTACGATCACCAAGCGTCAGCCCGGGCGGCGGCGGCTTGCGGATTACCATATTGTAATTTGTATTTTGGTTTCATGCGGGACCCAATGGCTACGGTCGGACATGATGGACGGCCTGGGGCTCGTAGCGAACATTTGCCTACAGTGCCGTAGCGAGCCCCTCTGTCTATCGTCCGCCTCGTGTCTGCGTCGGCACCACAGCGCTTCCGATGACCCCCGTCCGAAACAGCGCTCGAGTGATGTTGTTGCAAACTTCTCTTTGGCACATCGCGATCCCGTCGGGAGGGACAGCCATTCCTTCAGTTCTCAGTGCAATTCAACGGCTCACCTACGAATGAAGCTGGTGTATACTGGGTTAGCTAATCGTGGCCGCGACCGCCTCAGGGGCAGGACGGCATATTGGACGGGAGTTGAACGATGGCCGGTGTTGGATCGAAGCTGCGACAGGACATCCCCGCGATGCCCGATGCAGATCCGCTTTTGGGCTCGGCGCCGTCGGATTCTTCGGCTGTCGTGGGATATTTTGCTTCGTTTGCAATGACGGCCCTCGCAACGGCCGTAGCTGTCGGTATCGACCGCGAGGTGACGATCCCGAACGTTTCCCTCATATTTGTTGTGCCGGTGGTCATCGCGGCCATTAGCTTCGGCTTGGGGCCCTCCCTCTTCTCAGCCATGCTCGGTGCTCTCGCCTACAATTTCTTCCTGACTGAGCCTCGCTACACGCTGGTCGTCAACGACCCAGCAAACATCTGGGCGATCGCGCTATTTTTTGTGGTCGGACTCATCGTGAGCGGCGTCTCTTTCACCTCCATGCGAAGAGCGACTGATGCGACGCTCCTGAGAAGGCAGACGATTGTGCTGCAAGGCTATAGTCGCGACGTTGCGGCCGCCGACAATACGGAGGCGATCGTCTCAATCACGTCCGAAGCCCTCGCAGTGCTCTTCCAAGTTCCCGTCGCCGTGATGCGCGTTAGGGAGGGCGCCGTGATTTCTGTTGAGATCGTTGGCGGCGAAGAGCCCCACGAGGCCGACTTCGAGGCGGCTCGATCATCGTCGGCCACGGGATTGGTCGCGCGCGCCGGAATCAACCCGTCGCTGGCCTCGCGCTTTGATTTTTGGCCTGTGACAACGTCGGTCGGTGAACATGCCGTCATTGGAATCGCATTCGATCCCGACGAACGACCTTCGGCGCCCGATACGTTAGTCGATATCGTTGGGAGTGTTTTAGCGCTGTCGCTTGAACGCCAGCATTTCCGGGTCCGCCGCGATCCTCGGTCTGCACGTTGAACCCGAGGACGTGATATTCGCCAGATATGTAGATTCGCAAAGGTGTCCGGTGACGGGTCCGCTCGTGATGCCTCGCGGTGCGTAGCACTGCCCTTTTTCGCCATGAAGAGATTTTTTGCGACTAATTTGTCCGGACTTGTTGGACAATCGTCTAGCTGGCGACTAGACGATCGATTCCATGAAAGCGGCCTTTGATGGAACCTGAAGTGTGTTCGTGGATTCCTCGTTTGAGATTATTCAACCGAGGAGTTTCATCATGGCACCAAGGCGGCGCGTAATCGAGCTGGCGATGAGCGAGCAAGAGACTGAAACGTTGACGGCACTTTCGCGGTCTCGAAGCGAACCGGCGAGCCGAGTATCGCGGGCCGCTATGCTGTTGGCCTACCGTGACAACCCGTCGTTCTTTGCC
>NZ_JBFRFF010000075.1:0-13520 GCF_052114685.1 Rhizobium sp. 2YAF20 | reverse complement strand
TCGTGGCCGCTTGCACTACGGCGGTTCATGCCCGAGCGATTTTCGTCCACAGGCTCATCGCCTCTGAACGCAGTTCGCGATGATGGCTGGAGGAGACATCGTGGCGGGGGATTTGAAACAGATTGGCAATCGGATCGTGGATGGAAACGAAGCGTTGCAAATGGCGCTGTGACTTGAAGCGCTTCATGATCCGTTCCCGTCGCCGGACTGGCTGGTGGGAATTCTCCGCCCGATTATTCAAGCCTTTATGCGAACGGTGTTCGACACTTGGCATAATCTCGCGCTTTGCAGCGTCGTAGGATCGAAGCTTGTCGGTGTTCATCACCCGCGGCGCACGGCCTTGGCCCTTCAATAGCTTGCGCATCAGACGCTTGGCCGCCTTGGCATTGCGGCGACTTTGCACCAGAACCTCCAGCACGAAACCGTCCTGATCGACGGCGCGCCACAGCCAGTGCTTCTTGCCGCCGATCGAAACGACGGCCTCGTCGAGGTGCCACTTGTCACCCAGCCGACCGGCCGAGCGGCGGCGGATCTCGTTGGCGAAGGCCCGCCCGAATTTCTCCGCCCACAGCCGGACCGTCTGATGCGAGACGACAATCCCGCGTGCCGCCAACATATCCTCGACCATCCGCAAGCTGAGCGGAAAGCGGAAATAGAGCCAGACGGCGTGAGCGATGATCTCAGCGGGAAAGCGATGGCGGCGGTAGAGCGGGTCTCGGTCTGTCATGGCCTGTCATCTCACATCGACGTCGATGCTTCGTTAAGTTGACGATGCGCACCGCGGATTATGCTTCGAACGAGAGCCGACGTGCGCTGACCTCCTGAAATCTGGCAGTTAAATCTGACGATTGAAGCACTAGGTCGTTATTTACTATGGTAAAATCAGCGGTGACACGGGTGGGTGGTTCGATTCCCATCAAGACCACCAATTCAGCAACGGAGCTTTCGGTCCGAGGCGGGCAATGTGGTCGCCGGTCGGTTCGCGAGCGCCAGGGGTGCGTGTTTCCAGCACAAAAAGCCCCGCGATGCGACGGTGGTGTGGTGATCACGCGGCAGTAAGGCGGTGCTATTGCCTAATGCTGTCTAGTCGCGCCAAGTCGAACTAACGCATGCCCCGCACCGCCAATTTGAATCAAAAGGTCTGCTCTCATCTCCCCGTCGGTGACGACCTTGATTTTGGTCCATTTGTCTATCTTGGTATCGAGCGGTACGGGCAAGCCCTCTCGCAGCAAGAGAGTAAGCTCGGGTGCTATGTCCGACTTGTAGATGCAAATTCTCATTGCACGGCGCCCAACTGAACAGGATTGTGACAGTTACATTGCGCTGCGTTATCAATTATTGCAATGCCGCAAACGCCTCGCCGCTCGTTTCGCAACGTTCCCGCATTTTCCATTGCCCTGATCTGTCTGCGGAGCTCGCAAGCGTTGGCTATCGTGATGCCGTCTCTCCCCTGCCGCAGGGACGAGGGGATGAGTTTCGTCGTGGTGCGCCGAGACCCGATCCACGTGGCATGCCGAAGGGGTCGCGGCCGCGCGACGTCGTCGATCCTTATCTGCATCTCGATGCGATCAAGGTGGAGACGCGGGATTTCAAATAGTTGGCAACAGAGGGGTTGCAGGTTCGGATAACCCATCAGTCGCAGCGTGTTGGGCAGTTAGAGGATTCTCGCGTAGGACGCGATACGCGCGAGGA
The DNA here is from genome assembly GCF_052114685.1 of Rhizobium sp. 2YAF20. Lineage (NCBI taxonomy): Bacteria > Pseudomonadati > Pseudomonadota > Alphaproteobacteria > Hyphomicrobiales > Rhizobiaceae > Rhizobium > Rhizobium sp. 2YAF20. The sequence continues at coordinate 11,828 of NZ_JBFRFF010000075.1, read as the reverse complement.
TCTCTTTCAGGCTGGGCCTGCCGTGATAATAGAGAGCCGCGGTTCGCTCATACGCGCTTTCGTAGAGTGCGAATGCCTTTGGGTCGGAAAGGCTGAACGCCGGATTGCCGCTGATATCCGGATTATCGAGTTTTGGAAAGCGCCGTTGCTTGTGGGCAAGATATGCATCCGTGCCAATGAAAGCCTGAACGTCTGCTTGGTCCAGCAGGCAGTAGACGTCGTAATAGTGCCGAAGGAAATTGGCGGGGAACTGTCCGGTCTCTTGCTGCTTGCGATATTTGGTGGAAATGGTCTGGGGCTTCTCCACCAAGGTATAGCCGGTCTCGTAACAGGGCACGGCCAACGCGCGATTATCGATCAGCTCGACGCGCGATGACGCATAGTCGTAGGCCCAGGAGCTGATGTCCCTATTGATATTGGGCGCAACCGTATCGAAGCCGGCCTCGAGCAGTACGCCGTCTTTCAGCACCGACTTCGCGCCGGTCGTCTCTGGGTAATAGAGTCGGATGCCCCCGCTGCGATAGCTCTCGTTATCGAACTCCGTATCACGCTCTATGCTTTGAATGCCGTCGATCGTGATTGTCGCGGCCAGCCAGTCATAGAAGGCCTTGCGGCTTTCCCGATGGGCGGGCTTGTCGTGATTGGGGCCTGTTTTTACACCCATCGCTTCCGGAGGCTCGATACGGATATCAATATCCTCTGAAAAGCGGTTGATGATGCGGTATCCTTTGGAGAGCGAGGTGCCGCCCTTCAGCTCGAATGCCATGCCCAGCTGTTGCAGGCCGTACAGGCAATGCATGATCCAGTAGTCTTTTTCGACCAGCACGGGCTGCACCTTCATCTCGTCGGCGACGATGCGCAACAGGGACGCGAAATCTTTATGGTTATGCAAGAAATCAGCTGGCATGCGCATCCGCTGCGAGCGCGTTGAAGAATTTCCGCGTGCGCACCATGCCGTATTCCTTGGCAGCACGGGTGAGGGCGCTGCGGTTGCCTTGTAGAGCGCGCTCCTTCACGCGGGCCAGCACCTGTTCACGGTCCTCGGCCAGATGGTCGAGATTGTTGACCAGGTCGACCAGCAAAAACTCTTTGGTTAGGTTTTTGGGGAAGGCTGGTTTCTTGCGGAACTCGAACTCCCGTCCGCCCAGCGTGAAGCTGCCGTGGCGCTTATGGTTGTAGACGACGGTCTTGTTATAGAGCTGCGTCGCTCCGACACGCAGGCTGTTATAGGCATTGGGCGAGGTAACGAGATAACGGTCATCCTTCAGGAAAGCCTCAAGGAGGGCATTATCTTCCGCCGGCGCTTTGCCGAACGCCGTCTGCTTCGGCCGGTAATAGATGCCGGTCGATAATTTGTTCAGGTATCCTTCCGCAAGCAGCTGCTGCAGGTGCCGGTCGACCGATGACGACCATTGAGTGAGGTCTTCCCGACGGTAGACCTTGCCGGCACGTAAATGTCTTTTCAGTTCCTGTAACTTCGTCATAGGACTACTCCTTCACTCACTATACCCAAATATGGAACTGAATGCAATTTTTTCCAAAGTTCATGCAAATGGCAACGATTACAGAGCAACTAAGCGACTGCAAATACGACATTTTATATGGTTGGCTTCCGAAGTTTTCTATCACGAGAAAATAGAAAATCCGGAAATTTTCTGACCTTCGGGGAGATCGTAGACGACGGCCACCACATGGCGCGCGGTTCATGGCAACATACAGTTTGGCGCGGGTTTCGGTTTTCAGCGCGGATTGAGGATCTTTGAGCCATTCCACCATCTCTTTCGTGGGATAGACAACGGCGCGGTCAAAGCCGCATCATCGCGGAACGAGGGGGCGACTAATTCTCGGAATTGGGGGGCGGCATCATTTCGGAATGAGGGGGCGGATTGCCTCGGAATTTGCAGGCGGGCGAAAGCTGCATCTGGTGGTTGAAGCCGACAGTGGCGAGATCATAGCACATAGTCTGACAGATCAGGAAACCGGCGACGCTTCGCAGTTGGAGCCTTTGCTGGACCAGATCGACGATGAGATCGGCCAGTTTACTGCCGATGGCGCCTATGATGGCTATCCAAGCTATGAGGCTGTCCTGCGTCACAGCGCAGGCGCAAAAGTGGTCATTCCGCCGCGCTCGAACGTAGTTGAACGGCCTATCGTCCAAGCATCCTGCCAGAGAGACGACCACATTGCATCCACGCAAACAGATGGTCGGCTGAAATGGCAGGTATCTAACGGCTATGGCAAGCGAGCGCTGATCGAAACGGCGATGGGTAGATACAAGGGCATCATCGGTCCGCGGTTGCGTGCTCGTTCATTCCGTGCGCAGCAGACAGAAGGAATCCAGTGTGACAGCTTCTTCGATGGAGAATGCGGCGGTTGATTCCGGTCAAAGCGAAGAGCGCGAGCCCATGTGGGCAATTACGTTGTCGCGAACCCGCGGTCATAGCTTTCGCAGAAAGCACAACTCCTCTCAAGCTACCCGACTGGTTGCCCACCCCTGCCAAGCGGCGCAAGCGTCACGCCATGCGCGTGATGGATGGGTTTGTCGGCGGTCTCGTACGTGACGCTCTCAATTCTGCGACGACGGAGAGAGGCGCCCTCGTCGCCAGCCTGATCGAGCATCACGAGCATCGCTTCGACGCTATCCGCGACGATGCGATGAGCCTGCTGATTGCCGGCCACTCGCAACCTTGATAGCTTTGGGTTGGATCTTCCCAAATCAGGTAAGGCTGAAGCTCCGCGCGAAAGCTTAGGTCCAATCGACGCACAGGACTGCCATAAGTTCAATTCTACTATCATAGCAAGGGAACGCTTCGTTACTCGAACTTTAGGCTCGGGTTTGAACAAAGCCAACCGGCTAGGCTGCAAGCGAAGTAGCAGCGTTCTATGTTAGAACGCCTCACCCACCATACTCTCGCTCGCGAGCCACAATGCTTTGGCCGATTCAGCATCCAGCGCATAACTGCGAACGCCAGCCCTGGCGGTCGGATCGTCGTTGACCTCGGCAACATGACAATCCTCAGCATAACGCCCCCCGACTTCGTCGGCAGACGCGACGTAGCCGGCCCAAACCGACGTCGCCGCACCCTGCGCCACGGTCTTCCAGGTGAACGCCGATGCGGCCGACGGTTGTGCGTCGATCAGTTTTAGTGTTGTTTCCGTCAGAACGGCGCCCGGATGTACCGCCGTTGCCCGTATTTCCCGACTCCTGTACCGCCTGTCGAATTCGACCGCGAAAAGGATCGTCGCTGTCTTGGACTGGCGGTAAGCCACAAGCGGGTCATATGGTTTGCGCTCGAAGTTTGGGTCGTTCAAATCGACATCGGCACCCCGATGGCCGGCCGATGATACCATGACGACACGTCCCTCCCGACGCAGCAGCGGCGCCATTTGGTTCACGAGCAGAAAATGGCTAAGATAGTTAGTCGCGAAGTGCGTCTCGAAGCCATCAACAGTGAGGCCGAACGGCACCGCCATAACGCCTGCATTGGCGATTATGAGGTCGAAGGGATTGGCCTCAGCCAAAAGCGCGGCGGTACAAGTGCGGACGCTTTCCAGTGAGGAAAGTTCCAACTCGACGAGCCTGAAGCTACCATCTGGCCTCAGTGCTTCCATCGCAATCGCACCCTTTGCCAGATCACGGACGGCGCCGACCACAACGGCACCATGGCAGGCCAGGGCACGCGCGGTCTCCACACCAACTCCGGACGAGACGCCTGTGACCAGTATGCGCTTGCCCGTCAGTCGGCGCCCATCCAGCACCTCATCCGCCGTCGCTGTTGGTCCATATATCATTTATCATCCTCACTTACTGGCAATTTGGGCGGTATCGAGGACGCGCTTGCGATCGACGACTCAGACCGCGCTAAGATCGATAGTAGGCGAATTTCGATTGTGAAGGCGATCGAGGATCTCAATGAGACCCATGCCCACGACATTGAAGAGCGAATGGAAACGTCGTCGAGCTGCCAGTACTCATTAGAACATACGGCCAATCTTCCGCGACGTAGACCGCTAGTGGCTCTACGGATTGTTTTAGAGTTCTGTAGCGTAAATGTATTTCTCATCATTGTCGGAGGCCGCCACCGACCCCGCAGAATGTACGCTACACAGTACGATATTCCGCGCGATAGCTACGCAAACCCCTCCGATTGCCGTCATTTCTCGTTCAGGCTGACACTTCCCGCATTATCCGCAAATATCAAATCACCATTCGCCAATCCGCCAAACCCACCCGCGGTGCCCAATACGGATTGCCTCCAGCCGTCATCCCATCAATATCACGGATTTGCCCGGAAGCCGGTTACCGGCTTCAAGCTCGCTGATCAGGGCAATCGCCTCGGGTAGAGGAGCAGTACGGTTGATCGGTATCGAGAACTGGCCGGCGGCGGCCAGATCGACGATCTTCTGTAGGATCAATATGCTCGGCACGCCTCTGACAAAGATGTGCTTCGATGAGATCAGCGACCTGATCAAGTTGCCTGTGGTAGGATCGATGTCGACCGCGATGCCTGAGCGCTTGGTCAGGAAATCTTCTTGCCTGGACGTTAGGCTGCCATGGCAGTCGAAGACGGCGTCAAAGGTGCCCTTCAGGTTGTTGGGCAATGGCTGGGTGTAATCCAGCACCCGCGCCAGCCCCATATCGGCGAAATTGGGGAAAGACAAAGGGCCCACGCGAGCGGTGATGACGGCCCCGAAGACTTTGGCAATAGCAATCGCCGCCTGTCCGACACCACCGGAGGCGCCATTAATGAAGACCGACTGTCCTGGCTTCAGCCTACCGCCGTCGATCAGTGCGCGCCAGGCGGTCACACCGACGGTCGGCAAAGCGGCGGCGGCGGCAAAGGACAGCGTGGCTGGTTTCTTGATCACAAGATTCGAAAGGGTGATCGCCGTTTCGGCAAAAGCGCCCGGCTTCATCATCGGTACTTGGCCGAGCACTTCGTCTCCATCGGTAAAGTCGGTCACGCCGGGGCCGATCCCTTCGACGACGCCGGCGAAGTCCATGCCCATCGCCCGCGGGAAGCGACGACCCATCATGAGCTTCATGAAGCCCTGGCGTAGCTTCCAGTCGAGCGGATTAATCGAGGCCGCCTTGACGCGCACCAGAATTTCTCCCTTGCCGAGGGATGGGAGTCGATAGGCCTCCAGGCGCATCACCTCGGGTCCGCCGTATCGATGGTACTGAATGCGCTGCATTTCATTCTCCAGGTCGACGTGATTTCTGGTCTCAAAAATTGACTTACTCCAGATAGGTGACTAAAGGTCGCGCAACAAGAACGCATATTTTCAGGACCAGGTCATATGGATATGCCCACACCGCCCGACGCCTCGTCTGCCGATTGCCGTGGGGTCAGCGAGATTCTCAACCGGGTCGGGGACAAATGGACGATGCAGGTGGTGGTAGCCCTTCGCGATAAGCCACGGCGTTTCAACGACCTCAAGCGCCAGGTTGCCGGGATCTCGCAGCAAATGCTGACGCGCACTCTGAAGACACTCGAGCGCGACGGTATGGTCGAGCGCACGGTCTCTGCCACCACGCCGCCACAGGTGGAATATGCATTGAGCGAACTCGGGCAATCGCTGTCCGAGCCCGTGCGGCAGTTGGCGCAATGGGCGGTCGCGCATCTCGCAACCATTCACGACAACCGCCTGCGCTACGACACGAACCGATGAGACCCGCACGTCCTCAGTCCCCCCGGATTGAGGATTGAGATGCGGCCCCCTGTGCCGCTCATACCGACGGCGCAACGAAGGCCTTCTCCGGAAACGCCCTCCCAACCACCTCCAGGAATGCGCGCACCTTGGCGCCGACCAGGCGGCGTGAGCTCTGCAGCGCCCAGATCTCCACGGGGGGACCGGCTTGCGTTCCCCAATAGGCAAGCCTCCCGGCCTCGATGTCTTCGGCAACGAGGAGTTTGGGCAGCAAAGCCGCACCGGCGCCCGCCAGCACGGCATCGCGGACCATCAGAAGCGAAGAGAGGCGCAGCACCGGCTCCGGCCCCAGGACGATGTCGGCCTCAGTTCCGGAACTTATTCGCCAAAGTGTCCCGGGCGGTGTCGCGGAGAGCAGAACGGCCCTCACGGCAGCTTCATTGCCACCCACCGTTGGAGAGGGACGCGGCATGTCGGGTGGCGCCACGATCAGGCGTTCATCGTTGAGGAAACGACGGCCGACGAGGCGTTCGTCCGGCGAAGGGTCGATCCGGATGACCAGATCGTAACCATCCTCGACCGGATCGACCTTGCGGTCCTCGGCAACGATTTCGAGCTGGACCTCCGGATGGGCCAGAGCAAAGCGCGCGCCGATCCGGGGCAGCGCGACATGCGCGAAAACCATCGGTGCGCTCACCCGCAATCTACCTTTCGGCGTCGATGCGCCAAGCACGACCGCCTCCCCGGCCTCAGTGATTTCACCTAGCAGCCCGTGTGTGCGCTCATGAAGCGCCCGTCCTTCATCCGTCAACCGCAGGTTCTGGGACCCGCGCTCGATCAGCCTCACGCCGAGGCTCTCTTCGAGTTCGGCGACCCGCCGCGACAGCGTAGCTTTGGAGCGGCCGGAGACACGGGCGGCGCGGCCGAACCCGCCGTGGGCAGCAACGAGGTCGAAGTCGGACAAGCCCTGAAGATCCATTTGTCGTGTTCCGTATTTGAGACGAGTTATCTCGATATTGGCATCTTCTAAACGATAATGAAACGGATATCTTCTTCCTCAGCAGATGAAACCTGCACCAACACAAGGAGATTTCGGCATGACCATTCTCGTTACAGGCAGCACAGGAACCATCGGGGCGCAGGTCCTGGCCCATCTTCAAACTCGCAACGCCGATGTCCGCGCCTTGACGCGCTCACCCGAGACGGCGCAGCTTCCCGCTGGCGTGGCGGCTATTCGCGGCGACCTTGCCGACCCGGATTCGGTACGCGCGGCGCTTACGGGCGTCACCACACTGTTCGTGCTCGCCCCGAATGTCGCCGATGAACTGACACAGGCCATGCTGACCCTGACAGTCGCCCGCGAGGCCGACGTCAAGGGCATCGTCTATCTCTCGGTCTTCGGCGGCGACGCTTATGCCGACGTGCCGCATTTTGCCGGCAAGTACACTGTCGAGCGGATGATCGAGGCGCTCGATTTGCCCGCAACGGTTCTGCGTCCCGCCTATTTCATCCAGAACGATCTTCGTCAGAAGGACGGACTTCTGAAGGCCGGCGTCTATGGCTCGCCGATCGGCGCGAAGGGCGTCCCGATGGTCGATATCCGCGATATCGGCGAGGCCGCCGCGATTGAACTGGTTCGCCGTGAGCAGGCCGCGACGCCGCTTGACCGCGAGACCTACGCCCTGGTTGGTCCCGATAGCCTGACCGGCGAAGGGATCGCCACCCTCTGGAGCCAAGCCCTCGGCCGCGCGATCCGCTATGGCGGCGACGATCTCGTCGTCATGGAACAGCGCATGAGGACCATGCTGCCGGCCTGGCACGCGCTCGACCTGCGCCTGATGTTCAGCCGGTATCAGACGGAAGGCGCGGTGGCGACCGCTGAGGACATCGCGCGCCTGACCAAGCTTCTTGGTCGCGCCCCGCGTTCCTATGCCGCTTTTACCAGGGATGCCGCGGCCCAGTGGGCGAAGAGCTGAACCGCACCTTACGCCCCAACAAAGGAAGACTTGCCATGATGACGATCCGACCCCTCTCGCCTGAAGATGCTCCAGCGGTGGCCGCGATGCGACAGGCCGCCTCGGCTCATAAGGGTGAGACACTCGGGCCCGAGGCGCGGCCGATGTTCGACGCCATGTTTGCCGCGACACCCGCTGCGGCGGATGTCCGAGTGGAGGCCGCAACCGTTGGCGGGATTGCCGGGTTCTGGCTCCGAGTGACAAAGGCACGACCGGGCGCGTGCATCCTCTATCTTCACGGTGGCGGCTATGTGCTCGGCTCGGCAAAGGCGCTGACCCATTTTGCGGGCCAGATCGCCGTACGCGTCGGCGCCGATGCCTTCGTCCCGGATTACCGCCTTGCGCCCGAGCACGCTTTCCCGGCGGCGATCGACGATGCGGTCGCCGCCTATCGCGGCCTCGTCGCGGAAGGAGCCGAACGGATCGTGGTTGTTGGCGATTCGGCGGGCGGCGGTCTGACGCTGGCGCTGCTGTCGATACTCGCCGCCGACAAAACCAAGGACATGGTGCAGCCGGTCGGTGCAGCGGCGATGTCGCCTTGGACCGACCTGGCGCTTGCCGGCGACAGCTTCGAGACGCGAACGGAGGCCGACCCGATCTTCACCCGCGGTGTGCTCCAGGCCTTCGCCGACATGTATCTTCAGGGCCAGGATGCCACGAACCCCAAGGCGTCGCCGCTCTATGCACCACTCAACGGTCTGCCGCCGATCCGCATCGATGTCGGAGACAACGAAGTACTGCTCGCCGATTCAATCCGCTACACTGAGCGGGCGCGAGCCGCAGGTGTAGAGATCACGCTGACGGTCTGGGAGGGTATGCCGCATGTCTTCCAATCCTCCCTCGGCCAGTTTCTCGCCGCCGAGCAGTCCCTGAACGCCGTTGGCGCGTTCCTCTCGAACCGGCTCGATACCCTGGCCGACAACGCCATCCCCTCCACCCCTTTCATTGGAGCCTAATCATGACACGCGTATTGTTTGTCGGCCAGAAGCCGGAAACCGTCGACTTTACCGATCCCTCCCTGCCACCAGGGTTCAATGCTGAAAAGATCCAGGCGGGCATCGACATTGCCGAGACGACAATGACCGAGCGCGGTTGGGACGGCGATGTCTGCATGATCGCTCCCGACGACAGTGGCATCGCAGTACTGGCCGCGCAGCTGGCGAGGGTGGATTACGATTGCGTCGTGATCGGTGGCGGCCTGCGCCTCCCGCCAAAGGGGTTGCCGTTCTTCGAGAGGGTCGTAAACGCGATCCACCAGGGCGCACCGAAGGCGGCGATTGCATTCAATACCCGTCCCCAGGATACGGCGGAGGCCGCGGCGCGGTGGGTCGGCGAATACCATCAGTGATTTCCTGCGCCAGCGGCTCATCGATGCATCCCAACACAACTTCGGAGATTTGACATGAAAATCTTGGTATTGGGCGCCACCGGCGCCACCGGCCGGCTGATCGTCGGCAAGGCCATCGCAAAGGGATACGAGGTCGTTGCCTTCGTTCGCTCCAAGGCAAAAGCCGTGGACCTCGCCGGCGCCGAATTGTTCGAAGGCGATGCCCGCGATCCCGCCGCGCTGACCCGCGCGATCGTCGGCTGTGATGCCGTCGTCAGTTCGCTGGGCACGGCCATGAGCCCGTTCCGGCAGGTGACCTTGCTCTCGACGGCGACCCGCGCGCTGGTCGGCGTTATGGACCAGCAGAACATCCGTCGTCTGGTGTGCATCACTGGGTTGGGTGCCGGCGACAGCCGCGGCCATGGCGGCTTCTTCTTCGACCGGCTGTTCCTGCCCCTGATGCTGCGCAAGGTCTATGAAGACAAGGATCGCCAGGAGGATGCGATCCGGGCGAGCAAGCTCGACTGGACCATCGTCCGGCCGACGGTGCTCAACGACAAGCCGCCCCGCGGAGGGATCAAGGCGTTGACCGACCTGTCAGGCGTCCACGGCGGGACAATCGCCCGATCCGACGTCGCGGAGTTCGTCGTGCAGCAGATCTCCGCAGATACGTGGTTGCGCAAAGCGCCGCTGATCACTTGGTAGGATCGATTGCGGCCTCTTTCAGCGGCGAGCCGTCCTAGCTGCACGATCAGAATTTCCTCAGTCATCTGATCGACGGCAAACGCACAGGATTCTCACGGCCTTCAGCCCGCCTCTTATACCACTGCCGCGATACACGGGATTCACCTTGGATTGAGGAGCGCGAATTTCTGCCCGTAGTCTCCGTTCTTTTCGGCCCAGCGAAGCGCTTTGACGCGCTCGACGAGAATCTCGCCGCCAGGCGGGTGCGGGTCAGCGAGAAGCTCCATCACTTCAGGGATGAACGCCGCCCGCGGCATGGCATGCGCCCGGTCGGCCCCGATCATCTCTGTCTTCACGTAAGGAGGAGGAAGCTCAAGGACCGCCACCGACGTATCCCTAAGCCGGAAGCGACTGCAGCCAGGAGTGAAGAAAAGCCTCGCTGGCGCAATAGACAGGGAAATTGTTGCGGGGAACGAAGGCCGGACCCGACGACGTTGTCATGGTCGTCGCGTCTAGCTGCTGCATCAGCACAGGTAGCAGCACCGACGTCAGTAGGAGAGTGCCAACGATGTTGGTCTGAATGACCGCCCGCACGTCAAATGTCTCTGAATTGCCTGCGGATCTGGCGATTGCGCTGTGCTTGACCCTGCGTCTTGTCTACGGGCTGCCTCTGCGCCAGACCCAAGGTCTGCTGCGCAGTATAGCGACGCTGATGAGCATGGAGATTTCGGTGCCGGACTTCTCCACCCTGTCGCGCCGGAGCAAAGGGCTGGCATTGCCGTCAGCAAAGTCCGGTGCCAGAACTTCAGGTCCGGTCCATCTGGTGGTCGATAGCACGGGATTGAAGATCTTCGGAGAGGGCGAGTAGCTGGAAAACAAGCACAAAACCAGTGCAAGACGCAAACCATGGCGCAAGCTTCACCTTGGTATTGATCTTATCTGTGGAGAGATTGTTTGCTCCGAACTGACCGCGGATGATGTCGGCGATCCGACGGCTTTGTCAGACCTTCTGGACCAGATTGACGCTCCCGTGGCGCGCTTTATCGCCGATGGCGCCTATGATGGAGCGGCAACCCGTGATCTTCTGGCAGAAGGCTTTGGTGAGATCGTGGAGGTCATTATCTCGCCTCCCAAGACCGCCGTTGCCAGCCCTCAATTGGTGCTGGTTCCATCTGTCCGCGACCGCCATATCGCGGAAATCCAGACCAAGGGGCAGATGGCATGGCAGAAATCCACCGGCTACAATCAGCGCAGCCGGGTAGAGACCCCGATGGGCCGATGGAAGGCTGTGATCGGGCCGAAACTCAAAGCGCGACATTTCGCCAATCAGAAAACAGAAGCCAAGATCGGCGTCCATGTTCTCAACCGGATGACTGGACTTGGCCGTCCCCAGTTCGAGCGCGTTGCATGAAAAATGCAGTGGGTAGGGTTATATCGCCTCAAATTTGATCCCTGCAACAGTGCCGCCCAACCCATGCGGCTCGCTCTGCCGGCCGCAAGCAGGATGATCACGACGGAAATCGTGCCGTGCGACCGCGCACTTGTCTCGATCTGCGTGATCAACCGTCTATTGCCCCTCGTTGAGAAACCTCTCCAGATCCTCGATGCTTGTCATGACAGCCTCGAAATCAGGCGGCGTCGCAAAGATCATGGCCGACATTCTCTCATAGTCGGCCGCCAGTTTCTTTCGCATGTCGGCCGTCGGCACCAGTCGGAAACTGCCGGGTACCGCCCGATCATAGCGATGGTCCGGCGCGCGGAACATCAGTTCCTTGGCCATCGTAAACTTAACGTGCCAAGGCCAAAGAAGTGCGACATTTGCTGCGATCAGGCAGCTTGAAGGCGGGCGACGTCTCGCCAAGTATCCAAGGCTGCTGCTCGCAGTTGGCGATGGTGGGCGGATGGAATATCGTGGCGGGGAACGTTAAAGAGGTTGGCAATCGGGTCGTGGATGGAAACGAAACGCTGAAGCTGTCGCGCTGATTTGAAGCGCTTCATGATCCGCTCCCGTCGTCGGACGGGTTGATGAGAATTCTCCGCCCGATTGTTCAGGCCCTTGTGCGAGCGATGCTCGACGCCTGGCATGATCTCCCGCTTCGCCGCACCGTAGGATCGAAGCTTGTCAGTGATCATCACACGCGGCGAACGGC
>NZ_JBFRFF010000074.1:0-14195 GCF_052114685.1 Rhizobium sp. 2YAF20 | reverse complement strand
CCCCGTGTCGTGCGTCTTGGCGCAGCCCATCCGGCAAGCGCTACCGGCGCCAGCCACAGTGTTAGACTGCCGCGACGGTGAAGGCCTGCTTCATACTCCCGCCAGTTCGTCACCTTGAACTTCATCTTGCTGATGCGATGACGGCGGGCGGCGTTATGCTTATGCGGCATGGTGTGCGGATCAATCACGCCGGTTGCGATCGCAGACCCATAGGCGGAAATCGTTGAAATTCGATCCCTGCACCAATGCCCTTTCCAAATTTTCGGCTGCGAGAACGCAATTGTAGATTGTGCAGATTAACGCTGACATGCGCTGCGCAAATGGGTGCTGTTCGGACATTGGACGCTCTGACAGTGGAATCGTCGCCTCCAGCTCCGGCAACTCTTCATAACTCGACGCGGTCAGTGATCTAGAGCTTTGATGCCTCCACCAAATGGTGGATGCCAGTCTTAAAGAATTCTGAAAACTCTAGAGCGTCAGTGGAAACAGCGCGGCGAGGATGAAGATTTCATCCCGCGAAGCTGGCACAACCGGAGCGGGCGAATATGACGGAACTTTCTGATGTGATGTGCGCCACTGGCTGTACCATTGCTGCAGCTTGGCGGAGAACTGCACTCTTGGGGCATCCTCGACTTCAAGAAATGCGAGCTTCCACGCGGCTCACATCGCTGTGGGGGGAGGCATTTTCTGAAAATGTTGACGCCCAATCGCGCTGCCAGCCTGGCATGCGGTACGCCAGGCTGGCAAACACGATCACCTTAGACCCAAGTGTTGCAAGTCATTGCCTGGAATGGACATGGCGCCATGCTTGACGGTTTCGAGAGTCCTGCAGGGCATCTGATATCTTTCGGCTTGTCCTACCTTTTGCTGACCGTCTCGCCTGGGCCGAACTTTATGATTGTCTCCGCCGCCGGACTGCGCGCGCAGCGCACGAACGCGATTGTCGCAGCTCTTGGCGTCGCGGTTGGCGCATGTCTTCTTTATCTCGCGGTGACATTCTGCGCTGATCTCTTGCCTGTAAGCGGTACGGTTAAGCGGCTTGGCGCGATGTTTTTCGGTAGCTATCTTGTCTATCTCTCTGTCAAATCTTTGAGACGTACGCACATCGTCACACGGAGGGCACATTCAACGGCAGCGGAACCCCCATCTGGCTACTTCAGAATGGCGTTTTTCACAGCGATCGCCAATCCGATGACAGCAATGTTCTTCGCGTCTTCTCATCTTGTTGCATTTTCCTCATTCCTGACGTTTGTTTGTGCTGGCGCGATTTTCGCGATTGCGGCGAGCTGGTTCGTCATCGTCGCTGTGATGGCATCAAACAGCAGGCTCCAGTCACTGTCGGGGCGCAACCTCGATCGGCTCGATCTCTTCTTTGCATTGGGATTTCTTGTTCTCGGTATAACGACGCTGTTGTCTTCTCTTCCGTAAGCCTCGGGTCCAAATCCTTTCACAATCTGACTTTCTACCAATAAATTAGGCCATTCAATCTTGGAATTTACCAATGGTGGATCGCTGGGCAAGGGCGGTGATAACGCAGGAGTCGGCGCATCGCTCGGTGGATCTGGCGGCGTCAATGCAGGGGCTGGCGCGTCGCTCAGCGGCGGCTTGGGGGTCGGTGCAGGGGTGGTGGTCGGTGGCGGTTCGTCAGGCGGAGGCCGTTCCGGAGCTGGCTCTGGCGGCGGGATGTGCTCCGCAACGTGTCTGGCAACGGTACCGGAACTAGCATCGGAAGCGGGACTGGAATTGGAACGGGCTCACCTGCGAATTTTGGGACCGCTTCTGCAATCCGAACGCTTGCAGCCTTTAACGGAATGTCGCCATCAACCAAACGGATTATGCTCATAACTTGCCGGAATCTCGGATCGTCCGGTGATGCCGATCCAGGTTTGGCAGGCCTGTGCAAACTACTGCGCGGTGTCGCATTTAGACCTTAGATGTCAAGCCGTCGAAGCAGCCCGCCCCTCACAATATGGGCGGGCCGTCACGCGCACGGGCCACGTGGCCCTCCAATGCAGCTAGGCCAATGGGATGGAGTACTTTGCATGCTCATGCTGCTCTCGAACTCCATCGCCCTCGTCCAGCTTTCTTAGCATCATAAAGGGCTTGATCAGCAAGGCGCATCAGCGCGTCCGCTGAATTGGCATCGCGCGGATAGCTGGCGAGACCGATAGAGAGGCCCACGTCCAATTGGCAATCCCCGATCGATATCGGCTTCGACATAGCTTCTACCAATCCTTGAGCCACGACCCTCGGATTGTCTCTTGTCAACACGACGAATTCATCGCCGCCTATTCGCGCGACCAGCTGATCGACGCCGCCCAAGGCCGAGCGAAATCGATTGGCTGTTATGCACAGAACGTCATCCCCGACCGCATGTCCGTGGATGTCGTTCACTTCCTTGAAGTGGTCAAGATCAATCCACAGTAAACCAAATTCGCGATCAGAACCCGCAGCATTTTCGACTGCCCGTTGCAGCTCCGCCCGAAACAGTCGGCGATTGGCGAGGCCAGTTAAGCTATCGTGATTCGCGAGGTAAGTAATGTGGTCTCGCTCTTGCTTTTGTAAGCGGACGTCGCGGACTTCGATCAGCAATCTCGATTCTGTCCCGGATGTGATCGGTGTCGCGATGAGCTCGACTTCGAACTGTGTCTTCATGGCGGTGGTGAGAAACGCTTCCGCCTCCCGTACGCCCTGAGGCCAAGGATCTTCATTCGAAAACGGAAGCGCGATAAAGTCTTCAAAAGAGCGTCCCGCTATTTCTGATTGCCTCATACCTATAAGCCGGGCGAAGGTTTGGTTTGCTTCAATCACCTTAGTGCCCTGGCAGACGAGAATGCCGGTCTGAACCATCTCGATGATGCTGCGAGTCTGCCGGGCATCCGTCGACGCGTAATGTGCGCGCCGGTCGAAAACAACCAAAGCCAGGCTTAGAACAACAATCAGCGACGTGGAAAATGCAACCGAAAGTCCCAGCAGAGTCTCAGAGAATCGGCCATTTGAAAAAGAAGATGTCGGGTCTATTTGAAGGGCCGCTGCGCGCATGGCTATAAAATGGATGGCGCAGATCGCTCCGCCGAACAGTCCACCGGCAGCCAGCCGATCGCGACACCGATTGTTGTCGCGTGCAATCAGAGCGCTCGTGCTTGTCAAACCCGCACCGCAGGTCAGCGAAAGCATTACCATTGGCAGATCCCAGCTGATTGTTCCCCCGAAGACCAACGCCTTCATCCCGATGAAGTGAGCAGCGCCGATGGCTGCGCCCAGGATCACGCCGCCGGTCAAAGCACCTAAGGTACTCCTAGATAGCAAGAATGGAATTGCGACACCTACAACCAGAATGGCCACTGCGCAGGAAGCGATGGTGGGAAAAACATCGTAGCTAACGGCCGCAGCCGGATGGAAGCCGAGCATTGCGACGAAGTGAGCCGACCAAATGCCGCCCCCTGCGACAAAGGCGCCCGCAAATTGCCAGCCTTGCCTGGCGTAGTTTTCCTGCACCCCGGCATGGTGAAGAACGGTAAAAAGCGCAAACCCGGATAATAGCGATACGAGGATCGCGCCAATGAGAAGCCAGGGATCGTAAACGGCCTGGACGCAATCAAATACGCGGATGAACATGCTTTAACGCCTCTTCGATCATCGAATTGCTCTTGATCAAACCTGGGGACCTCACACAGGATTTCCGCACCCTTAAGTTGTCGTTGCGATATAGTATTGCGCTGGAAAGGCGCTCTGTCGATTTCCGAAGCGTTAACGGAAGGGGTAAAAGTTTATGGATCTATGCCGAATGCTTGAAGAAACATCATGTTAGCAAACGTGATAAATATTCAAAAAATCTGTATGACGCGAGCTCTGTCGCTGCGGCCAATGCGGTTGCGGGCTGCGTTCGAACTGGGAGAAGCGCAGTTTCCGCTCTCCGAGAGTGTCATCGGTTTGCGCAGCAAATACTGGAGCGAACTCGCACGGCAGGGGTTTTTCGGCCGGCCGGCATTCAGATCTTACTTGGCGCCTTCTGGTTGCGTGAAATGCCTGCGCACCCGCAGTCTACACGAATGGGAGTTGCCACAGGCGTTGTTGCGCGGATCACCCGGCGACTGATATTGAGCGGTGGTTTTCAGTCTCCTGGTCCGGATTTCGCCGATGCCGCACAAGTTCAATGCCGACCGGCGGCTCAAAATAGCCAAGCAGAAGTTTCAGGTCACGAATTGGCCGGCCTATAATGAAAGCCTCCGTCAACGTGGTGATTTGACCGTGTGGGTTAGTGATGAGGCGCTTTGCTTGTGGGTGGCGCCGCGGCGGACATCGCGGGGTGGTCAGCCGAAATACTCGGATCTGGCGATTACGTTGTGCTTGACCCTGCGCGTCGTCTACGGGCTGGGGCTGCGACAGACCCAAGGCTTGATGCGCAGCGTCGCGGTGCTGATGGGGTTCGATATTGCCGTGCCTGACTTCTCCACCCTGTCACCCCGGAGCAAAGGGCTGGCGTTGCCGTCGACAAGGTCCCGAATCAAAACGTCCGGTCCATCTGGTGGTCGACAGCACAGGCTTGAAGGTATTCGGAGAGGGCGAGTGGCTGGAAAAAAAAGCAGAAAATCAAGCCGAAACGCAAAAGATGGCGTAAACTGCACCTTGGTCTTGATCTTGTCAGCGGAGAGATTGTTTGCTCCGATCTAACCACCGATGATGTCGGCGATCCGACCGCGTTACCAGGACTTCTGGACCAGATCGGTGGCCCCGTCGATAAGTTTATTGCCGACGGCGCCTATGATGGAGCGCCTACCCGTGATCTTCTGACGGAACGCTTTGGCGAGATCATGGATGTCATTATCCCGCCTCCCAAGACCGCGGTTCCCAGCCCTCAATCGGTGCTAGCCCCATCTATTCGCGACCGCCATAATGGAGAAATCCAGACCAACGGCCGAATGGCTTGGCAGAAATCCACCGGCTACAACCAACGCAGCCGGATTGAGACCCAGATGAGCCGATGGAAGGCTGTGATTGGACCGAAACTCAAAGCGCGACATTTCGACAATCAGAAGACTGAAGCCAAAATCGGCGTCAATGTTCTCAACCGGATGGCCGAACTCGGTCGTCCGGAATGCAAGCGCGTTGCATGAATAATGCCGTCGGTGGGGTTGTCTCGCCCAAAGTCTGATCCGCGCAACATCGCCCATCGGTGTTACCATTCTCAACCGGATGCTTGACACTGCACGCCCGGTTTCCGTCCGTTGCAAAGCGGCAACGGCGAATTCAAAGTAACCAACCCCATCAAAGACCGAGCGGCGCCTTCATACTGATCCCTGCACCAACGCCACGCCGACGGCTATGCGGAGCTAAGGCGTCGTTACAGACGGGATCAGGAATCTCTACAGGCACGGGCGACGGCGAAAGAAATCGCGAAGAACCACCGAGACCTTTTCGGAATCCTCCCAGTGTGGATTATGTCCAAATCCCTTCATAAGGACCGATTGTCCTTTTGAGAGCGCCTCCTCAAGGGCCAGCCGGTGACTCGCATCGAACAGCGCATCCTCGCTGCCGCCGATGCAGAGCACGGGTACTCTGATCTGTACCGCAGTCTCCGTCAGATCAAGTGTGGAAAAGCAGGCGAGAATGCCATGCCAGATCGCTGTCGGGATCGCTGCTGCCTCACGGCTGACGGCGTCGAGGAAACATGGATCGACTGCATGCGGACAGGCATGCCAGAGGTCGAAGAATGGATCGCCTGGATCGATCGGATCGCAAAGCCCGAGGATTCTGTGCGTGACCGGATCGCCCCGTGGAAAAGCCGGGCGCAGCGTGCCCGAAATCGTGACCAGGGCGGCGACCTCGGGCAGCCGCGCAGCAAGGTCGATACCGATCATGGCTCCCATCGAATGGCCAATGACTGCAAAGCGCTCAACAGAGAGAGCTGCCATCAGCGCAACAATGTCATCGGTAAAATCCGCGACGGCCATGCCAGCCCCGATCCCGGAGCCTCCATGGCCGGGCAAATCCGGGATAACGAGATGGTGGCCGCAAAGCCACGGCTCCAATAGCGAAAAGCTGCGGCTGGAATCCGAGTAACCGTGCAGCAACAGAAGCGCCGGCCCCGATCCACCTGTATCGATGTATGCAAGCGATCGCCCGTCGGTCAGGCGCAAAATGTGCTTGCGCGCCGTCCAGCCGTCTTGATCGACGTTACTTGTCAAAACAGGGCTCACGGCGCGAGCTTGGCCTTCACTGCCTCAAGCCCGGGCTTGCCGTCGAGCGTCGTTACGCCGTCCAGCCATACATTGAGGCGTTGCGGTTCGCTGGCGATGGCTTTCAAGCCGGCCTCCTCCGGAGCCAGACCGTCCGTCATGAGATAGCCCATGCCTTTGTTTTCGAAATCGATGTCGAAGGTCAGGTTTGTAAGCAGTTTCGCGACGTTTGGGCATTCCTGAAGATAGCCCCTGCGCACCTGTGTCGAGACCGTGGCAGCGCCAAAATCCGGTCCGTAGAACTTGTCGCCGCCGGTCAGGTACTTGATATCCAGTGTGGTATTCATCGGATGCGGCGCCCAGCCCTGGAAGACGATGAATACCTTGTCCTTTGTGTGGCGCTGCACCTCGGCCAGCATGCCCTGCTCGCTAGATTCGACCACGTCCCAGCCGGCAAGACCGAGCACCGGGTCCTTGACCGCGTCCAACATCAGCTGGTTCGAGCCGGGCTCGATGCCGTAGAGTTTCTTTTCGAACTGATCGGGGAATTTCTGCAGGTCGGCGAAATCCTTAACACCGGAGTTCCAGACATAGGTCGGGACGGCGAAGGTGTATTTCGCGCCCTTCAGGTTAGTCACGACATTCTCAACTGAGCCGTCTTCCTTGTACGGCTTGTAGTAGGCGACCATGGCCGGATCCCAATAGCCAAGAAAGACATCGAGATCCTTGTTCTTCAAGCTGAGATAGATGACGTCGATACCGAGCAGCGAGCTTTGCGGCTCGTATCCCAGGGCCTTCAAGAGTGTAAGGCCGACGCCAGTGGTGAAGGCTAGATCGTTCCAGCCGGGTTCGGCCATGCGGATCACCTTGCAGCTTCCTGGATCCGCGGCGAGAACCGGTATGGCTACGGCACCGAGGAGTATGGAAAGAATGCCTGTCTTCAGATGCTGAATCATTGCATGTCCCCTTTTATTGACCATTTGGTTATTTAATTGTCCCATCGGTCAATATTTGATCTTTGCGGAAGAATTGTCAATGGTTGGGGACAAGATGAATGGGCACGAGCATGAAACTGACTAAAATCAGTGCAATCCGGCGCAAGGAGCTACGACGGGCAGCCTTCGAGGTGCTGCAGCTGGAAGGCATGGCAGGCGCGACGCTTGAAAAGGTGGCGACGCATGCCGGCGCCTCCAAAGGCATCGTGCTGCACTATTTCCGCAGCAAGCAGGATCTGTTCGAACATGCGATGCGCGAAGCGAATCTTTCACTCAGTGAGGCCGTGAGCGCCCGGCTGAAGCAGGCGACGACGCCCTACGAGCGGCTGGAGGCGATCATCGAGGGCAATTTCGAGGAACGTTTCTTCCGACCTTCGATTTGCCACGCCTGGCTTTCGCTGTGCGCCGAGGTGCCACGCGAGCCGCAACTCGCCCGCATCCAGAAGGTGATCCATGCACGCATGCGCTCCAATTTGATGTCGGCACTGGTGCATCTCCTGCCACGTGCCGAATGCGAGGCCGTAGCGCTGGCGATCACCGCGCTGATCGATGGGCTCTGGCTGCGGGCCGGCCTGCAATCGGAAGGCCTGACCCGCGATATAGCCGTCAACCAGATGCGCGAATACCTTAAATACCGCATCCCAGGCTGAAGATTGGCGAAGCGCGCCAACTGTGGCAGGCCACCTTGCTCTTATGCCAAATCCGGCTGAGACGCGAACGCTCCTGCGCGGGGAAACGGCCTGTTCGCACCTCGTCTGCATAGCCTTCAACGGCCTGCGAAATCAGCGAGCTTAGATCTGCATATCGTGTGACGAAGCGTGGCCTGAAGTCTTTGAACAGTCCGAGCACATGGCATGAATATTTTCTAAACGGTTTGGCGATAGGCAAGCCGGATCGCAATCAGCTTGATCCGAGTACCACGCCGTACATGCACAACACCGATCGTCGTCATCACATAGCAAACCGGGATGGGCAGATATAAGGGCATCATTGGACGGCGATTGCGGGCACGATCATTCCATGCTCAGCAGACAGAAGCTGCCATCGGTGTTACCATTCTCAACCGGATGCTTGACACTGCACGCCCGGTTTCCGTCCGTTGCAAAGCGGCAACGGCGAATTCAAAGTAACCAACCCCATCAAAGACCGAGCCGCGCCTTCATACTGATCCCTGCACCAACGCCCCTGTTGAGGGCCCTCGATATTGAACTCGCCGGCGACGCCATGCCGCTGTCGCGACTTGGAACCTCTGCGCGATTTGACGGTTAATTCAACGGTCAGGGTTTTAACAAGCACGGACCTTGAGCGCTGGACGGCCAGGCGTAGTTTCCAGCACCAGACTGCGCCTGGTTCGGAGTTCGGCGTGTGCCCGCCGAGCTCTGCGCGCCTGGCCACCTCTATGCCAGATATTGCAGGTGAGCCTCGTCGGCAGCATCCAGGAAAGCGCTGCGGACTTCTTCCGGCTCAACAGCATCGTTGAAGCCATCAAGGACCGCATTTTCCGTCCGCCACGCCCGTCCTTGATTGGGCCATTCACCGGGTGCAGCCAAACGGACACATAGGTAAAATTATAAGGGGACTCCACACCATCGCATCCGCCACGGCCAGTTTGAGCGAGACATGTGGAACTTTGTTTCATCGTTTTCGGACTACCAAGTGATTTGATAGTTGAGGTTGATATTGCCTGCCTGTACCGAAGACCCGAGTTCGGGGATTGTGGCGCCCAGATTGAGGTCCGGCAGAATGTTCTGGTTGATCGCGACCGAACTTGATAAATCGCCGCTGACACTGCTAATGCCCACCCTAGCCGACAGTGAGGTTCCAGCCCACGGGTAGATGAGCGTCAGCGCCTGCAAGGCGTTCACCGAAGTCGACCGCCTGTCGATCGCGTCGTAGCTGAGCCTGATCGAGCGCGTCGCTTGCATGTCCATGGTCTCGGAAAAGATCCAGCTCCGCGATCGGCTGAGATTCAGCGAGCCGCTACCGCGCAACGTATCGACGCGCACGTCGGCGCCAAGCTGCGATGTGCTCGCTGGCATCACTTTCACCTTGCTGATCTTGCCCCACAGCATCGCCTGCTGCGAACCGGCAAGAAACGCACCGCCATTGGCTGCTGCAAATGCCAGATCCGCGCCGGCGCTGGTCTCCCATTCTGTCGGTAGGCAAAACCCCATCGTCGCCTTGTAGCTCTGCTCCGAGACCTTGACCGGCGCCCATATGAGTAGGTTGTCGGCCCGGGCTGGCAGTGCCGCAGTCGCTAGGACAAGGCAGGAGATCGTCGCGTTTTTATGCCAGGTCATCAAATCGCTCGTGATGGTTCTGCATCGTGCCGCTGCGCCCGGAGCGACAAAGCTCATGAAAGCGCTCCTGTCGAACGCCGGGGCTGGCGCGCGCCCCACATTCCAAATTGGTTTTTTAATTTGCGTTGGCCCGACCCTTGGCATGAATGCCGTTGGCCAACATGGCGCCTTGGCGCCTGTGATACAGGCATCGCGATCGATTTCGACCGCGATATCAGATCAATCCCGAAGGACTGCGTCAAGGATCGCTCGAACGGGCGCCTCTGTAAACCCCTGCAGCTCGGAAAAGTGTTGAATCCGGCTGCCTCGAAACCTTCGGTCCTGTCAGCTGTTCTCATTGTTGAAGCTGGAGGAACTGGCTGTGCCCAAGAAAATCACTGCCCCACCCAAGGGCGGTCACCCTAAAGACCAATCTGCCGACCGTCCCGACGAGAACGAAGCGCTCCCAGAGTCTCACGGTCACAAACGTCCGCCGCGAGATACAAGAGAGACACCGGCGCCAAACCCAAACGGTGGGCCTGTCGATGGGCCTTAGCCTCGTTCGACCGCCGTGACCGACTCGGAATCCAAACGCCGCGCCGGAGGAAGGACGTATCGGTGGTTCCAGAACATTGCCGGCTGGCTCCTCCCGAATTACACCAACCATTTCCCCGCGTACCATGCGCTGAAGCTCGCATGATGTGGCACCTTTGCGATCCATGGAAATCAACAAACTGCTAAATGTCGGAAATTGAGCAGAGAACTTGCCTGAAACAGCTAATTCGCCTATTTTAGGGAAAAGGAGATTGTCATGGCGAGTTTCACCCTCACAGATCTTGGCAACAAATCCGGGGAAGTCGTGGAGGCCGCCTTCGGCGGCCCTGTCGACATCACCAAGCGGGGCAAACGCAAGTTCGTCCTGTTGACGGCGGAACAGTTCGACCGTCTGGCAGGGCGGAGCACCCAGCGGACGCATCGTGCCGAGGATTTGACAGGCGAAGAGCGCGATGAATTCCTGGCTGGCCTTGACGCCATCGTACGTGACGATGGCCAAGATGATTGAACCCAAACATGGGGACATCATTCTCTATTCCTATTTGTGGGCACGGGAGCGTGACCAAGGCGAGGAAAGTGGCCGTAAGGCGCGCCCGACCTGCGTAATGCTGATTGTTGTGGGTAAGGGTGGTCGCCAGAAACCCCTACTTTTCCCAATCACGAGCCATCCGCCACGACCTGGCGCACACTATGTGGAAATTCCAGAGACTGAAGCCCGCCGCGCGAAGCTCTATACGCCGGCTTGGGTCATTGTCGATGAATTCAACACGGATGATCTCGCGACGTCTTGGGCACTCGAGGATGCCAAACCGCTTGGCCAGTTCACGCGCAAGTTCATGTCGCGGATCGCCGCCGAAGCCGCAGCAGCGATCCGCGTTGGCGCTGTGCGCAGCGTGCCAAGGCGATAGTGGCGCCAAGACGGGAGACAATCGTGCCCACCCGATGATGGCTGAACTCCCTACTGATGTGCTATGCATCACTCGTCTCTATGGGTAGAAACTGAAGTTGGCACATTAAGGATCTCCATCAAACGTTTCCTGAACGCCAATGTCGTTCCGATGGCCGCCGAATTGTTCCGCACAGAGGATAATCAGGCACGGAGGCTCTGAGGAAGTCTGGTCTCTGCCTGGAGTTTTCAGGCTCAATTTTCGCCGACTAGAGCGGACTTGAATTTTCGACCAGGACGGCCAAAAGATTGAATATGAACTCAGCCAAAGCCGCAAAACCGGCCAATGGACCGCTGACAATCTCGAAATTCTGTAAATCATAGAGCCATCATCAGTGGCAGCCATGGATCGCCGCCACCACGGGCTGCTTCCGTCTCAAGGGCCTTCGACGCGTTTAACCTGCTTACTTGGCGGCTCCTTGCCCTTGGTGATCTCAACGGCCGGTTCTTTTGCTGCCCTTGGCTTCTTGGGCTGCAGCGCGGTCTCAGCAGGGATTTCCGCTGACGCCCTCGGGCGGGCCGTTCGTTTTGCTCTGGCTGGAGGTGCGGCGCCATTGCCGAATTGTTCGAGCGCCATCAACCAATGGCGAAGATCGTCTCCCTCTGGCTTGCCCTCCTGCTCCCAGAGCTCATAGGCGCGCTTACGGATTTCCGGTTCGCGATCATATGCCATGATGTTATCCCCCCTGTCGCTTTCACCGATGATGTAGGGCGGTCCTTTGTAAGAAACAGAGGCGAACACAACCCCGTGAAGATCGTTCTGCAAGCGTCAGTGGCCTGCTTGGTGGTGGTGCAGGCCGCTGTTGTCTGCGACCGATGCTGTGGGGTGACCGGCCGCACCCCGACTGATCAACGTTGCATCAATCTTGCCGCGCAAAATCAGCGCCCTTCACACTAGGAAGGGAATTCCGGTTGAGACCTTATGCGATCTTTTCAGCACGGACCGAGAACACCGGCAGACATACACACGATCGAGGCGTAGGTCAGCCGCAGATTGGTTCGGCGTCGTGAGGACTGGCTGTTCCTGCGACACTGAAACTGACGTTACAGCGGCCGTGACCGTCTTTGTCGTCTTGGGACGCACGCTGCTTACTGGTTTTTTGTAGTATTTTTCATATTAAAGAGCCCGCCATATAAGGGGAAAGTTGGATAAGACGGAAACTATCGGACTGTTAGCACGGAGACAGCTCCTGCCCCGTCGTGCATACGCGGTCGGATCATAATTTCCACATCCTGATCGAGCGCGGTAAGAAACTCCATGAGTTTCTCGATCGAGAATTCATTGAGCTTGTAATGGGCGAGCGCTGACACCCGAGGCTGAGGAATGCCAAGGATGCGAGCCGTTTCGGCCTGCTTCAGCTTGCGGCCGCCGATAATCTCATTGACCGCCATGGCTAGTCGCGTCTTGGTCTTACGTTCGCCGGCATCGGCCATGCCCAGATCAGCAAAAACGTTCGTAGAACCGCGTGTGATGGTATCGATCATTTGCGTTTTCCCTTCTCAGAAGGAGTTGGTTTCGTCATTTCATCGTAGTCGGTCTGAGCCTTTTTCAGACGTTCGCCTACCAGGTCTACATCGCGTTTGTCTGTCTTAATCCCAGCCGGCGACTTCTTCTGAAATGCGTGCAGCACATAGATTGCGCCCGCAAATCTGAGGGTATAAACCGCCCGGTATGCGTTTCCGTCATGGCGCTCGACAATCTCCAAGACGCCTGGCCCCTCCCCTTTCCAGGGTTTGGCGTTAGGATGCTTTCCGCCCAGTTGCGCGACTCCGAGCGCAAAGCCGATATCGTCAATAACCTCGGCCGGGAACTCCATCAGATCGGCCTTCGAAGAGCCGACCCAATGGAGCGGCGTTTAGCTATGTCCGGGTGTTTTCATCATGAAGATATATCAAGACTGATATAAAAATCAAGCATTGAATTTATGTCTTGGACGCAGACGATGCGGTACGAAGATTACAGGCGGAGTGAGGCCAGGACAGCCGGTGACCGAATTGCCGTGATGCTGCGGCACCTCTTGTGTCGCGGAATTCCTAATTTGCAACGTTGCAAAAGTCGCCGGCATAAATGTAATTCTATTCGGGATTTTCGCGACAACCTCAGGCCGTCAGCATTCCTGTAGCGAGCAAGGCATGGTAGCTCGACTGTCACTCACAAAAAGAGGGCACCATGAGACCGAGCTTACGGGCGAAAGCTATTTCAGTCTGCGAGGATAAAATCACGAAGAAGGGTGAAGGTGTTGGCCTGTCATTCTACGCGTTCTTTGCGAACAAGAACGATGACCCCGACCTCCTTATGGAAGCTGCCGAGTGGTGGATCAAAACTAACGCGCTGGATCATTTCGAGAAAGCGGTCAAAATTCGTGAGATGATCAAATCCGGGCAATAGGCAACGACTGCTAAATGTCACAGAGCGGGTGATCGGCAGCAAATATCCTAATTTTGCAGCGGCAAAATTCGGGGCAACATATCGAGCAAAATCTGGGATTGATGCGACAGAGCTCCCCCGTTGGCCATCCCGAGCTTTTCGCCGAATCGATAATGGCATGACCGCGAAGATTGATGATGCCTGGAACATCCTTTTGGCGAGTACCGTATCGGCGTGACGCTGCCAATCCCCAGATCACCCGGATTGTAAACATTCTAAGCAACTCTTGATCTTGCGGGTGGAACGCAATGGTTACGAGCATTTCCCCTGACCCAGCGCTGGCGGGATGATGAATGGTATATCATGATTTCGTGGGAATTTTGCCCGCTTTTCCCTGCCGACATCATGCGACCTTCAATGTTTTGAATGGCTTCTTTTGACGTACCCTGGTCGTCTATCGTGGTTACTCGCCGTTGTTCTCGAATTCTTGTCCCGCATAAAGAATCCGCAAAACGATGACTTCGCTGTCCTCGACGACGAAGGACACACTTACGCGGCGTTCGAAGCCGACGATACGCAATCCCTCGCGCACATTCGCGCGGACCGTCCCGCGCTCAGGAAAGGTTTCAAACTCTGCCAGGAAGGCGCTGATTCGCGCGATGTAATTGCGGGCGACACTGGTTGACGCTGATTTTCTACGAACGAACCGGTAAATTTCCGCAACATCTGCCTCCGCCCGTTCAACGAGGCGGACACGGTAACGCTTCATCAGACCTCTTCCTGGTCGATGTCATTCATGCGAGCCTCGACACCTGCCCAAGCTTCATCGAGCGGCTTGGCTTTGGTGGGATCTGCTTTGTGAGCATCGTAGGT
>NZ_JBFRFF010000073.1:0-15050 GCF_052114685.1 Rhizobium sp. 2YAF20 | reverse complement strand
ACACGATTGCGCCTGCGGCCGAATGCTCTGGCTGGCTACATCGTCATGTCCCAAGCAGCGACCTGGAAATCTTGAAGTCCGGTGCGGGTCACTATGTCTTCCTGCCGGAGCCGACTGCGTTGGGGATGAAGGAGGCTTCCGACGTCTTCCCTGATGCCGACAGCGTTGATCGTCGAAGGATTCACGACCACGTTGCGTTGGTCGCGGCGGGACTTTTCGGAGGGGCCGCGTAATATACCTCGTCATCGCCGACGGCCCCGCCTTCGGCGCGAAGGGGAAGCTGTCTGTCTTCCCCAGTCGGCCCATTGCGGACGAACCCCCGGCCTCATCCGGACTTAGTTCCAGAATTTCGCGACCACCTCAGACATCTCACAACCTTGTCTGATTGCTCGACGGACGACCTCTGGGCAACGCGAGAAATCGTGGCCTCCGAAGCCTATTGCTTCGAGACATTGAGCATCTGGACTGATCACAAGAGCTTTCACCCCCACGGCAGAAAGTTCGGCAGCCTGGAAATTCGCACGCGATGCGACCCGTTGTCCTATCGGACCGCCAGGTTGAAAGCTAAGTATCAGAACGGTGTCGAAGTTGCCCACAAGATCAGCATTGGCAGCGGAACGGAGCCCGCCATCCATATAATTCCTCTCGCCGATGGGTACGGTTGGGTGAAGACCCGGCAACGAACAGCTTGCGGCCACCGCCGTTCCCAGCGTCACGCCGCAATCACCGCCCAAGACCCTTGGTCTCCCGTTAGCGACATCAATGGCGACAATGCCGAGATTATTCGGCCAATCGCACGGGCCAATTATCGCAGAGAACAGTGCTACATGCCTCGATAGCTCATCGCTAGCCACCGCAGCTAAAGCATAGGCTCCGACCTCGATGCGTTCGTGCTCACCCTTTTGCGCCTTTGCAAACAATCCAGGTAATTCCGATAGTGCTGCAGCCTCTCTGGGAAAACTGGGATTGGCGCTCAATTGACGTCTCTCGCCCAAAATGGCTTCGGCCATGAAAATAGGGCTTTGTCCTGTGGCGACCTGTGCGCCGACAATCGCGCCCGCCGAGGTGCCGAGAAAGAAATCCGCGTTCGAAAGCGTAAGACCCGATTGAAAATAGCCGCTAAGCAATCCGCATTCCCAAGCTCTTGCAAGCGGCCCACCTCCACTTAATACGATGGCTTTCGACATGAGAAACTCTCCGAGTTGCGTATTATAGCCCGGCCCATTGCGGTCATCAGGTCAGCGGTTGAACGAGAACAGTTTTGAAGCCGATCAAACAGCGGTATTCGTCCCGACTTTGCATCTGCTTGAGCGTTTCAATGGCCGGAGCACCTATCCTTTTCGACAGATGGAGAACCAATCCGTGCCCCAAAGAAAGCCCCACGTGTGCACCGAAGCTTTTCGGCTCATCATTCACTAAGACAAGATCGAACGGCTTCATTTCGTTGGATACGGCCGTATATGAAGTGTCGTCCCAGAGTTCGCTGGATCGAAAGTCTGGCAGTTCGAAACCAAAATGCCTCAGGATCGAATAGGCGTACTGCTGACAGTTCGCGCCGCCTTCAACACCGGTAGCGCCAGCAGCACCGGGAAAGTGCGCCCCATTGTATCGCACGTCCCAAAACTGCGAGGGAATTTCGATTGGCGATTGGTGGTGATCGAGAATGCTACCTTCCATGGAAAACGAAATAACACGGCAGCCATCGATAATCGAGTTCTGGGTCTCCGGATTTGGCGAAATGCAGTCGCCGAAGGTTGCGGCACGGATGCGGCCCGTCGATCCGGCGAAACTGCTCAGACCGCCCGAACTTCGGCAAGCCGCCTGACTGCGTACTCGTCCTGCCAGCAGACGGCGGCTTCCCATGCGGCTGACGCTTGCGCGGCGACGTCATGCTCGCCGTCGTCGAGATCGGCCGCGTTGTGGGGCAGGACTAGGTCAAGGTCGGGGACATCGACGTGTGACTCATCCCAGTCAATCAACGCGACTCGATCTGCGGTCATGCGGACGTTGCGGGGGTTGTTAGGGTTGCCGTGGACAACGCATGTCTGACGCCCAATTAGCCGCGCCCAGGCTGCTCGACATCGAATAACGCCCTCCGGCGGCATCGCGGTGAGGTTGATCCTCGTTCCGGTTTCGGCATGCAGGAGGTCGGTCGAGGATCGCCAGCCTGGGCGCTGCGGCCAGCCCTGCGTCAACCGATGCAGCTCGCGGAGCGTGTCGGCCACGCGACGCCAGTCGGACTCGGTCTCGGGCGATCCGCCCTCCATGTAATTCATGACCACCAGACCGTCCACGAACAGGCGGCCGTCAGACGTCGGGATCGGTACTGGAACGGTCATACCTTCTCGGTCGAGGTGTTGGAGTAGGTCGGTTTCCCATGCGAGATCAGCATCGGTCCTGGAGCCGAGACGACCGACCGCGATCCGCCCGTGGACGCGGACGCTCCATACGTCATTGGCAACTCCGCCAGTGAGTGGTTCGATGCGAACCGCGTCTTCACCCCATTGCCCGAGAGCTTCCCATCCCATTGGCGATATCCTTGGCGGCCATAATTAAATTGACGGAAGAAATAGAGAAAGCTTACGACGCCACGAAGTCCGCTGGCGCGAATCCGCCAAGGCGTGGTCGACTGTCAGCCCAAACGCGGGCTTGACGCTTGCCGTCACCTTTCCGTCCCCTCTTTCAATGCTTGCCTGACCCGGTCCGCATCGTAGCTGGTGGCTGGAAACATGAAGGCTGTCGAACACGGTGCTTGCATCAAGGCAAAATGCCCCGCTTCCGGCTTGGAAACTGTCCACGCTGGTCCCCAATGGGGCGGAGGTAGAGAGTTCGCGCCTCTGAGTGCCAGAACATACGGGCCAGGCGGTATCGCGGTAGGTACTGCGAAGTTAGAACCAAGCCATTCAACCGTTAGTCGATGCTCTACATGACCCTGCAAAACCTCGTCAACAACGATATCAAATTGCGGTGTAACGCGGATATCGCCGAACGTTTCGGGGAGCTTTGATGATCGTGTGAGCAAAGCCTTATAACGCGCTAGCGCCTCTGGGTCGCTGACGAGCCTGTAGTTTTCGACGCGCCCGACAACCACCGCCCCCGCGTACTTGATATCGCTGTAGTCTAAAAGGCTGCGCCGTTCGCAAGCGCGTGCCCCATCGCTAATGGCCACCATCCCCAGGGTTGAAAGCCCGATTAGACAGATGATCTTCATTGCCACGCTCACCTCCCCTTGGGAAATTTTCTCCTACCGGAACTTAACCAACATGGCACGCTCATGGCCGCTATTTCGCAACGCTACCGAATCGCCTGTCGGCCCAAAGGAGACATCTCATCAATCCACCCTTTTCAAAACGGCGCGACGCCGGTGACTGCCAAAACTCGTTGACCGCCCTTCTCGGAGAGGCAATCGCCTTAATAGGGAGGGTTAGGCATCGTCGCAAAGTTGAATGTCTCAACCATCGTGCTGATGGGGTCTGGAAAATACCAGTATGTTGCTGAGAGCTTGCCGTTCTCCAGAATTTGGTTCTCGTTTACGTCGCCCATTACAATGAGGGAAACCGTCACCGCAGGCGTTCCAAGCACCTTGAAGTCAATTATCCTATGCTGTGATGAGTAAGTGCAATTTCCTTTCGGCTCGCACAACTCGGCGATCAATCTAAGTTGTGCTATGGGCTCGAACCCAGGCATGCCAGGACCGCCGAGGAACTTGATGCCGTCCTTTAACGTCGACCATTCGGTTCCCGAAGTCGCTTTGGCGTAAATCTGTCCTACATTTGGAAAATCAAATTCCTTCGCCGCGAGCGCGGGGCGCTGAAAGACCGACATCAGCAAAGTAACGCGTTTCTGGGCGAAGAGGCAGTCGATCCACCGATGGGCAGGATCGGGCGGGTTGCCGCCGTCGTCACGAACTTTGCAACCGGGATCGACCACAATGCTGGTGTTGCCTGGTCCTCTGACAAGAGACATGTCTGCTAGGCAGTCTTCGACTGAAGCCGCCCAGATAACTGCAAAAAACATGGCGGACACGAGCATTCTCAACATGACAACCTCAGCATTTCGCCATAAAATTGTGTTTAGCTGTGCTCTGCTAAGCAATTATTACTAATTCAGATAAAATGGCCTTCCACTTTGAAAGTGACGATACTCAAGGCGGCCACAAGTGAATTGCTTCCGCCTTTCGGCCCGAATGAGACGCTCGCTCTCCCTTTCAAGTTTCGCCAAACCATCGCGACGCAGCCTCGGAAAACTCCCGATAGTCCGTGACAGCATCGTCGACCCAAGCGACGAAGCCATCAGGCCGTACGAGCACTGCCCTCAAGCCCAATGTTTGCTTAGCTGTGCTTGAGATGTACGTCATCCGTGTGTTGAAAGGGCTCTGGAGTTCCTGCAGCGGTGATCCGGCGCTAAAATCCAGCAGTAGTCCTTTACCCTCTTTGAGATGAGCGCCGAGCTTCGTTCCATCGGCAAGCTCGAAGTCGGGAGCGCTGCGGCCAACCAACGGGTGGCGGTTGCCAAAATCGTAGCCGAGAGACACCCCCCAAACGCGTTCCGCAATATAGGTTGCGCCGTCGGGCGTATCGATGAGGTCACGGAAGATGGATTCGAGTGCACGCGAACTCCGGCTGGGCCGCATGATCGCCACCTGGGCACGCGACCAGTCAAGAACTTGCGCTCCCACCAGATGCCGTTCGGCGGCATAGCTGTCAAGCAGGCCGACCGGCGCGTCGCCGCGAACGGTCGCGGCAAGTTTCCAACCCAGGTTCATTGCGTCTCCAAGTCCGAGATTAAGCCCTTGGCCGCCCAACGGGGAATGGATGTGGGCGGCGTCGCCAGCGAGCAGTACGCGTCCATTGCGGTAAGCTGTTGCCTGATAGGCTCGGTCCGTCCATGTCGCGGCAAGCTGGAGGGCTGTCAATGTGACGTGAATGCCGGAGATGCGACGCAGCACCGCCTGCACATGATCCAGCGTAATCGGCTGTATTCGATGGAAAGCGCCGCCATCGAAATCGACCATCGCGATGGTACCGGGCTTCTGATAGGTATACATACCCGTCGGCGTGTAGTGGCGGCCGGATGCAAGTTGATCCGGATCAGACATCTCGACCTGAACGGAATAGCCGGTGAACTCGGGGGCGGTTCCGACGAATTCAAAGCCGCCGACCTTCCGCACAGTACTGCGCCCGCCATCGCACCCGACAAGCCATCGCCCGTTGAACGTCTCACCGCCAGCGCGAACCGTCACTCCTGTGTTCGACTGTTCGAAGTCTTGGATGCCGATTCCCCGTCTGATCTCGACGCCCATCGCGGTTGCGCGGGCCGCCAGGATCGACTCGACGTGTTCCATTGTCGTTGCGAAGTTGGTGGCAGCGGGACCGGGCAACCGGTATTGCCACTTCCCAGTGTCAATTTTGTCATGGAAGAACTGAATGCCCGCGAAATGACCGCCGGGGCGGCGTGATTGATGCATCCAGTGTGCGGCAGTCGCCGCGCCGCCATCACCGGAGTGCATTTCCGGGCGTTGCGGCGCGATGATCTCCTCCAGCAACCCGCGACGATAAAAGGCTTCGATGGTCGGAGCGGACAGGCCACGCATGCCGAACGGCAGTTGCTTCAGAGGCGAGTGCGGGTCTTCTGCCTGTTCCAGCACCAACACCGACCGGTCCGCGAGGCCAAGCTCGCAGGCGAGAAACAGGCCGACGGGTCCTGCTCCGGCAATCACCACATCATATGTCGAATTAAGACTATTCATGAACTGCTCTTCCATGGTCGTTCGACCGGAGCGGCTCATCATTTTGAGAACCACACGGACGAACAGTGGGACGCCATACAGCGTCCGTTGTTCGTCGTGGGACTCATGCTTTACGCAAGGACAGAGCTTTCGTTTCCGAAAGGACTTGGGCTAGACCACACCAAATCTGCCTTTTTCGACGTGAGCGTTGTAACGTCGGCAGGAGCGATCTGCAAGCAGACATTCTTAGCTACCAATGACCGATGTTGGCGCAATCCTGCCAACCTCAGGGTCTCTTGTTGGCGCAATCCGGCCAAGGTCTGTGTCAACCCTTGCCGGACTTTGATTTCAGCCGTCCCACTGATAAATCAGGTCAGAGAACTGAAAAAGCAGACTGTCGCAGTCTTCATTTTTGAAGCCTTCGGTAACTTCCGCGAGAGCATCATCCTGCGCTGGGTGGGGCCTGGTTTCGCTAAACCTTTTGTTCAAGGCGAGAGCTTCATCGGTAAAGTCAATGGGGATGGTGCATATGTTCGACGCAGCACGCGTAGCCCCAAGCCGATAAATTTCATGTTGCGTTAGGGGGATAGGCGGCACCCAGGTTGTGTGTGTCGCCGTCCAAACGTGGTCGGCCATTGGCACAACAATTGTCACTGCCAAAGTTGCGGCCACCGCTACCAAGCCCCCGGAGATCAGTCCTGTGATCAACTTTCGCATTCGCACTCGCACCGTTGCTGTCTACAGGGGAGCCAGTTATCCAATCCGAATGCTCATCGCATGTGACCTGTGTCTGTCTAGGCTGGGAAATTACCTTGTGCCGCCTAAGTTGATGTAAACGGCATCGAAAAAATGCAAGGGCAATGTCCGCAACTGGCGCGAAGGGGAAGCTGTCACAAAAGTTGAGCGACCAACCAACCGGTTCCGACAAAGAGCCCGGTTTTGCCAGCTGTGATCGCTTGTCAAGATCAAACACAGGTTGCGCGAATCGCCCGCCGTGAATACTCAATTAGGTGTTGCATTGGGTCGGGGTCCTAAGTTGCGTTTGACAATGAAATCAGTGGGGGTTGCGACCTTTTTCCTGGTAGCGGGTGGTATCTTCCTTTGGCTGCAAAATGACCCACTCTTGCCATGGTACAAAAATGGACAAAGTCCGATCACTTTGCAGACAAAGCCAACGTCGTTGGACCTAACAATCGGTAACACCCCTCTCAATATTCGCGCTGACGGAAAGTTATGGTTGGAAATCGGAACTGCAGCAAACAGCATAGGAGTGGGCACATTTCCCGAAGACCAGTATCCCAGCGAGCTGCGGAGCGCTAGAACAAAGCTTGGAATTTCCGGTAAGCAAGTGCCTGTGGTGTCTGCGACTTTTGATGTGTACTCGGATTGCCACCGCGTTAACGCCAACTTCCGATGGTGCAAGTTTACGAATGTCGGAGACACCCCAAGCATTCACATTTATTCTCTGAAACTACGCGCCGCCTCAGCAGATTACGGGCTAAATAACTCGCTTCAAACCCCCACCGGAGTTGGCGGAACGGAGGAAGACAACCTCAGTAATCACCGCCAGCTCGACATTCAGTCACCGAGCGTCGGAGTCTCGTGTCTGTCCATCAGATATTCGAGGTCGTGTAGCCTGAATTTGCTAGTTGACGGAGGCGTTTTTGCGGAAATCACGCATGACGAACGTTACCAAAACGAACAGGAACTCCTGGAATTCAGAAACCTAGCCGATGAAATCGTCCGCTATTATGTCCGTAAACAATCCGAATAAAGGAAAATTTAGCTGCCATGGCTTATCAAATTTTCGCAGATTGAATTCGAAGACGCAATTTGATTACCTTTCGCTGTTGAGGCAGCGAGCAAGCGACCCCTTTTGGCGCGTAGTTGCCGCCACCTCGGTCACGAAGTCGGGCCGAAGCGGACTGCTTTCGTTGTTCTCCATCAATCGATATGGTTGGTCTCGTCACCGAGGGCGTCAAGCGTCATGAAACTTGCTCACATCAACTTGGTTGCCCGAGATGCGGGAATGCTTGCAGCGTTCTACGTGAACGTCTTCAAATGCGAGCACCTTCGTGAACCCAAGATATTGTCCGGAGAAAAGGTGTCGCGAGGCAATGGGATTTCGAACTCCGAGATATATTCGATCTGGCTGAAATTCCCCGAACTTGAACTCCCTTTTCTGGAGATACATGAGCACAACGTTACCCATGATCGGAACCAGCCAAGGGTGAACGAACCTGGCTTTGGGCACCTAGCTTTCCAGATGGAAGATATTAGCTTCGTGCTGTCAGCGATCACTAGAGCAGGTGGGGCGCAGATCGGCGAAATCACAGACTTTGGGACGGCGGACAAGCCATTTCTAATTGCCTACGCACGCGATCCAGAGGGAAATGTCCTTGAGCTTGAGCAGCCCTGAAATCGACCGCAATACTGATGGCGGCAGTCGGCCCGAAGCCGTCATCCACGTCTACGAAAAAATGATCCTGTTTCAAGCACCCGTCCCTTTTATCCGGCCTGACACCAAAAGGGCCATAAGGACGGACGATGTGTGAAGGGCTTGGCCCAAAAATCCATCGCGAAGTCGTTCAATAAGCTCGGAAATTGGCATTCTGTGCACGGTGAGCCCTTCTTCACCGGCCTCAAGCTGCTGTGTACCAATCGCAGTCACGTTGCTGGCAAGGAAGGTGTGGAGCCGGTTGGTGTGCGAGGCAGGGTTAGGGAAAAGCGTCGAGATGAGTTCAATTTTTTCGGCGCGGTAACCGGTCTCTTCCTCAAGCTCGCGGCCAGCGGCTGAACAAGGATTTGGGTCATTGGGGTCTATGGCACCACCGGGAACCTCCCAGAATGTTTGGCCCGCAGCATGTCGGTATTGCCTTATCAGCAAAACCTGCTCGTTGGGCGTGATCGCCACAACATTGACCCAATCCGAATATGAAAGCACGTAGTACGGACTTATTTCCTGGCCGCTCGGCGTGACACATTGGTCAGCGCGAAGATCAATCCAGCGATCTTTCACTAGCGTTTTCGATGCAACAGTTTTCCAGCCTTCCTGCATACCCGTTCCCCGCGCTACCCTGCTGTTTCTCCGATTACCGTAAGGCAATCTGGTGTAAGCGCAATGTCTGCAAATGGCGCGAAGGAGAAGCTGGTTAGCGGCAACAGTCGGCCCGAAGTGGATGTGCTACTAGATATTTCCTGTGTCAGTAAACTTGATCCAGGCTTCCGCGTAGGCAGCCGACAGCGGCCCCAAATATGGAAAGATTGTCTTCCAGGAGGCCGGGGAACTGTCGGTTCGAGAGATCAACGCTTCGATTAGCCCGGTCGCGATAGCGTCTTTCAAGTTATTGTCGGCGGCGAGCATACCGCTTTCGATGACGTCGAATACTGCTTGCGGGTTTTGAACGGACTGAAAACTATCTGCTATGTGCCAACCGACGTCAGCGCAAAGGGAGTTGATGCCAATCTGGCTGGGAAAAAACTCTCGGTTCAATCGCTCTTCTATCTGTAGAACTTCAGGTAAAAGAAGTTTCAGCTGATTTATGAAGTCCGCCGCTTCCAATTTCTTGCTGTCCTAATGTCGCGTGGTCCTACTCGGCCATCAATGCTTTCTAGCCGCGACACTAGGTGCTTGCAATGTCTGTTGTTGGCGCAGAGCACCGTCGCGCGTAGCTCTGACTGGTCCATTCGCGCCCCTCGGCTGATAGCCATTTCAATGGCAAATCCTGACAAAGCCAGCTTCTAAACTTACGGTTCGTTCAATCTCCTCCGATACAACTCCGTCCGTCGGTTTTCGAGGGACACATATTGTCAGAGCATTTCATGAGCCGCAGGGCTCTTCTTGCGTCGCTTTGTTCGCTGCCACTTATGGGTTGTCAAAGCGGCGAAACGGCAACGGTGCGCTATCGGGTCATTCTCAGTGCGGATATTGACGGCAAGCCCGTCGAGGCATCCACGGTCATGGAGGTTCGCTACAGCAGGGTTGCCCACAGTCTCATTGGTACGGGCGGCGCGACAAGGCTTTATGGCGAGGCGTTGATCTTCGACATGGGTGCCAAAGGGACCTTGTACGTGCTGCCTGTGGAACATCCGCCGCATGCTAGCCTCGACCAAGTTTACGAATACGCGATCCTTTCCACATTTGGGATCGAGAATAGTTTCGGCGGGCTAAGTGACACAGACTTCAATGTGCTCCAAACCGCCAGAGGGCGGCGGCGTTTCAATCTGAGAAAAACATCAAGGTTGCCAGCCTTCGTAGCTTTTACTGACGAAACGAATCCCAAGTCGATTTACGAGATCGATCAGTGGAAGCTGAGCGAACGCTTCCCGGGAGTGCGTTTTACCGGACTTGATATCGAAATTACGAACGAGCCGATTACGTCGAAGCTCAGAGAGCGGCTGCCGTGGCTGAACACCCCAAAGCAAGTATTTGATCGAGACCCGCCTGGCCAACATAGGCCGGAAAGCGACCGACCAATCGGATATTTGCTCACTAGAGCACATTTTTTTGGAGACGGAAGCCGATGACAGAGACGCCCGCCGATAAGAACGCAATGTTGGCGCTGCTGTCGTTGGATGCGCGGTCGCGCGGAAATCTGCCGCAGCTCCGGTACAAGGACTCTGACCTTCCTGATCAAATCGGCACGGCCTCAAGGATAGGGCCGCGATGAGACGCAGGTCGTTTTTAGCATCTCTTTGTGCGCTGCCGCTGGTGTCTTGCCAGGGTGAGAGTGCGACTGTTCGATTCAAGGTAATTGCTTCGGCGACCGTCGATGGCCGCCCGGTCGAGAGTTCTTCGGTGATGGAAATCACCTATTCCAAGGTGACGCACAGTCTGATCGGAACCGGTGGTGCGACACGGCTCGATGGCGAAGCGTTGATCTTTGATGTTGGCGGCAAGGGTACCGTTTATATTTTGCCTTTAGAGCATCCACCCCACGCAAGTCCTCGCCAAGTTTATGAGGACGGAATTTTGACGACATTTGGAATCGATAAAGGTATCGGCAGTCTGAAAGAGAATGACCTTGCTATTCTCCGCGATGCCAAGGGACGCCGTCCTTTCCGCTTGTACAATACTTCGAGGTTACCGGCTTTTGTTGCCTTTGGAGACGAGAAGAATCCGAAGACGATCTATGAAATCGATCCTTGCAATCTCGGGGCACATTTCCCAGGTGTCAAATTTACTGGTCTTGATATTGAGATAACTGATGAGCCTGTCACGAAAAGGCTCAAGCAGCAGCTTGCATGGGTAAATACCCCCAACAGCGTGATTGTCTTTGATCGCGACCCACCGGGCCATTTAAGGCCAGACCGTGAACTTCCAATTGGCTTCTTGATCACCCAGGGTGATTTTTTTGGGGACGGAAGTCGATGACAGTCTCGGCCAGCCGTCGTCCCGTCGTGGTTACGTTGGCTGCCGCCTCAGTACTCTATCTCGATGCGGCAAGAGTTGGTCATAGCTTCAGAAGGTGACGCATCGTTCCAGACGGCAGAAGGCGCGAAGACCGGCTTCAGCGTCATGGAAGCAAGTTTGACCGACAAGTGCGGCCCACTTGTTTTGCCTGAAGCCGGAGGCGCAAGTTTCGACCCGAATGGAGAGGACCTCACCCCGGATTTGGTTCGACCAACATACCCGAACCTCCCCGATGAGCCTCTCCAGAAGCTTCTGGCCGTATTCGAAGCGAAGTAGCGCGATTGCCCTATCGAATTGCACCAGCCTTTCGAAACCCTTCCGGCCAGGCTTCACGGTCGCCGTCGCAGGGAAAAATCTTCAGGGAAATACTAACATATAGTTCGGCGTCGAACCAATCGGGCTTCTGTCTGACGATGTAACGTGCCTCATCATTTCTTCCGAGCTGGGCAAGACATGCGGCTTGGTTCAGTCGGATAAAATACGGCGGATCAATCAGGCGGCCATAGGCGTTCAAGGCGTCTTCAAACCTTCTAGCCAGGTAGTAGCAGTCTCCGAGGCTGGAAACGAACGCAGGCGGCAACACAGGCTCGAACTGACAGCCGCGCTCAACCAGGGCGAGCCCTTCTTCGTGGTGGCCCGCATATGCGACGATCATGCCCCGGGCGACGAGCACGTTCGAGTCCCTCGGGCTCATTGCCATAGCCATTTCGGAATAGCGCAGCGCATCACTGATATTTCCACCAAGCGAGAAGCAGGCAGCAACGCTTGTGAGAACGAACGGATCACTTTTGTCGGCAGAGATTGCCATTGCGGCAAACTGTTTCGATTTCAAATCTCGCTCTTCGTCGGTAGCTAGGTTGGGTTCGCTAAACCTCCAGTAGGCGTACAGAAGGCTGAGCGAAGCCAGCGCTGGCGCATAATGCGGATCGATCTTTACCGCTTCATTCATATGCTTA
This sequence comes from Rhizobium sp. 2YAF20, assembly GCF_052114685.1. NCBI lineage: Bacteria > Pseudomonadati > Pseudomonadota > Alphaproteobacteria > Hyphomicrobiales > Rhizobiaceae > Rhizobium > Rhizobium sp. 2YAF20. The sequence goes on along the minus strand of NZ_JBFRFF010000073.1, from coordinate 2,953 downwards.
CGCGCCAACGGCTCGTCGCCATTGCGCCAGGCGGCTCCAGCCCTGAGCCAAAGCGTGTAGGCAGATACATTGGTCGTAGGGCTCTTTTGGCGGAGGGCTCCAGCAGCGTCCTGCAATGTGAAGAACATCCGTCCGATGATAGCCTCGACGATCTCATCTTGGACGGCAAATACGTCTGATAGCTCCCGATCAAATTTCTCCGCGAAAACATGTGCGCCGCTCTGCGCATCGATGAGCTGCGCAGTCGCCCGCATCCGGGTGCCAGCGAGCCGGACGCTCCCTTCGAGAACGAAATCAGCACCTAGTTGCTCAGCGATGTCAGTGACGATAAAGGATTTGCCTTTGAAGGTTGCCATCGTGTTTCGGGCGACGACCGACAGGTTCCTGAAGCGTCCCAGCTCTGTGATGATGTCTTCAGTAATGCCGTCGGTGAAATATTCTTCATCCGGGTTGCCAGACATGTTCGCGAACGGCAGGACCGCTATCGTCGTAAATTCTCGCTTGGGAGCCGGGGCGATGCTTGAAAACGGCGTCGCGGTATCCATGCCGAAAACTCTGATCGGTGCTGCAATGTTCTTGAGCTGAGCAAGCCCCAAGTCCCTGATCGCTATTGAAAGCTTGCCCTGTACCTCCGCGTGAACCTTTTCCGAGATGCAAAAGCCGCCAGGTTCTGATAGCCCTTCAAGCCGAGCGGCAATGTTCACACCCTCCCCGAAAATGTCTGATTCGTCGCCAATGACATCGCCAAGGTTGATGCCAATTCGAAGCACGATGTCCGGCGCGTCGACCTCGACGGAGTTCGCTTCGGACATCTTTCGCTGAAGCTCGATAGCACATTCAGCTGCACTTAGGGCGCTTGCGAATTCCACCAGAACACCGTCACCCATGAATTTGACTATGCGACCGGAGTGCGACTCTATAACCGGCTCCAGGATTGTCTTCCGTCTCTGCCGGAATGCTTCAAACGTGGAGGTTTCGTTTGCCGCCATCATACGCGAATAGCCAACAACGTCGGCGACAAGGATAGCGGCCAAACGGCGATTGATCGTTTCCTCGATCATCTCTGACAACTCCAGCGTCGACGTTGCGAACAATGTATCAGGGTGACGGATTTCAGCATATCTGTACACGAACTTTCATGGCCAGAAGGATACCCAGTCTCGTTCCCTGCCCTCCAGTTCGGGCAAATGATCGTTCACCGAGACACAACGGGCGCGGAAGACTACGGGACTCTCGCTTCGGCCCCAAATCGGGCGCACGCTGCGCCAATGTTTTGCCGCTGAGAAACCTTGGGAGGTCGGAATGATCGTTCAGGCATGCATCAATGGTGCCCGCCCCAGCGGCTATCATCCATCTTTGCCGCTGACGACAGAGGCGATGGTCTACGACAGCATCGCCTGCATTGAAGCAGGGGCGGCCGAGCTTCATATCCACCCTCGCAATTTGGACGGGCGCGAAAGCTTGTCGGCGGTAGACGAACTGATGGTCGCTATTCGCCGCGCCTGTCCAGGAACGCTGGTTGGTGTTTCGACAGGTGCTTGGATTGAAGCCGACGAGGGTCTCACGCGCAACTGTATTTCTGCGTGGAAGCTGTTGCCCGATTACGCTTCAGTCAATCTTTCCGAGCCGGATGCCCCCGCAGTCATGGCTTTGCTCGGTGGCATTGGGGTGGGCGTTGAGGCTGGTCTTGCGTCGATTGCAGACGCCAAACGAATTGTTGCGTTACCGGATCGCCATCGAGTCTTCCGGGTCCTGCTTGAGATCGAGGAACAAAGATTAGTCGAGGCAGACGGAGTTGCTGATGGAATCGTTCAAATCCTCTCCGCTGCAGGGGTGACAGCACCAATCCTGTTGCATGGTTTCGACGCTACTATCTGGCATTTCGTTAGACGTGCTCGTCAAATGCGTTGGTCCACACGTGTTGGGCTTGAGGACGGATGTCTACGACCACAGGGGGGCATTGCGGACACCAATGCCGAGATGGTCACCGACGCGGTCAAGATTTTCCGCGACCTCACTTGGTGACCTCCGTCTCCTGCCGGTGGTCCGTTGCGATCATTTGTGGGGCATCGAATTGCATTTGCAATGACTGGCTAATCCGGAGGCCGCCAACCTCGAATGCAGTTAGGTGCATAGAAGTAGCCGCCTGTAATGAGGTTATGACCGCCGTCAAGCCAAGGCAAATGATACTCAACCAGAGTTGCAGCGCGACCTCTGATCTTGTCTAGGAAAGAGGACGGCTGGTAGTGATCGCCCGGCGCGGCCCATACATTAGGCAGCGAGTATTCTGCGCGGACACCTGCGTTGACCGATCCCCTTTCTTGTAGGACGGCCAGGAGTTCGTGGGCTTCGGCACGACGCCATTTCCAGACAACCAGTCCCTCGGTGCAAAACCCGCTATAATTGAGGCTTACTTTGGTCGTCACAAAAGCCGCAAATATTGCGGCCATTCCCAACGAGATTGGGACTAATCGCCGTCTGAGGCCGCCGCGTCCAGTTCGCACGTCAAAGCTTTCTATTTGCGGAGCAATTTCGGACACCAAGTGTGGCAGCTGTTGTTGAACCAATCCAAGTCCGACGACCCCAATGCAGTCATTGATAACGACTCGATGACGTGCGGTCGGTGTTATCGCACCGCGCGAATCAAAGCATCGACGGTCCTGCCTGCTGTTTCCGCACCGTCGACTGTGACAGAGCCCATGAACATCACTTCAACAATAAGGTCATTGAATGATATAGCCCAAAGCCGCGCCTCGACGACTTCCCAATACTTGGTTTCATCGGCACCAAATATCTCATTAAAGGCAAAATGCTTGAGTGGATATTTGTATTGCCTAAGGTATTCGGAATTAATCGGAAGGACCTTGAGGCTTATCACTTCGGCAAAGCGGACCACCGTGATATCGCCTCTCGCGGGAACGGCATTGCTCGCCTCTCGCGGGAACGGCATTGC
>NZ_JBFRFF010000072.1:0-15410 GCF_052114685.1 Rhizobium sp. 2YAF20 | reverse complement strand
TGACGGCGTTGATCCGCACCAACATCAACGTCCAGGAACTGACCGTCGCAGCCCTGATGAGCGAAAACCCGGAGCATATCTACCACGCGGCGATGATGGACCCGCACACGGCCGCCGAACTCGACCTCGACCAGATCTGGTCGCTGACCGACGACCTGCTTCGAGCCCATCGCCAATGGCTGCCCGAATGGGCAAGGAAGGACTGACGATATCGAGCGGCGGGGTCATTCTCTCCCGGCCACGCCGACTTGAAGGGCCTCGCAGCCACAGCTGCGGGGCCTTTCTCCTGATATTGCGCTTTACACTTTATGGCCTGGAGGCCGAAAAGGCATCCTCGGACGAACAACGCGTCCATCCACCGCAGAGATAATAAAATAGCGCCAGTAAATCTTGGATAGACAATCCGATTTGTTTCCATTCAACAGAGCATACCGCGCCAAACACCACCCATTTCGCGGGCAAATTGACGGCATATTTGGATATTATTGGCACTAAACTCAAGCTGGCGCGTTTCTATTCTGAACGTAACGACGGAAAGAATGAAACCATGAGAAATTTTGTTATTGTGGCGCTGTCCATTGCCACGGCCATGTCAGGGACAGTCCCGGCCTACGCAATGCCGGCAAGGCCGGCCACCGCATCCGCAGGCGCACTTGTCGTGCCGGTGGTGGATCAGGGGCACGACTGGAAGCACAATCTCCAGGACGATCCCATTCCGCAACGTCGCCACGACAATCGCCATCACAATGACCATCATCGTGACTACAGTCACAACGATCGCTACTACGATCAGCAGAACGACCATCACCATCATAACCACATTGGCAAGATCATCGGCGGCGTAGCGGCCGGCGCCTTGATCGGCGGCGCCTTGGCTCCGCAAAGACGGGTCTATGACGACACCGGCTACTCCGATGACGGCGACTATTAACGCCGCCATCCAGCATAAGGTGGATGCTCCCGGACAGCTCGCGACGCTAGTGGTGGGACTGACCAGAAGATCAATGTGTTGGCCCTCGACGCCGACAGTATAGCGATATATAGGCGCAAATGATTACCCGGTAATCCCTATGCACTTTTGCGAGTGTTTGAAAACGGCGCATTATACTTCCCCCAACAGGGAGATAATGGCCATGAGAAGTATGGTGTTAGTCGTAATATATTGCGGTGTGTGTCTTTCGGACTTTGCGGGCGCCCAATCGTTCCCAATGATTGCCCTGTCCAGCGTGGAAGAAGCCACATCGACGCTGCTGAACGATTGCGTGTCATGTCGCGAGTGCCGCGTGCCAGGTACCACCCGTTGTCGATCTCACCTCCCAAGCGCAAAGGAAAAGGCCCGGCTGGGATACCGGGCCTCACCATTAGAACTCAGAGGTACGAGTCCAGGCTAAATTAGAAGCTGCGCTGGAAGCGAAGGATACCGGCAACCTGATCTTCGCCGACCGAATCGAAGTTGCTGTAGGTAACTTCCGGCGTAACGACCAAGCCCTTGACCGGCTTGAACTGGACGTTTGCAGTCGCTTCGAAGATCTTCGAGTCGGTGTAGGCGAGCTGCAGGTTGCCGGTCAGCTTGTCGTTGAACGGAACCGTTACGCCACCCCAAACTGCCCAGTCACCCCAGCCGCAGAGATCGCCACGACCAACCGGGCAAGCCGACGGGTTGAGGTTCGAACCGGCATACTGGTTCAGCTTGTCGCCGTCGGTGTTCCAGCCGCCCATCAGGAAGGCCTTGAAGGCGCCGAAGTCGGCATCGATACGAGCCTTGATAGCACCTTCTTCGACGATCGAGTCATAGCCGCCGACGACCTTGAAGGACCAACCGCCAGCCTTGTAGCCGACGCCGAGGACACCGTTCGGAGCGTAGTGATTGCCCTTGGCAGTCTGCCAGGCACCACCATAGCTCGAAGCATCAGCAGCAGAGTTGCTGTCTTCGATCGACGCAACAGCCGTGAAGCCGTTGCCGGCGTCGAAGTTGTAGGTCAGCTGGTTGAGTTCATACGGGCCGTCCCAGATCACGTCGTCGTTGATGACGTTGCCGGCATAGCCAGCAAAAAGGTTGTACTGCGAATCCTGCTTACCGACCAGGAAACCGCCGAGGCTGATATTGGCCCAGAGAAGCTTCGATGTCGTGGCGGCGCCTTCCTGCCAATCGAAACGATAGACCGTGTTGGTCTTCAACGCACCATATTCGGTGTCCGAAGCCGTATCGATGGAAAGCTGAGCACGGGTGTGCCACAGCGTGCCGACGCGGCTGGTTGGGTTGTAGGCGTCGTACCACTTGCCTTCGGTACGAACCATGCCGCCGACTTTCAGGCAGGTTTCCGTGCCGGGAATGTAGAAGTAGCCAGCGCCGTAAGCGTCGCAAATGCGGACGTATTCAAGCGGTTCCGGCTCGGCAGCAACGATAGCGTCAGCCGCGTGAGCGCCGGATACTGCTGCCAGGGCAGCAGCGGAGCCGAGAAGAAGGCTCTTGATCGTCATAGTAACTCCTGTTCGATATCTGATTGAATCCAAGCAAACCAATAATAATGGCCCCTTAGCTTCTTTAAGATGGGGACGCGAAGCACCATGCCTCTGTCCTGGGCGACCCTATAAATGGCTCATTACAGATTTGTAACATTTAATGTGCCAACACGAATTGTGACAGCACGAGAGTGAATCGTGTTGCGCATTTATCACGCAAGTGCCTGATGTCATTGAAATATTAACTGGAACTCCTCAAGCGATAGAAAATCTCGCTCGCCTGCGTTGAGTGATTTTCCGCTTAAGGCCCTCGCCAATTGCATAGCTGCACACCTAAATCGTTGCAGGTCGCGGCCGGCGAAAATATTTAAATATATTATGCTTTGCTTACTATATTCGAATCTTGCAATTTGGAATCGTTACCGGCTGTAAGCCCGCCGTGCTTTTGCGCATGGCCGGCCCCTGGCGCGAGACGATTTACGTCTGCCACTGACCAGCGGCGTCCCGTGGACTGCAGTGGGAGCACATCCTGATCAATGATAATCGGGAATACCGGGCATGGTTTGAAAGCCGCTCAATCCACGAAAGCGGCGGATCCAGCGACGCAAGGCCGGAAACTCGTCGTGGTCGATGCCGTAATCGCGGCTGAGCGCGAAGGACGGGAACAGTGTCAGATCCGCAAGCGTCGGCCCGTGACCGACGAACCATTCAGCCCCGTCGAAATGACGAAATGTCATATGGTCGTCCATGATGCGGAACGCTTTGCGGGCGCCAGCGCGAAGATGCGTTTCATGACCTCCGGTCTCAAAGAGAGCCTTAAGCCGCGCAGCGATCGCCGGAGCCAGATCCGTTGCCGAAAAATGCAGCCACATTGCCACCTGGCCGAAGGCGGCACATTCCTGCGGCAGCCAACCGCGCGCTGGGTCATGCGCCTTTGCCAGGTAGGAAAGGATCGCCTCCGGACCGGAAATTGTCAGGTCCCCCTCGGCAAGTAACGGCAGCGTGCCACGTGGATTGAGGGCGAGCATCGGCTGCTTCGTCTCTTCCCGGCCGGGAAACATGTCGACGGCAACCGTCTTCCAAGTCAGGCCGAGCATGGAAAGCAGCAGGCGAACCCGGTAGCTGTTTTCATCCAGCTCGTAATTGTAAAGCGTAACATCGGGCATCAGGCGACCTCCGCCGCATGTTCAAGACTGAAGCGCAAGTTTGCCGCCCAAGTCGCATAGTGTTTCTGCCTTGCACCCGCATAAACCGCCGGCGTGCCGAGAATGACGACGTGTAGAGCGGTTTTCACGGGGGAAATCGTCTGAATGCCGACCAGCAGCGGGTCTGCGTTCAGCGACAGCACGCCGAGGGTTTCGCTAGGACATTCAAGCCCGGCCTGCTCGAGCATGGCCCGAACGCTCTTTGCCGGGCGATCAACGTAGAGGCTTCGAACCGGTGTTATCTCGCCTGCGGACGCCACGTCAGGCATGAGGGCATCCGCCGACGTCGTCGCCCAGATGACCCCGTATCGTTCCTGCGAAAGATAGGTCGGCACCTTGATGGTTGACGGCACGTCGAGGCTTGGATGGGCGGGAATGTGGCGGCATTGTCCAGCGCCGTCATATTGCCAACCATGATAGAGACAGGCGATGTGATCACCGCGCACGAAACCGAAGCTCAGCCGCATCCCTCGATGGGGGCAGCGATCTTCCCAGACGTGGGCTTCGCCACTATTGTCCCGCCACACCACGAGCTCGCGCCCATCGACGACAACGCCCGTCGAGGTCGCCGCTTCGAGAGAGGACGACAAGACGATCGGCACCCAGCCTTCTTCCAGTTTCATAAGGACACTCCCACTGACGCAGCCGCGTTGCGCTCAATATCGAGGATGATGCAATCATAGGGGCCGAGGCTGCAGGCCATCTCGAAAGCATCGACGAGGTCCTCCTGCCCTTTGACCGAAAGTGTCGCGGAGGAAGCGTCGCAAGCGCCGATATTGATCTCAAGATCCAGCCTGCGGGCGCGATGCAGCGCAAATTCTGCGAAGCTCTCGCAAACCAGCTGGCCTGTGAACCTAAAAAGTGCCGCTTGCATCATGCCAGACTATTTCCATTGGGCGTATAGACGCCCTCCCCCTTCGCGCACTAAAATTAAGCATCTCGCATAAATAATAAGCATGCTCGACTTTTGTGCATTTTAGACGTTCCGCGGCGAAAAGTTCAAGGGACTTTCGGAATATTATAGATTTGAACGACCGTCGCAGCCCGTAGAGCAAGATCAGCGACCGCTTACTAACTGGCATAATTGTTGCGTCGATCAGATGAAGGCTGAATGAGCCGCAGAAATAAAAGCGCAGTCTTCGCGTCAAACAAGAAGGGGACACCATGATCGACTTGCGTACGCTTTCCCGCCGCGGATTCCTGAATATGAGCGCGGCAGGCGCTGCCGCCCTGATGCTGCCGGCGGGCCTCGTCCGTCGGGCGTTCGCCGCATCGCCGCTTCCGGCCATCAAGGAAGAAGATGCCGTCGTCGGCTTTGGTCACGTCGGTCCGATCTCGGATGAAGGCTGGACCTGGGCGCACCACCAAGGACTGCTTGCGGTCAAGGCGGCTTATCCGAAGCTCAAGAAGGTGCTCGAGGTCGAGAACATTCCCTATTCTGCTGATGCCACGCGCACCTATCGCCAGTTCGTCAGTGGCGGTGCCAACATCATTTTCGACACCTCCTCGAACGGCGACTTCCTCCATGCGGTCGTCAAGCAGGCGACCGACGTCGCCTTCCTCGAATGCGACGGCCGCGTCGATATGGACAATCTCGGCTGGTATTACCTGGCGCATTGGTATCCGACCTATGTCATCGGCGTCGCTGCCGGCCATCTCTCCAAATCCGGCAAGCTTGGATATGTTGCCTCATTCCCCGTCGCATCCGTCTTCGCCTCGACCAACGCCTTCCTGATGGGTGCGCGCTCGGTCAACCCGAATGCGACGTTGCAGACGATCGCCATCAACTCCTGGTTCGACCCGCAGGCCGCAACCCAGGCGGGAACGGCGCTGATCGACAATGGCTGCGACTTCCTCTTCGGTATCATGGACGAAGCAGGCTATTTGCAGGTCGCCGAAAAGCGCGGCGTCTGGGCCGCGATGTGGAACACTGATATCCGCCGCTATGGACCGAATTCCTACGTTTCGTCGGTCCTTATCGATTTCGGCAAGTACTATGTCGATCAGGTGGGCAAGCGCCTGGCAGGCACCTGGACCCCGAGCGATACGTTGCTTGCCATGGGCTCCGGTGTCGACCGCGACAAATGGGGTGAGAAAGTACCGGCTGATGTCGCAGCCGCCGCCGACGCTGTACGCGACAAGATCATCGGCGGCTGGTCTCCCTTCGCAGGCGAGATCAAGGATTCGACGGGCAAGGTCCGCATCGCCGCCGGGCAGAAAATGACCGACCTTGAACTCTACAACTGGGATTGGTCGGTCGAAGGCGTCACCGGATTGACCGCCTGATCGCCATCCGCCTCCAAACAGGGACCCGGCCGGGGCATTTGGTCGGGTCCGGTGCCATTGCAATTTCGGTGTCCTTTCGATGAGTGAAAACTCGACACGTTTTTCGGCCGCTCCTGGCACGCCACCTCTCGTTCAGCTAAAGGGCATCGCAAAGTATTTTCCGGGTGTCATCGCCAATGAGGATGTCGACCTCGATGTGCTGCCCGGCGAAATTCATGCGCTGCTCGGAGAAAATGGCGCGGGCAAATCGACGCTGATGAACATCCTGACCGGCATCTATCAGCCGGACGCCGGCCGGATCATCATCGATGGTTACGCCAAGACCTTCGCGACACCGGTCCAGTCGATCGCTGCGGGCATCGGCATGGTGCACCAGCATTTCAAGCTGGTTCAGGCGTTTAGCGTTGCGGAAAACATCCATCTCGGCTGGTCGGAGACGCCGCGCCGCGCCTCAGCCCAGGCGCTCGAAGCGCGCACCGTGGCACTTGCGGCGAAATTCAATCTTCAAACACGGCCGGCGGCCCGTATCAGTGATCTCTCCACCGGCGAACAGCAACGCGTCGAAATCCTCAGGGTGCTTGCCCGCCAGGCGCGCGTTCTCATTCTGGACGAACCAACCGCAGTGCTGACACCGGCGGAAGCGCGCGAGTTGTTCAGAGCGTTGCGCGATTTCGTGTCCGTTGGCAATGCGGTGATTTTCATCAGCCACAAGCTCGACGAGGTGCTCGAAATCTCCGATCGCATCAGCATCCTGCGCGGTGGACGGAAAATCGCCACTGAGAACACGGTCGATTGCAATCCACGCATGCTCGCCAAACTAATGGTCGGCCGTGACATCGTGCTTGCGGACATGCGAGACCGGCCCGCCGGTGCTGCACGGGTCTCGCAGCAGCCGGTGCTCAGCCTGGTCAACGTGTCCGCGGTAAACGACGCGGGCGACGAGGCGCTGCATGGCATCTCGCTTGACGTCCACGCCGGAGAAATTGTCGGCATCGCCGGGGTCGCGGGCAACGGCCAGCGCGAGCTCAGCCAGGTCCTGTCGGGGATGCGGGCGCCCACCGCCGGGCATATTCTCATAGAGGGTAGGCCGGTAGACGGCGCCAATGCTGCTGCCTTTGCCGAGCGCGGCATTGGCCATATCCCCGAAGACCGGCTGCATAGCGGGCTTGCGCCTGCTCTCAGCATCACCATCAATGCGGTGCTGCGCGAATACAAGAAGCCGCCGGTTTCCTCGAGCGGTTCCTACAGGCCGGCCGCGGCCGCGATGCTCGCCAAGGATATCGCTGCCGCCGCTGATGTTGCCATCCCCGATTTCGGCATGCCGATCCGCAATCTTTCCGGCGGCAACCAGCAGCGGCTCGTTGCCAGGCGGGAAATGCGCATTGCCCATAAGGTGCTCATCGCAGCCTATCCGAGCCGCGGGCTCGATGTCGGCGCGATCAATACGATGCTACGCTATATCGTCGAGCTGCGGGATGCGGGTGCCGGGATCATTCTGATCTCCGAGGAGCTCGACGAGCTTCTCAACCTTTCCGACCGTATCGCCGTGCTCTATGAGGGCAGGATCATGGGTGTCATCGACAACGACAAGGTCGATATCGACCAGATCGGCCTGCTGATGGGCGGACGAACGCAAGCCCGCGAGGTCGCCTGACATGGCAACGACTTGGCGCCTCCAGCGCTTGCCCTCCGCATCGGCGAGCATCGCTCTTACCGCGCGTATCCTAGCGATCCTTTTGGCCCTTGCTCTTGCCGGCATCATCCTTGCCGTCAGCGGTGCCAATCCGATCGAACTCGGCCTTGAGGTGATCGACGCGAGCTTCGGCTCCAGTTTTGGCCTTCAGGACCTGGGCGTCCTGCTGGTCCCGTTGATATTAACTGGGCTGTCCGTGGCCGTCGGCCAGCAGATCGGCGCCTGGAATATCGGAGCCGAGGGTCAATTCTATGCCGGCGCCTTTGGTGCTGCAGCCGTTGGATTGTTCCTGCATGGGCCGCCTGTCGTGATCCTGCCGCTGATGTTTTCAGCAGGCCTTGTCGGCGGCGCGGTCTGGATCCTGATCCCGACGCTGGCCAGAGCCTATGCCAATGTCAACGAGCTCATCACCACGTTGCTTTTGAACTTCGTCGCCATCCTACTCGTCTACTACGTCTCGACCGGCCCATGGCGGGACCGCACCGCCAATTCGGCGACAGCGCGCCTGTCGGCCGAGATTCCGGAGTTTTGGGGCACGGTCCACTGGGGACTGCCGGTCGCCATTGTTGTGGCGCTCTCCGTCGCCGGCCTGCTTGCATTTTCACGCTGGGGCTATGAGGTCCGGCTTGCCGGCTCCAATCCTTCGGCCGCCCACTATGCGGGAATACCGGCTCGCCGGCACCTGGTAACGGTGATGCTGCTGTCGGGCGCGATTGCCGGCCTTGCCGGCATGCTGGAGCTTGCCGGCACCGTACACCGGCTGCAGGGCGGCATTTCCAACAATTATGGGTATCTCGGCATCATGGTCGCGGTTCTCGCGCGCAATTCCGCGATCGGCGTCATCTTCTCCGCCGCACTAATGGCGTTCATTCTCAACTCCGGGATCATCCTGCAGACACAGGGCCTGACCACCTCGGCCGTGCTGGCCATCACCGGTCTCATCCTCTTCCTCACCGCGATCGGCGACGAGCTCGCCCACTATCGCATCGCACGCGACAAGGCTTGAAGGAGAGCGACCATGGACCTTATGACCGGCCTTTTCACCACAGCCTTCCAGGCGGGCGGCGTTCTGGCGCTCGCGGCTCTCGGCGAGGTGCTGGCCGAACGCGTCGGCGTCGTCAATCTCGGCGTCGAAGGCCTGATGGCGATGGGAGCACTGACCGCGATCGCGACGGTTGCCAGCGTCCCCTCCCCGACGGTAGGCTTCCTTGCCGCGCTGGCCGTCGGCGCGCTGTTCGGCATGCTGTTTGCCTTGGCGACCGTGATCCTCAGGGCCAATCAGGTGCTGTGCGGCCTCGCCCTGACGCTGATGGGCAATGGCATCGCCTCGACAATCGGCAAGGCCTATTCCGGCATGCCGGCCAAGGCGACATTTCCGGGGATCGAGATCCCCCTGCTCAGCGGCATTCCAATCTTTGGCAAGGCATTCTTTTCCCAGAACATCCTCGTCTACCTGATCTACATCATCCTGCCGGTCGCACTGAGCTACCTGATGTTTCGCACCCGCCATGGCCTCAACCTTCGCGCGGTTGGCGAAAACCCGGCCGCGGCGGACGCAGCGGGAATACCGGTCAATCTCATCCGCTTTGCCTATGTTACCGCCGGCTCGGCGCTGGCGGCCGGGGCCGGCGCCTATCTGACGCTCGCCTTCGTGCCTTCCTGGTCTGATGGCGTGGTGGCGGGTCGCGGCTGGATTGCCGTCGCACTCGTCATCTTTGCCGGTTACAGGCCGATCCCGGCAGTCCTCTCGGGGCTGCTTTTCGGCTTCATCACAGCGCTTGGCTTTGTTGGCCAGGCCCGCGGCTGGCCGATCGCGCCTGCCTTCCTTTCCATGCTGCCCTATCTTGGAACGATGGCCTTCATCATCGTGCCGGTACTCGCCTGGCAGCGGATGCGCCGCATTATGGCGGCGCCGGCCGCGCTCGGCATACCCTATTACCGCGACGTCCGCTGACAGCTCGGTCATTTGGATGTGGACGGACAGCCTATAAGCCATCAAACTATGATGGATCGAATTCATGAACGATGAAATGGAAGCGTTTGATGACCCGGTGTTCAGACAAGGCCGCCCTCGATCAATGGTATCCGCTCGATACCGAAACAGAGATTGCCTTCGGCACATCCGCCAACCGCCTGCTTGGCACCGCTCTTGCGGTAACCCGCGGGAAGGACAGCTCAATCATCATCACCGCTGAAGGCTACGAGCAGCCGCTGCCTCTCATCAGGCGTTTCGGTCTTGTCTGGACAACGCTTGGCGAGCCGGCCGGCGGTCTCTTCGCGCTGCCCGAGGCAGATGAAGAGGATCGGCGCATCGTCAATTGCGGTACGGTCGCCGTGCATGCTTCGGGGCTGCGCATCGTCGAAAACTTCCTCGACATGGCGCATTTTCCCTTCGTTCACACCGATATTCTGGGTGCCGAGCCGCACACGGAAGTGATGCACTACAATGCAGAAATACGCCGCGACGTGGACGAAGTCTGGGCGACCAACTGCCAGTTCTTCCAGCCCCAGGCGGCCCTTTCGGCAACCGGCGGCATCATGACGGATTACATCTATCGCGTCATGACGCCGTTTGCGACGCTGCTCTATAAGACATGTCCAAATTCGGCGAACCGATGGGACGTGATCTGCCTTTTCGTGCAGCCGCTGGAACCGGACCGCTGCCGCGCGCATCCCGTCATGTTCCTGATCGATGACGTGTCGACGACGACCGAGCTGGTCAATTTCCAGCAGCTCATCTTTCTGCAGGATCGCATCATCCTCGAAAATCAGCGCCCGGTATTGCTGCCGATGGAGCCACGTGCCGAAATCCCGACGCGGGCCGATGCCAGTTCGATTGCCTATCGCCGTTGGCTGAAGGAAAAGGGCATAACCTACGGCACCACCGCGATGGCCGCCTGACGGGGAATTCCAATGGATCTGCGCAACAGGACGCTCTGCGCCTCCGGCTTTCATTCACCGCAGCGGGGCACGATCGACATCTTGGAGGATGCGCTGATCGCCATCGGCGACGATGGCCGGATCGAGGCGATCCACAGGCCCGGCGAGCCGAACTACCGCTCGATCCGGGACGCGCGTGAAGAGACCGGCGAACTGGTAACCCTTGCGGCAGGCTCCTATCTTCTGCCGGGTTTCGTCGATCTGCATGTCCATGCGCCGCAATATCCACAGCTTGGAAGCGCGCTGGATGTGCCGCTCGAAGTCTGGCTACGGGCCCACACGTTTCCGCTCGAAGCCCGCTATCAGGACGTCGCCTTCGCGCGGCGCAGCTACGGCCTGCTTGTCGAAGACCTATTGGCGAACGGCACGACAACGGCGCTTTACTTTGCCACCATCCACCAGGAGGCAACACGCGTGCTGGTGGACACCTGCCTGGAAAAAGGCCAGCGGGCGCTGATCGGCAAGGTGGCGATGGACAATGTTGACGAATGCCCTGAGGACTATCGAGACGCCTCGGCTGAAGCTGCGCTCGAGGGGACGCGGGCGCTGATCGACTATGTGAGAAGCCATCCTGACAATGATGATTCCCGTGTGCTTCCCGTGGTCACCCCGCGCTTCATACCCTCCTGCACCGACGCGACGCTGGAGGGACTTGGGGCGATTGCCAGGGAATGCGGTTGCCACGTTCAAACCCATTGCTCCGAAAGCGACTGGGCCCATGGCTATGCCCTGTCCCGCTATGGTGCCACCGACACAGAAATGCTCGATCGTTTCGGATTGCTCGGGCGCCGAACAGTGCTTGCGCATGCCAATTTCCTGACGGCGGATGATATGGAGAAAATTGGCGAGCGAGGAGCAGCCATTGCGCATTGTCCGCTTTCGAATGCTTATTTTTCCAATGCCGTTTTCCCGCTTCGCGCCGCGCTGGAAAAAGGCCTTCATGTCGGGCTTGGAACAGACATTTCCGGCGGCCCCAGCGCTTCCATGCTTGAGAACTGTCGCGGTGCGGTACAGGTTTCACGCATGCTCGAAAGCGGTGTCGATCCGACAATTCCGCAGGAGAGCCGCGGCGCAAAAGACCCCGCACGGATCGATTTCAAAGACGCCTTCTACATCGCCACCGCCGGCGGCGGCGTGGCGCTTGATCTGCCGATAGGCCAATTTGCGCCGGGCTTTCAGTTCGACGCGATCGTGATCGATACCAACGCCAACAACGGCACGATCCGCCTTTGGGACGAACTTGATCACGGCGATCGGGTCCTTCAAAAGATCATCTATTGCGCATCACAGGCGAACCTCAGGTCAGTCTGGGTCGGCGGAAACGACGTTGTCTAGATTGCAAAAACCGCGGTCACCATGGGCTGCGGGATTTGTACGATGTCGTAAATTTCTGTTCGAAACGCTCGCCATCGAAAGTTTTGGCGATCTGCGTTTTCTGTGCAATCGACGTTTGCGACGGACCAGCCTCCAGACGGTGGTGCGGAACCTTTTGATTGAACCATGGTTGATGCCTCATAGGAGGAATACCAATGACCAACGATTTCAATCGACCAAATCCTGATTTGCGAACGACGCCGTTGCGTGATCGACCGGGTTGGGCAATGTGGGCAAGCGTCGCAGCTGTCGTTGTCATCCTGGCGCTGGCCTGGTCTCTCTGGCCGCGGACAAGCTCACAACCGGTAACAGCACCGGCGGGTGAAACGTCCACGACACAGCCACCGGTAACATCGACAGCGCCCGCCACACAGCCAGCCACAGCGCCCGAACCGGCAAAACCTGCCCTGGCACCGGCGCCGGCACCGGCTCAGTAAGGACATAGGCCCGTCACAGCGGCGGGCTTATTTCACATCCTTGGGCCGCTCGACCCTCAAGATGGGCCGAGCGCGAGATCAGGCCGCCGCGCGCACAGCTGGTGCTGCCTTGCGATCGAGCGCGCCGCTCCAGACAGTCAGCAAGAGGGCGCCTGCGACAAGGATACCCCCAATCCAAGGGGTTGCCGGCAGACCCATCGGAGATTCGACGACCAAACCGCCGAGCCATGCGCCAAGGGCAATGCCAAGATTGAACGCGGCGATGTTGAGCGCCGAGGCGACATCGACGGCGCCTGGGCGGTGCTCCTTTGCCATCTGCACAACATAGAGCTGGAGACCCGGCACGTTTGCAAAAGACAGGAAGCCGAGAGCTGCAAGTGTGACGAGAGTGAGGACCGGCGAGAAAGCCGTGAAGGAAAAGGCGACCAGCACGATCGCCTGAAGAAAGAAGAGGCCGATCAGCGCCCTGACCGGATTATGGTTGGCGATCCGGCCCCCGGCAATATTGCCGGCCGCAATGGCGATCCCGTAGAGCATCAGGATCAGGCTGACGCTGCCTTCAGAGAAACCGGTGATGTCTTGCAGGATCGGCGCCAGGAAAGTGAAGGCGACGAAGGTGCCGCCATAGCCGAGCGCAGTCATCGCAAAGACGAGCAGCAGGCGGCCTGAGCCAAGGACGCGCAGCTGATCGAGAAGACTTGCAGGTGCAGCCTTTCGGATCGTGTTCGGCAACAGCGTGGCGATGGCGAAAAATGCGATGACGCCGAGAGCAGCGACCGCCCAGAAGGTGGCGCGCCAGCCGAAAGTCTGGCCGATGATCGTGCCGATCGGAACGCCGGTAACGATCGCGACCGTCAGGCCCATGAACATCATGGCAATCGCCGAGGCGCGGCGATTTTCAGGAACAAGATCAGCCGCGATCGTCGAGCCGACGGAAAAGAACACGCCATGGGCGAAGGCTACGATCACGCGGGCAACAAGCAGCAATTCATAGTTCGGAGAAAGGGCCGCGATCGCATTGCCGACGACGAACAGCACCATGAGGCCGAGGAGCAGCGGCTTGCGTTCAATCTTGCCGGTGAGTGCCGTCAGGATCGGTGCGCCGAAAGTGACGCCGAGCGCGTAGACGCTGACGATCAGGCCGGCAAGCGGAAGCGTGATGTGAAGATCGGAGGCAACGGTCGGCAAAAGGCCGACGATGACGAATTCCGTGGTTCCGATCGCATAAGCCGCGATCGTCAAGGCAAAGATTGCTAAAGGCATGGCAAGACCCTCGTGGCACACCGATAGGCGAGCCAGTTGCTGCGGCAGACTACCGCTGGATTGGATGACTGAGAGGCAATATGGGGGAATGCGACGGATACGATAATCCCTCGCTCGGTCGCAGCGCTTGTGAACTCAATTCACGAATAGCGTCGCTACCCGGGAATCTTGCCTTCTGGAAAATATCCGGCGACTGGTCAGCAAGCCGATCGAGCATAGCTCACAGCGCCGGCCCAGCTACGGGGTCGCAGCCGGGGTCCGTTCAATTGTGGGCCTGACAAACAGATCCTTCAGCCCACGAAAAAGTCGCGCAACCTGGCCAGGAGGCTTCGATTTTCCCTCGTGAACAGCGCGCGGACATGATGGGCCGCCGTTGTCGCGCTGACCGCTGCGCCATAGTGGCAGTAGCAAACCAGCCGGTGCAACTGACCGTCCGTCAGGTCGAAAAAGCGTCTCGCTTCGCCATAGCTGTCATTTTCCATTCCGGCTGCTCGCAAAACCGGATCGGCAAACGCCACGGAGATCGGTGAGTGATCAGTGCGCAGGGCCGCGCGCTCAACGGCTGGTTGATACTCTGTTTCGCGTAGCGTTGAAAGTGCCGGGTGAGGATAGCGTTCGAGCAGTTCTGCCCACCGTTCAAGACGTTCCCGGCGTGACATCGGCAGGCGGGGATAGTCGTGGTTGACCTTGGCGACGATCTCCAATTGTTCAAGTGCATGGTGCTTCATGTCGTCCTCCTGTTCAGACGATAGCTGGTGCATCCATTTGGGATTTTCTCCCAGGCCAAAGGTGACTCCGACGCGCCCTGAAGTCCAATCACGATGATACCGCAAATGCACTCCGTTCAGCGACGAACCGACCTTGCGAAAAAAAACTGCCGTCAATGTCGGATACGGGCGATGTCCTACGTCCTGAGGAAAGCCCAATCCGGGCAACGAGACGTCAACGGAGGACGACATGACAGCAGAACCGACAAGCGGCGAAACCCAGACGAGACCACAGGTCCTTGGCGGCGTGGTGACCTATATGAGCGTCGACGGGGCCTCGAAGGCTGCGGCATTTTATGAGCGCGCTTTCGGCGCGACCGAGGTATTCCGCTATCCGGTCGACGAGCTCGGCCGCACGATGCATATTCATCTTCACATCAACGGCAGCTCCGTCATGTTGGGCGATGCCTTTCCCGAACATGGTCATCCGCTGGAAAAACCAAGCGGCTATTCGCTGCAGCTGATCGTCGACGACATCGATGCCTGGTGGAAGCGCGCGGTCGATGCTGGCGCTGAGGTCGTCGTGCCTGTCCAGCTCATGTTCTGGGGCGACCGCTGGGGCCAGCTGCGCGATCCCTCCGGCATCCTCTGGGCGATGAATGCACCCGTGAAGGCCTGAAGGACCATCCGGCCGAAACGGTATCGAGGTCATAAATACGCAGATGGCGGACCGCTAGGTCCGCCATCCAAGCACTGCGGGGTGAAGAACGCCTACTTTACGTTCTTGACGAATTCCGACGTGAAGGTCTTCGACAGATCGATCGGCTTGCCTTCAATGTTCTTGTTGCCCTGCGAAAGCACGGCAAGAACCGTCTTCGGGCCGTCTTCCGGCATCACGCCGTCGGCTGTGAACATGGCCTTGCCGTCGTTAAGCGCTTTGACATAAGCCTCCTTGTCCCCGACGTAGAAATCCTTCGGCATCTTTTCGGCGATTTCCGCTGCAGAATGCGTGTTGATGGCTGCAGAATGCGTGTTGATGAAT
>NZ_JBFRFF010000071.1:0-15920 GCF_052114685.1 Rhizobium sp. 2YAF20 | reverse complement strand
ATCGACCTCGATGCGGCGTTGTCTCTTGTCCACGCGCAAATCAGCCGACCAACATGTCCGCTTCCCGCCGCTTTGATAAGAACTTCTCTGACAATGTCGGCGGGAAGGTTGACGTTCAAGGCATGCTGCCATGCCCGCAGCGCTGGTCTATACTTGTTGGTTCCGCCGCTACTCCGCTGTTCGGTGAGCAAGTCAAAAGCGTGCCTAGCACTGGTGCGGTTTCGGATGTCGCCGGCGACGTTGGTGCCGACAGATACTGGCTTGCAAAACCACACGGCGTACATGGGAAAGCCTTAGTTTGGCTGAAGTCAGATAACGCACGTCGTCGCACAAAGTTTCGTCAAAACGCATCACCCTCGCGAAAAACGTAAGCGATGTTCAAACGCCACCTTTCGGGGATCGAAGTAAAGGACGATTGAAGCCGACGCGCCGGTGTTCACGGGCTTCAGGGCGACCCGAGTGGCCCAATGAGGCGAAGCGCGGATCGTCGCGAAGGCGACGGCTTACGTGCACACATGGCAGAGATCGGCATCATCGCAGCAGAGGGATGACGACATCGTCAAGCTGATCCTCGTCCTTCCCAACGACGAAACCGGGCCACATATGAGCAAGACCCTATAAACTTCTGCCAGACGACACTAGGCACAATCTATTCGACGGTTCGCCATCTTCCATCTACCTTTAAAAACCTCCTTCTTCCTGTGAAATTATGTGAGCCAACGCTTGACGCATAGCTGCACCAATATCCGCGTGTCTCGGTCGCTGCCTGGCAGGAAGATCTCTGTATCTGGAGATGCAAAAGCGCTGCAATTTCATCGGACGAGGGTCCCGGGGGAAATCGGAAGCCTGTCTGTATTATCCAGAGCCCGGCTATCAAAACAATGAACCAGACCGCAAGCCAGCGTTTCAACGTTTCATCCCAGGTTCGTGATGGATGGCGGCGCAAAAAGAATCTGGGAGAGATCGGTGCGGCAGATGCTGAAACGCTCACGGAGCTCGGCTTAAGGGGTAGAAAAAACCAAGGCGCCGAAACAGCCTCCGGCTCTCGGGCCGTGTCGGCTCTTTCGCATTGTCTCTCTCGTGGAGCGTGGCATCCGCGCATTCAAACCAGTTGGTTCGCGTCCGGTTGGATCCCATTGAATCGCGTGTCGAGATGACTGGCATAGACCGCCAAACCGTAAGCGAGCAGCGCGAGGTCGTATCGCCATTCGAGCTTCAGCAACTCCCAGCTCATACCATTTGCACGATCCAGTTTTCTGCGAAGCCGGTGATGAATGGCATTCATTCGGTCATCTTCAACATGGCAGTTTGCGTCCGACAATTCGGGAAAATGTTTGGCTCTCGGTCCGAGGCGAAGCGCACTGAGGCGCCTTTCCAGCTCATCAGATTTCAGTTTGAGATCGCCCGACGTAACTTTATTCATCAGTCACTCCTGTGGCACTTGATTCAACATGATTAATATATCGCAGTACGATATATTAATCAATCACGATCTATCCCTTGATGGTGCCGGCTTGTTGTGTCCGACGCTCGCTGAACGCGGGCGGTTGATCCAGGCGCTATTGCGAAGCCAACGGCATTCGTGGCACGACTGTTGCGTTGAAGGTGCATTGGGAAGATTTCACGCAGACTACCCGGAGCAAGACAGCAGTGGCGCCGGTGGCGATTGCCGCCGAAATCGTGGATATCATGGAGTTGTTGCTAACGCCGATCTTTCCCGCTGCGAAAGGCATTCGACTGCTCGGCATAACGCTTTCTTCTCTCGATGACGACTATCAAGGCGAGCCGTAGCTTGCCTGGGCACTTTGGTTCAATCTACGCGGGCGAAATAACAGAGCAAGTGAGGAACGGCGCGGCATGATCTGTTCCAAGATCGGAAACCCGCAGCCAGGCTGTTGAGGAGTTGAGAATGACTTGTTTTATCTGCATCGCCTGCGGCACACAATTCAGCGAGAGTTCGGAGCGGCCGCGAGCCTGCCCGGTCTGCGAAGACGACCGCCAGTTCGTACCACAGTCGGGGCAAGACTGGACGGACATGGCCGCGATCAACCGGACGCACAGCGTGATCTGGATCGAGGAAGCAAAGGGCGTACACAGCCTGCAGATCTCACCGGATTTCGCGATTGGGCAGCGTGCCTTCCTGATCGAAGGACCGGATGGCAACATGCTTTGGGATTGCGTCAGCCTCGTTGACGAGACAAGTGCAGCCCGAATTGCTGCGATGGGCGGCCTTGCGGCAATCGTGATTTCGCACCCTCATTTCTACTCCTCGATGGTCGAGTGGAGCAATGCCTGTGGCGGTGTGCCGATCCATCTCCACGCCGATGACCGCGAGTGGGCGCAGAGATTTGGTCCGGCGCTTCACCCGTGGAAGGGTGAAACTCTGCAATTGGGTCAGGCAACGGTGATCCGCTGCGCCGGCCACTTCGCTGGCAGCTCGGTGCTTCACTGTCCTTGGCTGGAAGATGGACGGGGCGCTCTGTTCGTGGGCGACACGATGCAAGTGACCCTCGATCGTCAGCATGTAAGTTTCATGCGGAGCTATCCGAACCTCATTCCGCTCAACACTAAAACTGTGAGAGGCATATCGGAGGCGGTCCGGCCATATCGATTTGAGGCGATTTACGGTGCATTCGCGGGCAGAACGATCAAAGAGGCTGGCTCTCGTGTCGTGGAACGGTCGGTGGAAAGATACATAAAGGCCATCGACGGCTGACGCACCGCAATCACTGCATCCTCAGCACACCGTTGATTTTTCCCACACTGCGCTCCCATGGGTATTCCTATAACGGGTTACCTCTCGGTGAGGCTTGCAATTGCCCATCAGGGGCGAGCCAGCTGCAAGAGCGAGGAATGTGGCGATGGCAAGTCGGGCCGATGCTTCAGCAAGCTAAAACCGCCGACCACCGCGAGAGCTCGGGGTCTCTTCCGCCAAGTCGTTAAATATCAGCGCGGCACGATGACCCAGGACGCGTTAAGCACATCAATCGACCTGACTACCCGAGAGCGCTTTGCGCCGCGCAAATCCGGTCGACCAAAGCATCAAGATCGGCCTTTGGCGGACGGCTCTTGGCCAGGCGCTGCTTGAGGTGCTTGACCGGCTCCGCCAGAATTTCATCAAGGCTCTCGGCGCAGGTGAATTCGCCTGCGACGCTTTTGACCTTTGAATTGTCGAAGATTGCCGTCCAGGCCTTGTCGCCCAGCAGAGGGCCTACCCATTCCGGATTGTATTTGACCAAGGTGTCCGTCGGTACGTGGACGATCTTGGCCTCGACACCCAGCAATCTGGCGATTGCCTTTTGAATATCGTCCCAGATGTGAGCACGATCGGAGGTGATATGGAAAATCTCGTTCAGCGCCGCCGGCTTGCCGAAAAGTCCAACAAAGGGCACCGCGAAATCAACCGAGCGGGTCAGCGTCCAGGGCGTGTGGCCGTCGCCCGCCACGATGATGGGCTCGCCATCCAGCATGCGTCTCGCCATAACGTCGCTGGCACCAACCATGATGGGCAGGCCCGTGCGAACGGTGTGGCTGGGGCGGACGATGGTCCAGGCCAGATTCTGGGCATTCTTGAGCAGCGCCTCGCAGGCAATCTTGGCTTGGCTATAGGGCCAGTAGGGGTTGATCGCCGGTGTCTGCTCGGTAATCAAATAGTGGCGAGGCGGCTTTTCATAAACCGAGGCCGAAGAGATGAAGATGTACTGGCCGCAGTGCCCCGCAAAAACCTCAATGTCGCGTGCGACCTGATCGGGCGTAAAGGCAATGAACTGGCACACAACGTCATAATTGGCCTTGGCGAGATCGGCATAGGCGGGCGAGGCGAGTTCGCCAACGATCGAGGTCACGCCCACAGGCAGCGAGTAGCCACTCAAACCGCGGTTATAGACCCTGACATGGTGGCCCTGAGCAACGGCGCGATCGACGCATGGATATGAAATCTGGCCGGTACCGCCAACGAAAAGGATTTTCAGAGCCATTTAAAGGACCTCAGTGTCGAACGCAGCGGAACCTGTGATCGGGTTTCATAGCGCGAAAGAGCGTAGGCGTCTCCCGCAAATTGGGGAAGCTGCCTCTCGCACGCCCCTGCTTCAGCAGCCGGCAGGAGCCGAGCCATACGCTTCCCGGCCGGCGACCCGGCTGCGATGCACCACGGGTGCCGCGCCTTCCGGCCATTCGACCAACACGAGGTCCGCCCGCTTGCCGACCTCTATCACGCCGCGATCGGAGAGCCCAAAGCGCGAGCCGGATTGTCGGAGACGAGCGGCCAAAGCGCATGGAGCGGTGCGATGCCATCGCTCTTGAGCCTTGCCAGGCCGAGCAGCATCGCAGGATAGTAATAGTCCGAGGCTAGAATGTCGCAGAGGCCCTCACGGATCATGTCGGGGGCGCCGATCGAAGCGATGATCGCCGGCCTCACGAGCGGCCCGCGCCACCTGCAAGTTCATCGGGAATTCGCTGATCCGCGCGCCACGGTTGTCGGTAAGCGCGACCGTGGCAAGACCGAAAGTCGGTGTGGTCTACCAAATTTAAGAGCGGTATTGGTTTTGTAGCGATATATACGGCGAATCGAAATGAGGGCTAGGAAGAAAACGCGATGGACCACGAGGCCACTGTCGCCCGGTTGGAAAAAGCAATACGAGATGGCAACATGCTCGATAGCTGGAACAAGCAGGCGGACGCCTTTCGCAGCCTGCGCGAAGATGTCGAGGCAACGATACTCGAACTTCGCAGGGCCCACGACAACCCCGGAACGGTCGTCGTCGTCATGGCCGAAGTCAATGACGGCCTCTTGATGATCCGCCGTGCCCTGCCCGATGGATACGGCAAGCTCGCGCTACCGGGCGGTTTCCAAGGCAGGAACGAGACTTGGCAAGAGGCAGGAGTGCGCGAGGTCCGTGAAGAAACCGGGGTGGTTCTTGATCCCCGAAAGCTGATGCTACAGTCCGTCGAATCCATCGAAGGCAACATCAATCTTATTTTCGCTTTCCATACGGCGAAGATTGCCTGGGGCAACTTTGTGCCCGACCCGGAGGAGGTTCTGGCCGTCCACATCCAGACAGAAGCCGTCGAGTGTGCGTTTGAGACGCACACAAGGCACGTGCGTAGGTATTTCTCCTATTTACGCCGACTGGTTTCATCGACCAGAGCACCGAAGGTCTTCGACGCAGGTCAGCGCCGTTAAGTTCCACATCCTTTCGACCCATTTTTCCATGGAAAGCGACCAACGGCGATATTAATAAGGCAAAGTGCCACGAAGATTCTCGACCGCTTTGATGATCGGCGCGAAATGAATATCTGGGTGAAAACGACGTGGAACTCAACACCCTTGAACTCCAGGGACCTGATCGACTTCATAGATGCCCCAAAGCCCCGAGCCTTCGAAAGGCGCGTACGGTTCGTCCGTTGAATCCGCCCGACCTACTTAAACCGATGTATAGTATCCAGGCCAGCTCCGACCCGTTTAATATCCGCCCAATTACTCTTCGTGTAGGTGAAAGTGACAGAAACTTGGCAGAAGCTTTCGACGTGATCGCCTTGAATCGAAGCTCGTCCCTCGCCGACCGATAGTCCAATAGCTTGGTTCCGTCAGATTGAAAGCGGGCCGGCTTTGATGCCAACCCCAATCGATCAAACGCGACTGCGAGCAATAGCATGAATATTCTACACCTCATCTGCAGCCCCAAGGGACATGCCTCCCAAAGTGCCGGCTTTTCAAGACACATCGTTGAAAAGTTGGTAGCCTGCGAGCCGTCGTCGCAGGTGACCGTGCGGTGCTTGAATTCGCGAACCATGCCCCACATCGACTGCGAGTTTTCCCTAGGTCCGAAGGAACTTGGTGCCGGGGACTTCGAGCACGGTACTTTCCGCCTTTCCGACGAGTTGATTGAAGAACTCGAAGAGAGCAATGCGATCGTCCTCGCGACGCCAATGCACAATTTGTCGGTACCTTCAGTCCTCAAGGCATGGGTTGACCATGTTGTGCGGTCTCATCGAACCTATCGCTATTCGGACGACAAAACCGTCGGCCTCCTAAAAGACCGCCCTGTTTTTGCTGTCATCTCGTCGGGCGGTAGCTTCAGAGACGGCGAGCACCCCGAGTTCCTGCGAAATTACCTCAGAGCGATTTTCGGTATCATGGGCATCAAGAGCATTGAGTTCTTCGTTCTGGACCACATGCAGTCTGGAAAGCTGAATTCCATGCTGCCGGCAGCAGAGGCACTTTCGATATTGTCGAATGCGGCCCCCGCGATCACGCACGAGCGTGTGCACGCCCTTTGGTCACAGTTTCACTGAGACAATGGATCCCTGCCATGGAAGAAAGGCGTCGTTCACTGCTCAAGGCTGATGTTCGGCGTGCGTGAGGAAGGCCGGATAGAGTCCTCTCCAAACGTCTATGCGAAAGACTGGGGACGCTTTAGGGAAGCGACCTCGTCATCTCTGGCGACATGGGCACCATGTTGATGTTCAAGTGATACATCACCCAGAGCGAGCCGCTGAGCGCTACGGCTATGAGAAAAAGCGTGAACATCAGCGCCATCATGTTCCAACCGCCTTCTGACTTAGTGTCCAGGTGCAGGAAGTAGACCATGTGCACGATGATCTGGATCGCTCCAAAAATCACAATGACCAAAGCAGTCACGACCGGATCCGAAAACGCCGCGGCCATGACAAGCCAGAAGGGAATGGCCGTCAGGATGACCGACAACACGAAGCCCGTCATATAGCTCTTGAACGAACCCTGGCTGGCCTCGTGGCCGCCATAGTGCCTGCCTGGGCTTTGTGCGTTGAACGTCATCCGAGAACTCCCAGGAGATAGACGATGGAGAAGACGCCGATCCAGACGACGTCGAGGAAGTGCCAGAACATCGATAGGCACATCAGGCGGCACTGGTTTTCCGGTATCAAGCCCTTCTTGGCGACTTGGATCATCAGCGTGATCAGCCAGACGATACCGACCGTCACATGCAGTCCGTGCGTGCCGACCAGGGTAAAGAAAGACGAGAGGAAGGCGCTGCGCTGCGGGCCGGCACCCTCGACGATCAGGTGATAGAACTCGTTGAGTTCGAGATGGATGAAGACCGCTCCGAACAGGCCCGTAGCGGCAAGCCAGAGTAGCGTTCCCCTCTGGTTGTTCTTCTGCATCGCCAGCATCGCGAAGCCATAGGTGATCGAAGAGAAAAGCAGCATGGAGGTGTTGAGCGCCACGACGGGCAGTTCGAACAGGTCCTTCGGGGAAGGACCTGCCGCATAATTGTGGCCGAGTACGGCATAGGTGGCAAAGAGCACTGCGAAGATCAGGCAGTCACTCATGATGTAGAGCCAGAAGCCGAGCATCGTGCTGCCTTCGGGATGATGTTCCTCCGTCAGGTAGAAAACGGGAGCGGGAACTATGTCGAGCGGCGCTTTATTCATGCCCTCACCTCATACCCGCGAGGATCCGAGTGCGCCTGTCTTCGATTTCCTCAACTTCGCAAACCGGCTTGTAAAAGTCCCGTTGGTAATTGAAGGTGTGACCGATCGAGACCGCGATTATTGCGATGAACGACACGACCGCGAGCCACCACATGTACCAAATCATCCCAAAGGCCAGTGTCACGCTAAACGCACCGAGGACGACACCTGTGCCGGTGCCTTTCGGCATGTGGATCGGAATGAAGCCGACGGTCGGGCGTACATAGCCGCGCTTCTTCATGTCCCACCAGGAATCGTGATCGTAGACAACAGGCGTCATGGCGAAGTTGTATTCCGGTGGCGGCGAAGACGTCGCCCATTCCATCGTGCGGCCGTTCCAGGGATCGCCAGTCCAATCGCGCAGCTCATCGCGTCTGACGAAGCTTACAATCAACTGGATGATGAGGCTGGCAATTCCTATCGCGATGAGGCCTGCGCCAAACGCAGCAACAATGAACCAGATCTGCAAGGACGGATCGTCGAACTGGCTCAGTCGTCGGGTTACGCCCATCAGGCCGAGAACGTAGAGAGGCATGAAGGCGAACCAGAAGCCGATTAGCCAGAACCAGAAGGAAACCTTCCCCCAGAACGGATCGAGTTTGAAGCCAAACGCTTTAGGGAACCAATAATTCAGACCGGCCATAAGGCCGAACACCACGCCGCCGATGATGACGTTATGGAAGTGCGCGACCAGGAAGAGCGAGTTGTGGAGCACGAAATCTGCCGGAGGAACGGCGAGCATCACGCCCGTCATGCCGCCGATTACAAAGGTTGCCATGAAGCCAACGGTCCAAAGCATCGGCGGCTCATAGCGGATACGACCACGATACATCGTGAAAAGCCAGTTGAAGATCTTCGCCCCTGTCGGGATGGAGATGATCATCGTGGTGATACCGAAGAAGGAGTTGACGCTCGCGCCCGAACCCATGGTGAAGAAGTGATGCAGCCAGACAAGGTAGGAGAGGATCATGATCACGCAAGTGGCGTAGACCATCGAGGCGTAACCAAAAAGACGCTTGCAACTGAAGGTCGCCACGACCTCCGAGAAAATTCCGAAGGCAGGAAGCACGAGAATGTAGACTTCCGGGTGACCCCAGATCCAGATGAGGTTGACGTACATCATCGGATTGCCGCCGAGATTGTTCGTGAAGAAGTTCGTGCCGACATAGCGATCGAGCGTCAGGAGAACGAGCGTTGCGGTCAGGATCGGGAAACTGGCGACGATCAGGATGTTGGTGCAGAGCGAGGTCCAGGTGAAGATTGGCATCTTCATCATTGTCATGCCGGGCGCGCGCATCTTGATGATCGTGGCAACCAGATTGATGCCCGAAAGCGTTGTGCCGATACCTGCGATCTGCAGGCCCCAAATATAATAATCGACGCCAACGCCGGGGCTGTATTGGGATTCCGACAGAGGTGGATAGGCCAGCCAGCCAGTACGCGCGAATTCGCCGATGAACAACGACATCATGATAACGATAACTCCTGCGGTGGTCATCCAGAACGAGAGATTGTTTAGGAAGGGGAAGGACACATCGCGCGCGCCGATCTGAAGAGGAACAACGAGGTTCATGAGCCCTGTAATAAAGGGCATCGCCATAAAGAAGATCATGATGACGCCGTGGGCAGTGAACACCTGATCGTAATGGTGCGGCGGCAGGAAGCCATCGGAGCCGTTGAACGCAAGCGCCTGCTGCGTGCGCATCATCAGCGCGTCAGAAAACCCCCGGATGAGCATAACGATCGCTAAGACGACGTACATGATGCCGATCTTCTTGTGATCAACACTCGTGAACCATTCGTTCCAGAGGTAACCCCAGGACTTGAAATAGGTGATGACCCCAAGCAGAGCTAAGCCGCCCAAAACCACACCTATGAACGTCGCGACCAAAATCGGCTCGTGATAGGGCATCGAGTCGAGCGTCAGCCGACCGAATATGAACTTTTGGAGATCGGAATTGGAAAACATCGTTCTGCCCGTTCGTTACTATCGTTTTGATGCCAGGTGTCAGTTACCCTCGCGCAGCTGCGAGAACTTCTTCCCGGACATACCCGTGCCGGGCATGTCCATCCCCTGCATCGAATTGCCGTTCGCCGCAGACTTCAGCGCAGTCTCGCGATGGACCGAGGTGTCGTAACCGAAATAGTCCGCTGCATTCGGCGCGCCGAACTGGTCGATTGGCGCTGCGTCCTGCATCAGGCGTTCGCGATTCTGTTCGCTTTGCTTGCCTGCACCGCCCTTCTGGTCGATCATCATCATGTCGCTTTGGCACATCTTGCCGGGCGTGGCACACATGTTCAGAATCCTGCCGTAGAGCGCATCGTCGAATGAGGCGTAGTACTGGACGGGATTGCGTTCGCTCGGCTTGGCTAACTTCAGATAGGCATCGGTACTGAGTGCCAAACCCTGCTTCTTCGCCTTCTGGACCCACTGGTCGAAGTCGGCCTGACTCACACCATGGAACTTGAAGCGCATCCCTGCGAAGCCGGGACCGCTATAGTTCGCCGAGAAACCTTCAAATTCGCCGGGATTGTTGATGACGGCGTGAAGCCTCGTCTCCATGCCCGGCATGGCGTAGATCTGCCCTGCCAGCGCCGGCACGTAAAACGAATTCATGACGGAGGTCGCGGTGACTTTGAAATTGATCGGCGTGTTGACCGGCGCTGCCAGCTCGTTGACCGTGGCGATGCCGAGGTCCGGGTAGAAGAACAGCCACTTCCAGTCCATCGCCACGACTTCGACGTTGAGCGGCTTCGTCTTGTCGTTAATCGGTGTCAACGGATCGATCCGTTCCAGCGGGCGGAAGGGATCGAGTTGGTGGGTGCTGATCCAGGTGACGGCGCTCAGAGCGATGATGATGACCAGCGGAGCCGACCAAATCACCAGCTCGAGATGGGTGGAATGATGCCAGTCAGGCTCGTAGCGCGCTGCCGTGTTGGATTCCCTGTAGCGCCATGCAAACAGGGATATCAGGAACATCACCGGCACGATGATGAGCAGCATCAGGACCGTTGCGGTGAGGATGAGGTCGCGCTGTTGCGTAGCGATATCACCAGAAGGCGATATCACAACAAAATTGCATCCCCCAAGCGTCGCAACCATGGGCAAAAGCAAGGTATTCGAGAGCGCCTTGAAGGTCAGCATGATCAAAACTTTCGTGATGGCTCAGATATGCAAGGATCCTCAAACCCAATGCCAGCACCTTGGCCCATTCGGCCCTTAGCGGGCTGGATCCTGTCGAATGGTAGCCAAGGCCGACGCCTGCTCGGTCGGCCTTGACTGTTCAGAGCCGGATGGGTTGGACGCTCGACTGCCATTTCGTTAGCCGCAGGAAGAAACCGGAAAAAGTCCTGCGTTCATCATCTCCATCGTGTCCGGTTAACACGGCTCACGAGTGCTGGAATACCTCGGGAGATTTAGCCTTGCATCCCTAACATTGGTTTGCGTTGACCCAATTTAGAGCTGGCTCCACGCTCGGGAACGAACACTTGCTACAGAGCAGCCATCACATCGCAACTGAAGCATTCGATCGAGCAGACGCCGCTGAGTACGCGATCGTCCTCGAGGAGAATGGGAACTTCTCACTGGAGCCATTTGAAAAAATGAAGCGGTGTCCGGCGGTATCTATGGCCAGCAGGCATAATCCTCCAGGCCGGAAGTGGCAGTCGACAAATATGACGTCGTCATTCGCCGCGGCTATTGGCGATGTTCCTTGCGGGAGGGCCAAGCGTGACATGGATAGCGCCATCTCTTGGCACAGTGACAGTTGGATCAGAAAATGGCAGCGTCGCTCAAGCGTACCGTTGCCCGTCGGGAAATAGTACGCTTGAGGCCGATGAGTAATCAACTTGGCCAGAGTAGCTGGTGCAATCGACAATGCAAGTTGCTGCGCCAGTTGCTATCTGGTGGGATGATCCTTCGCGCGCCCTTGGCTATTGTGTTACACGAAGGACCGCCGAACCCGTCGTGCGTCGCTCTTCCAGATCGCGATGAGCCTCGACCACGTCTTCGAATGAATAGATGCGGGTAGGATCGACCTTTAAGACGCCTGATTTTATCCCCGCAAACAGATCGTCAGCGGCTGCGGCCGTCTGGGTCGGCGTTACCACGTAGTGATCCAGCCTCCCCCATGTGAGATGCAGGCTTTTCGGAGCAAGGACATAGGGATCGATGGGAGTAATCTCACCAGACGCCTTGCCGAATTGGACCAAAGTGCCACGAACTTTGAGCACAGCAAGGGATCCACGGAAGGTATCTTCTCCGACGGAATCGAAGACCGCATCTACGCCAAGTCCACCAGTCAGTTCGAAGGTACGCGCAACGAAATCTTCCGTGCTATAATTGATGACGTGGTCACATCCCGCCTGGCGCGCAATATCTGCCTTGCCATCGCTGGATACTGTTCCAATGACACGATACCCGAGTGACTTTGCCCACTGCACGAAGATCTGGCCCACACCGCCGGCTGCGGCATGATAGAGGATCGTATCGCCGGGCTTCAGCGGGACAACGTCCTTGACCAGATATCTCGCCGTCAATCCCTTGAGGAAGCTGGCCGCAGCCTGCTCGTCGGAGACGCCGTCCGGAATGACCGCCAATCGGTCGGCGGGATGGAGACCAGCGGTGGCGTAAGCGCCTGTGCTGTGACCGAAAACGACGCGGTCGCCCACTTTTACGGACGAAACGTTGCGTCCGATAGCCTCGACGATCCCCGCTGCCTCATTTCCGATAACAGCCGGAAACGACGGGACCTCCATTGTGCCGCGTCTGAAATAGACATCCACAAAATTAAGACCGATGACCGTGCTGCGGACAAGGGCCTCTCCGTCACCGGGGTCTGGGATCAGGATGTCTTCGAATTCTAGAACCTCTGGCGCACCATACTGATGAATGCGCGCTGCTCGTGCTTTGACCGACATTCAAATTTCCTTTCAGTCGAAAAGCGCCACTGCGATTGAGTGGTCGTCTCCAAAATTGTCGTATTGGACAATTGATCATTTCCGTTCGTTTGATAATCATGGCCTCTTCGAGAGTACCTTTCGGGATTTGCGAGAAATGGACACCTTGGATGCGCTACGCCTCTTCGTCAGCATCGCGGAGGCGGGAAGCCTGTCCGCGGCGGCGCGACAGAGCTCGGTTGCGACATCGACCGCTACGGTGGCACTGCAACAGTTGGAGGAGCAAGCAGGCACGCCATTGATCAGACGATCAACGCGGCGGCTTTCATTCACATACGAAGGACTACAGTTCCTGTCGGATGCCCGGCGATTGTTGGCAGACTGGGACGCCTCCATCGGAGGGGTAAAAGGAGGCGCGCTGCGGGGCCCTATCAGGATGACCTCGACCGTTGACTTTGGTAGGACCAAAATTGTTCCGCTGATTGACCAATTTATGGAACTACACTCAGGCATTTCCATAGATTTGCATCTCTCGGACGCCGTTATCGATCTTGTCGAGCACAACATCGATCTGGCGGTACGAAACGGACCTCTGCGAGATTCTTTACTAAAAGCCCGGCTAATATTGCGTGGAAAGCGCGTTGTTTGTGCCGCGCCCTCATA
The DNA here is from genome assembly GCF_052114685.1 of Rhizobium sp. 2YAF20. NCBI lineage: Bacteria > Pseudomonadati > Pseudomonadota > Alphaproteobacteria > Hyphomicrobiales > Rhizobiaceae > Rhizobium > Rhizobium sp. 2YAF20. The sequence continues at coordinate 2,906 of NZ_JBFRFF010000071.1, read as the reverse complement.
TTGGGCCTCGCGTGGCTTGCCGGCACATCCTGACGATCTTGCGGGCCACAATTGCATCGTGGTGTCGAGGCCGGCAACGACGTTTTCGACCTGGCATTTCATGGATGGCGACAAGGCAGTTTCAATCCGGGTCTCTGGAAATCGCGTGACGAACGACGGCTCCGTAATGAAACGCTGGGCTTTGAAAGGCTACGGCGTCGTTCTGAGCCTTGCCTGGGATATCCGCGAAGAATTGGCTTCGGGTGCGCTGGTGACGGCACTCGACAAGTTCCTGCCTGATAGCGCCAATTTGTATGCGGTGACGAACGGCAGTGCGCCTAGTCATCGCGTTCGAGCCTTTATCGACTTCCTGGCGGACGAGCTTCATCAGGAATAGGCCGAACTGACATCCAGCCGCGATGCGGTAGCCGACCTGCGGGAAGTCATCCAGAATCACGCCAACTGCGAAAGGCGATCCATCTCTGATGGAGAGACCTCCCCACGAGCTGCAGCACAACTGCCGTTCTCTTCCTTCCGTCAATCCCCTGACCCCGGACTTGTCATATCACTGGCGGCGTCGGGTCGAAGTACCCCAAACCAATGTTTAGTTACATGCTTTCTAAAGTCCGTCCAAATTTGCTTATCGGCTAGCTGCCTCGCGTGGAGGCCGCAGACACCAAGCACTCGACGTCGCTCGGCAACTAAAAGGCAACAAGCTGCAATGGACACCACCCCGATCGAACCGAATCCTGTGGAAACGATCAAGCAACCAGACCGTCCTAAATTGCTGCAGGTCCTCGGACCTGGTCTGATCACCGGGGCATCCGATGACGATCCGAGCGGTATCGCCACCTACTCGCAGGTCGGAGCTCAGTTCGGCTACGGGATGGCTTGGGTCATGCTTTTCAGCTGGCCTTTGATGTGTGCAATTCAGGAAATTAGCGCAAGGATCGGTCGGGTAACAGGGCGCGGCATTGCCGGCAATCTAAAGCACCACTATCCAATTGGCCTCGTATACGCGATCGTGTCACTGCTGGTCGTGGCCAACATCATCAATATCGGCGCTGACCTCGGCGCGATGGGCGCCGCACTCAAATTGCTTGTTGGTGGTCCATCCCTTGTGTATGTGGCGCTCTTTGCTCTTGTGACGGTATTGCTGGAAGTCTTCTCTCGTTACTCCCGCTACGTATCGGTGCTGAAGTGGCTGACGCTGTCGCTATTTGCCTATGTTGGAGTTGCCCTGGTCGTCCATATTCCTTGGGGAACTGTCGGGTATAATCTGATCGTTCCCCAAATAACATACGACGCCCCCTACCTTACCGCAGTGGTCGCGATCCTCGGGACTACCATCAGCCCCTATCTGTTTTTCTGGCAGGCCGAAGAAGAAGTCGAGGAACTCAAAGAACGAGCGATATCAAAGCCACTCGCACGCGCGCCCGACCAGGCAAGTTCCGAATTTCGCCGCATCAGTTTGGACACATATATCGGAATGGGCATTTCCAATGCCGTCGCATTGTTCATCATTGTGACGACCGCAGCGACTTTGAACGCTCATGGATTGACCGACATCCAGACATCTTCGCAGGCAGCCGAAGCGCTTCGGCCTATCGCTGGACCTTTCGCCTTTCTCGTGTTCGCACTCGGTATCATCGGCACAGGCATGCTTGCCCTTCCGGTCCTCGCAGGTTCATCCGCCTATGCGCTCGGGGAGACATTTGGGTGGCATGTGGGGCTTTCGCGCAAAGCGGGAAGAGCCAAGGCATTCTATGGAGCCATCGCAGTTGCGACATTGCTCGGCGTCGGGCTTAATTTCAGTCCGATCGATCCGATCAAGGCACTGTTCTGGAGTGCAGTGATCAACGGCATTGTCGCAGTCCCGGTTATGGCGATGATGATGCACCTGTCTAGCCGCCGATCGGCAATGGGAGATTTTCAACTTCATCGGGGTTTGAAAATAGTCGGCTGGCTGGCAACCGCCGTGATGGCGGTCGCGGCCGTCGGTCTGATCTCCACATGGTGGTGACCGCTCAAGGGACGAAGTGTGCGAGGGGCGCTAAGGCCGAGGCAACATGGTGCGTCAATCACTGGAGTTAAAAATGACGGCAAGATCGTACAACACCTATGTCGGTTCACTTTGCCTACTGATCAACGAAATTCGTGCGCGAACCGAAGATTTCAACACTTCACATGTGGAAGTTTCAATCTACAGAAATGGCCGGGGTTTCAAGTTATGCGAAGACTTGGTTAGTGGCCAACTACACCGGGCGAGCTATTTCGAAGCCATTCAGACAGGAGAGTGTCGACCCTGGTCCGATAATGCCACGGTGCTGGAAGTTGATAATTTTTTCGGCCTGAAAGAATTCTATGCGTATTCTGAAAAAGTTATGGTGGGCAGCCGCAGGCAATTTTTGACGGCTCGCTCGGATACAGCAATCGCCATGATCAATGTTGCCTACAGACTAGGGCAGCTGTGCGCAGCACAGCGAATGATCTTCGTCGGCTTTTCTGAGAAAGCTGATGCAGAAAGCATCCTGTCAAACGACTCCAAGCTGCTCGTTCAGTGCAATTTAGCGGGACCTCGGCTCTACGAATGGCAACGTGCTCCAACACAGATGATCTGAGCTGACCTTGCCTGACAAAGCGCTGTATGTGGATCTGCATGGCGTTGGTGCGTGGATCATTTTTCAAGGGTTTGCCGATAGGCAGGCGAGATCGCCAACGACATGATCTTCGCCCGATGCCCTACAAACACAATGCCAGCCGCCGTCACCGAGTCCCGAAGATGAAATTCAAGGTGACAAACTGGCCGGAATACGAGGCGGGCCTTTGGCGGCGCGGCAGTCTGACGCTGTGGTTGACAGAAGAAGCCTTGGCCAGGTGGCATGCGCCGCGAAGAACGACCCGCGGCGGAAAGCCCCGCTATTCCG
>NZ_JBFRFF010000070.1:0-16604 GCF_052114685.1 Rhizobium sp. 2YAF20 | reverse complement strand
CCGGGTGTCGTTCGATAGAGCAGCATGACGATCCGCTAAGGCTGTTTCAATGCCTTCCCGGGCTATCTGATCGGCGATATCATCAATCAAAGCAGCGATCTCGAGCTGCTCGGCATTGGTTGAAGGCTGCTGATCATCTTTCCGGGGAATGGTGATCAAGACATCAGGCAATCCAACCAAATGAAACCCGACGCTCACCATCCCCTCAACATCATCGCCAATGGGGCGGCGCGAAAAAGCGAAACGGCAAGTTCTCGCAAGTGTCAGTAGATCGCCGGACGCAGCTGCGGTGCGGGCCTGCTCAAAAAGTTCCTCCCATCGCCGCGCGCCATGGGCTACGCCCGCGCTCTCGCCCTTTGCGGCAACTGCACCGTGATCGAGCATGTATTGTACAAGCATCAAAGCTTTGGCGGATGTCGCTACGGTGGTTTCTGCCGTCATTGACGGGCCAAGTAGGTAGAGGACGGACCCATGCCCGGCGACAGCGTCTTCGTCAGTCTCTTGATAGGCATTGGGATCGACGCGGTCCCAGCAAATATTGAATGATCGTTCCATTCGACCGTCCGGTTCATCCTGCGAACCATCTTCATCGGCGGTAAAGTCATCGGCGAACAAGTCGATGGCGGCGCGGGCGCTATGCAAGAGCGCCGCAAGACCATTTTCTCGGCCTAGAAAACAAAGCACATGACGCGGTGTGTAACTGGAACGGGATACTGCAAATGCCGATGGTTTGCTCGACGTTCTAATGACAGACGGTTTGCCCAGGAAAAGACTGCCCAAAAATGCAAGAACGCCACGACGCATTGAACTCATTTCGGTGTCCCTAGGGTTTTCAATCAACGGGTCTGCGGGTGTTGACAACGACATATCCAAGCTGTGCCATATCTCACCCCTTTTATTTGCGCTGCAACTTGATTTTGGTTCAGTCAGTCGGATGTATCAGCGGCGCGCCCTGATACATCCGTTGCTTGGCATATGCTAGACGTTGGCCCGCACGCAGACACAATCCACTTGCCTCCATCGCTGATTGCGACCGCTCTGCACTTTGATACCCGGACCGGGCGACCATTTCGATTTCGTTCGCATGCCAGCCCATAACCGCGTCATTGCTAACGGTCTGTTAATCACACAAATAGAGGAAGACCCCGATTAAATGCCAAACGACATGAGGGGCCCACCTACCGGCTGAAGAGGCGCTCGATTTCTCCGCGCTGCTCTGCGTGTTTGGCCGGATTGTCCCTCTTCAGGCGCTCCAGGTTAATGAGTTTCCGTCGCACGGCCGGTAGCTCACCTGCCCTGGTCGTCTATCGTGGTTACTCGCCGTTGCTCTCGAATTCTTGTCCCGCATAAAGAATCCGCAAAACGATGACTTCGCTGTCCTCGACGACGAAGGCCACACTTACGCGGCGCTCGAAGCCGACGATGCGCAACCCCTCGCGCACATTCGCGCGGACCGTCCCGCGCTCAGGAAAGGTTTCAAACTCTGCCAGGAAGGCGCGGATTCGCGCGATGTAATTGCGGGCGACACTGGTTGACGCTGATTTTCTACGAACGAACCGGTAAATTTCCGCAACATCTGCCTCCGCCCGTTCAACGAGGCGGACACGGTAACGCTTCATCAGACCTCTTCCTGGTCGATGTCATTCATGCGAGCCTCGACACCTGCCCAAGCTTCATCGAGCGGCTTGGCTTTGGTGGGATCTGCTTTGTGAGCATCGTAGGTGGCGGCAACTTCGCGGCGTAACCATTGTTCGACGGCGTTTTCCCGTTCTTGCAGAGCACGGAGACCTTCGCGAATGACCTCGCTTTCCGAGGCGTAATCGCCGCTAGAAACGCGGGATTTGACGAGCGTGGCCATCTCGATCGGCAACGTAATGCTCATTTGCTGCGTTGAACGCATGGATTGATCTCCTKTATCTCTCCATGWTTATAGCAYGAAGTAGGATAGAATCCTACTCRTTCCARGCCGCGTWTGAYAGGGGTTGGGCGGCGTCAAAGTCTGGAGACTACAGGCCCGCTTTTTCCAGCCGTTCACGGCAGATTTGCTCGACAATTTCCTGAAGCATTCTGACGTGTTCGATCAGCCATTCAAGCTCTTCGACCGTGATTTTATATTGTGAGGAATAGCGCGCCTCGACGTAGGCGCGCGACAGAAGTTCGAAGCGGCGTCGGGCTATACGAGTGTCGCGCGGCCACGCGGCAATCAGCCTGCGATCGATGTCCTCCGCCTTGGATCGAAGCATCTTAAGGCGGTGCGATTTTGGACTGTAGAGCGTAAGGGTCAATAGAAAACAGTGGTAAGACCGCTCAGTCGCTTGGTGAAGATTAAACGCAGCATGGCTGAACATTCCATCCGCAACGGCGGTTTCCGCTTGCTTCAAGCAGTATGAGGCATCCTCGAACCATTTTGAAAAATTGGCTTCCGCCTCCGTTCTGGCCTCCTCCAGCCTCAGCGGTTTCGGCTCGGCAAGCGGATGGCCCGGGGCCTCATAGAGGATCTTGCCATCACGGGCGATGTCGATGAAGAAGGGCCGGCCGCGTGCCAACTGATCGTTGACATCAGCAAGGCTGTGAATGATCGGTACGACAGGCGTCCGGATATGATGGGCGATCTGCGCCTGGATGAGCCGCTCGTCGAGAGCGAGCCAAAGATCGTCTTCCTCGGCAAAGCTTCTGTGATTGACGACGATCAGAAGATCGTAATCGGACCGGTAGCCGCTGGCGCGATCCTCAACCCAATCGCCGCGGCTATACGAACCGTAAAGGATGACCTTCAAGACCTTGCCGCCGGTTTTGCGATCGGACAGCTTGTGGGCCTGGAAGGTCTGTACCTCGTCGAACACGATTTCCAGGACGCGGGCGAGTTCACGTCTCTTGCTGGCAGGTAGATGGTCAAGCGCGTCGGTCAATGTCAAAGCCGCATCAAAATCTTCACCGGGAATCGTATCCATCCTATCGGCTCGCTGTTAACAAGGGGAGCAACCTTTTTACGTGTATTTCTTTTGATCAGCAACTAAAGAAGGCGGTCGACCGATCGATCCACGGATTTGCCTTGCAGTCGGTGCCGCCCGGCCAGACGAGTGTCTTCGAAATATCATTGAAATCTCACTCAAGCTGGATCGAACGTCCCTGTGGGTGATGTCAGGTTAAGTAGTTTACACGCGGCGAAATTATCTGCGCGGAAGGGTGACCTGAATAGCAATGAGAGTCGTCTGTTTCGATCGCGACCACGCTCTTCCGTCAACCTGCACGACGGGTTACCGTGGCCAACAGAACCGATCCGTCGTCGCTGATACAGAAGCGGGGTAAACCTATGCACTTGGAGCACATTCATCATCTTCTGCTCCTCTATGCCGCATACCTGATCGCGGTCGCTAGCCCTGGTCCCAGCACCATGGCCATCATGGGAGTTGCCATGAACCAAGGACGCGCGTCCGCCGTCGCATTGGCGCTCGGACTGATGACCGGTAGCACGTTTTGGGCGGTTTTAGCCGCAACCGGCATTTCCACTATTCTGACCGCGTATGCCGAAGCTCTCTTCGCGATCAAGATCGCCGGTGGCCTCTACCTGCTTTATCTCGCTTACAGGTCCGCAAACTCGGCCTTGTCGCCAACTGCCCGGCAGGTAAAAACCGATACCCCCACGAGAAGAACAACACTTTATCGCAGGGGTGTCCTTCTTCATTTATCCAATCCCAAGTCCATTCTCGGATGGATTGCAATCATGTCGCTTGGGCTGCGCCCCGACGCATCGCCCCACACTTTCCAAGCCATCGTAGCAGGTTGCGCTATTCTCGGATTTCTGGTCAACGTCGGCTACGCTCTGATCTTTTCAACCACCCTGATGGCGCGCGCCTATCAGAAGTCCCGGCGTTGGATCGAAGGCACACTCGCCGCGATCTTCGGGTATGCCGGCATTCGCTTGCTACTTTCGAAGGCATAGGCGCCGCGCCTAGCGTGCAGCATTGCGATTGGCCAGTTGACCGATGTCTTGATTGTCTGCCGATTTACATCAACACCAAAGGATAGAAATAACAATGCATAGCGGCGAAGTCCCTTATTTCAGCCAGTGGGAAGATTCCGATATGACGAATGCGGTGCTGTTCGAGGGACCGCTGAAAGCACTGTTACGCGATACCAAGTGGGAAGGGTCGGGCGCAGGCAATATCGAGGAGTATGCCAAGTGGGCCGGCAATATCTGCGGCATGGCATGCCTCAAGATGGTCCTAGCCGCAAAATTCGCAGAGATATATCAAACGATCGAACTGGCACGCGGATGCACGTCCTACGGCGGTTACGTCGTCAATCCAGAGACACAAGCGATCAAGGGCCTCATTTATGCGCCTTTCGTCACGTTCATCAGGGATCGATTCGGCCTAGCAGCCGAAGTCGTTGCGGGAGTGACAAGCGCCGATCTGCCAATGATCCTTGAAACTTCGTCCTTCTTCATCGCATCCGTTCACCACACGATCAGAGATCCTGCGACGGTACCGTCGTCGAAGGGAGGGCATCTGGTCCTGTGCATCCGCGCATCGAGCGAGGAAATCGTGTTTCACAATCCGTCCGGCCATACAAAGAGCGCGCAGGAATATGTCACATTGCCCTCCGAGACCTTCGATGGCTTTTTTGCCGGAAGAGGCATAGCGGTCGCCTAGGGGGCGAACCGATTCCGGCTGTGAAGCAAAGTGCGGGGCGCACGACGCGATGCATTTGCGTCGCGTCGTGCGCCCAGATTGAGCTAAATCGGCCGTCATTCAGGAATCCGCGACCTTAATGTCAATCTCGTGCTCGTCGAATAACTGGCCGTTTTGCAGAACTCGTCGCAGCGTTCGCGCGATGCCATGAGGAGTGAATGCAACTCAATTATATCTGATGTACACGGTATAATTGTACATGTACTGTCAAAGCTGATTAGGGGCGGGACGCCGCCGGGAGGAATATGGCATGCCAGTATCTCTCGTAGCCGACCGGCAGGCGGGGCACAGGATTTGGGGATTTTCTACCGGATTGTCGAGCAGTCGGATATCGAGATTTTCCCAGAGAGCTGACCTTGATCAGGTGCGGGATATCGAAGACGCTGTACAGGAACGCATTCGAGAGCAAAAGCCGCTGCCAGAAGGCGAAATCATCTAGCGTGACGTGATTGAAGAGCATGCTCGGGGTGAGCCTGAGCTCGATAGAATGTCGCCTGCTTTAGCTGTGTTGGCGGAGGAGCAAAAGGGCTTCATTCAGACCGAATTGGAAGAGGCAGGCAAGCTGAAGCACCTTTCATTCAAAGGTGTTTCGCAAGCCGGCCTGGATATCTACGACGCTGATTTGAGCATGCAAAAATCGAATGGGGATTCGCTCTCACTCATAGAGGCCTGACAAGCCACCTTTATCTTCGACAAACACCCTAGACAGCTACAGCCTTGTCGCGAATATACTAACTTTTGATCCGGAGGGGTTTTGAGGAAGAGCACCGTCGCTCTGGGCTAGAAATCCGTGTCTATGAAATAGCCAGTCGGCAGCAACTTCTCCGTTACATTGATGATCGTCCAATGTGCCGCTGATGCCGCCCAATCCTCCATGTCAGTCTTGCCATTCATCCTTCCCGAGCTCGCAAGCGCCGTCTGTCTCGCGACTGCGTAGGCGGCGATTTGCGCCGGAGAGCAAGTAGATAGTCCATAGCCTTCGGCAAACACTGACAGGCGTCGAACCTGTTCTGCTCCGGTGTATTCCGGATTGCCGAGGTCAAGCCAAGCGAAAGCGGAGTAGCCCAGGTCCCATAAACGCAGCCCGGGCGCAATCGTATCAAAATCGATGAGCCCGAAGGGAAGATCCTCATAGAAGACTGCGTTGGGAGGTCCCCAATCATTGTGACATATAACTTCCGCATTCTGTTGTCGTGCAAGCGGCGACTGCGCGGTAGCATCGTGGAAGCGGCGCAAAAGTGACGCGGCTGATCGAAGCTGAACATCGGAAAAGTGGTCTAGATCAGGCGGAACATCACCTGGCAAGAAGCTTAGGATTTCGCGATTGCGTTCGTCGATCCCTAAGAAACGCGGAGTACCTTCGAAGCCGATATTTTCCAGTTCCCTCAGTAAATCATGGACATTCCACCGATCGGCCGAGATTGGTCGGCGCACGGTATCGCCGACGCGTACTACCCCGGCAGTTATACGACCGCCGACCAATGGAATTTCAATTTCGCTCATAATCTGAGAAGCCGCGTGCTATGTCATCCGATTGGCCACTTTCGCAAATGTCGGTCGCGAAACTCTGACTTTTGCGAGAGATTTTTCTCTGAATTTTCAGCGCGGCCGATTTTGTCGCGAAACTTAGCATATACTTACTCCCTGTGACGCCTCCCACAGAATGCAGGGAGCAGCAAGACCGTTGCGTCTTGGGCCCGCTCTGCCATACATCGCGCGCTTAATCGTTTTCAGGCGGATGATCTGACCTTCCGCCTGACCATTGCCAAACGACAGAAATCATGGAGCGTGATGCACACGCGTCCTTGAAGAGCATCAGGGATTGAGGCACGGAATCGCGATTCGAAGTGACTACGGGGATGGTTGCACGTGGATAGGCAGGGTTTGGAAATTGTAGACGGAGGCCATCGGGCGCGACTGAAGTGGCATCGCTTGCGGCGTCGAATGAGCGATGCGCTTTTTTCGGCGGAGGTCTTGCGATCGGGCTTGGCGCTTGGCGCATCGATGGAGCTCGATCTGCGGGTGCGGGCCGATGGTGGTTTTGTCGTTCTGCATGACAAGGCGCTTGACGACGAAACGACGGGGTGCGGATCGATCGCCGAAAAATCCATTGATGACCTGCGCGATATCCGCATGAAGGAAGGGGGACGGCCGCTCGTTTTGACCGAGGATTTGTCTGCGCTGCTGCAATCGGCGCATCCGGAGGCTTTGCTCCAGTTCGATATGAAGGATGATTACAGGGCGATCGGTGAGAAGGGCATCGCCCATCTCACTCGGCATTTTCAGAACATTGCCACTTCGGTGGTCGTCAGCGGTGCGAGTCTCGAGCTGATTGTCGCGGTCAAGGAAAAGCTGCCGCATCTGAAACGTGGCATCGATCCGACGGACAAGCTGGTTGAGATTTACCGGGACCGCGGCTTGAACGCCGTAGAAGCCGATCTTCTTGGCGATATACGGGGTCCAACGGAGCCCGACACGATCTATCTACATTGGCAGCTGATCTTGCGGGCTGCAAAACAAGGGCTCGACCTGATCGCACTCTGCAGAAGCGAAAACAAGCTTGTCGACGCCTGGACCTTTACGCCGAAAGACCCGGGGAACGGTTTCAGCGATACCGAATGGCATGATTTTTCGACGCTGATGGCGTTGAAGCCGGCCCAGATCACCACCGACGAGGCGCCTGCGACGGAAGAGGCCTGGCTGAAGCGGAGGGCTGGCTGAGGTTAGACGGCCACCACCGGAGCAATTCCTTCGATTTCCAGAATGAAGGCGAACTCCGGGGCCAAGCCCGGCGAATAGGCGACGACAGGACCGCCGTCGGCCAGAAGCGTTTCAAGCCCCGGCATAGCCACCACTGCCCCCGCCTCCAGGGCAATCAACGCGCCGGCCAGCATATCCCAGGCATTGAGGTAGCGCTCATAATAGAGGTCCGCGACACCTTCGGCGACACGAATCAGGTCGATTGCGGCCGCACCCATGCGGCGGTAATCCATGCCACGCTCGTGAAGCCGTCTTGAAACCGTCAGATGTTCATCGAAGCTGGTTTTCCGCGAATGGCCGAGCACGATCATCGCATTGGCCGGATCGGTGGTCGTGCCGGCGTGGATCGCCTGCCCGCTCTTGTAGGCGCCCTTGCCGCGAATGGCGTGGAACACCGTATCATTCGCGGCATCATAAACGACGCCGATTTCGAGCGAGCCGACGGCGACAAAGGCGATCGAGACGGCCCAATGGTTGAACCCGCGGATGTAATTCGTCGTTCCGTCGATTGGATCGACAACCCAGGTGCCTGCTGTCCCCGACTGGCCGCCGGTTTCTTCGCCCATGAATTTGTCTTCGGGGAAGTGCGAAAGCAAGCTCTTACGGATTGCGTCTTCCGCCTGCTTGTCGGCGATGGTGACGAAATCCTGCGGGCCCTTGTTTTCGGCATGCAGTGCGCCGGAACTGGAGTCACGGCGGAACCGAGCAGCCTCGCGCCCGACTGTCAGCGCGGTCTCGATGGCGACCTCGGCGCGTTCCCTAATGGCGGCGGCGTCAAATGCAGAATTCATCAGGCAGTCCTTCGTTTTATCAACGTCACGGGCGTGAACTCGACACGCGCCGTAATATCGGGTTCGGCCATCCGGCTCATCAGCAGGTCGACCGTCTGTTCGGCCTGGAAGTCGCAGGGTTGGCGGATCGTCGTCAAGTTGTATGCTGTCCAGCTTGCCTGGGGTATATCGTCGTGGCCGATGACACGCAGAGGCGGTTCGTCCTCGCGTACCCGCCCGGTCAGCAGTCGATCGAGCACGCCGCAGGCCATGTAATCGTTGGCGCAGAAAAGCCCATCGATGCCGAGCGAAAGCAGCTCAGGCGCAGCGTCGTAGCCGCTCTGGTAATCGTTGATTTTCACAGGCAGCAGTTGCGCCTCGACGCCCTGCTGCCGGCAGCTGGCGATGAAAGCCTCGCTTCGCCGCTGGGCGGTGTAGGAGATCGTCGGCGCCGCCATGATCGCGAGCGCGCGCGCGCCACTCTCGATGAAATGGGTTGCGGCGAGATGGCCGGCCATGCGGTCGTCGGAGATGATGCGGTCGACAAACGGAATATCGTCGCCCTTGTTGATCAGAACGATTGGCACGCCTTCGGCGGCGCACTGTTCGCAGATCTCGGTCGGCGGCGCGTCGGAGGTCACGATGACGCCCGAGACGGCAAAATGCAGCAGCTGGCCGATAACCGTCGAGGTATCGGCCTCTTTCGACGTCGGCAGCAGGATCGGCCGGAAATTGCGGGCGATCAACGCGCGGGCCAGATGCTCGATCTGCAACGTGCGGAAGGGGTTGTCGAGACCGGCCGCGACGAGGCCGACGAGATCCGAGCGCTTGTTGGTGAGGCTGCGGGCCAGATAATTCACCCGGTAGCCAAGCTCCTTGGCAGCCAGGTAGACCTTTTCTCGGGTCTTAGGCGAAACGCTTGCGTCAGGCGTAAACGCGCGTGACACGGCGGCGCGCGAGACGCCTGCCAGACGGGCGACGTCGAAGGACGTCGCCTTGTTGCGTGGGTCTCTATCCTTGTCTGCCACGGTCTTCTCCCCCAATCGGGCGGCGCATGAGATCGGGCAGATCCGTGCAGATGCCGAGCACAGGCAGCGCCATGATATCGCGCAGGATCGCGGGTCGCTCTTCGTGCCAGAGCACGATTTCCCGCCCCTCGTCGAAGGCGCGCTGCATCAGCGCTTCCGTCACCAGATCCTGTGGTCGGGCCCCTGCCCTCTCCCAGCAAAGATGCAGGATATCGGCGCCGGCTTCGTCGCCCAGCGCGTGCGGGTCATGATCGACGCGCACCAGAACCGAGAGCGGAAAGTCGCAGCTCGCATCGCGCAATTCCCGCACTTGGGCCGTATCGAAAGAGCCGAGACAGGCGAAGTGCTGCCTCTTTTCCTTCAGGTGCTGCCAACAGCGCAGGCCGGTGCCCGGTGCCTTGAGTTCGATGTAGAGCCCGGTATTGGTCTCGCGGCCAAGGGCAGCCACCTCGGCGAAGCTCGGCACATTCACTTCCTCGAGGCGTGCAAGCTCCAGGGCGGTCATCTCGGAGATACGGCGGTCGATGCCGAAGACACGTTCGAGATGGTCGTCATGGGAGACTACGACCACGCCGTCCCTGGTCATCTGCGTGTCGAGTTCCCACATCTCGGCGCCGAGCTCGGCAGCCCGTCGGAATGCCTCGAGCGTATTTTCACGCTCATGGCCGCTTGCGCCGCGATGGCCGATGCAGAAGGGCAGCCGGCCTTTGCTGGCAGGCCAGCGGTAGCGACCGAAAAATTCCGAGAAATCGCGTGTCATCCGAGCCTCCGGCCATCTTCGTCGAATACGAACACACCCTTGCTGTCGATCGACCAGCTGACCTCGTCGCCGACCTTTACATCGTTGCGCGCCGGTTGGATCGAACGCAGCAGCGCCCCGCCCGGAAGCTGGACGTCATAGAGGTTTTCCCGGCCTTGCGTTTCGGCAAAGTTGACCTTGCCCGAGACGGCAATGTCGCCGCCCGGCGTGAAATGCTCCGGGCGGACCCCGAGCATCAGTGGCGCGCCTTCCGATGCGGACACTGAGGACGGTAGCGGCACGCGGATTTCGCTCTCGGGCATCGTAAATGTGCCCTGCCGGTGAATGCCGCGCAGGAAGGTAATCGGCGGGTTGCCGAGGAAGCCGGCGACGAAGGCCGTGCGCGGATCGCTATACATCTCGGCCGGCGTGGCGATCTGCACGATCTCGCCTTCCTTCATGATGGCGATGCGGTCACACATGCTCATCGCCTCGACCTGGTCATGGGTGACGAGAATGGCGGTGATACCGGTCTCGCGCTGGATGCGGCGGATTTCCGAGCGCATCTCGAGGCGCAGCTTGGCGTCGAGATTGGCGAGCGGCTCGTCGAGCAGCAGCACGTCGGGCTCGCGGATCAGCGCGCGGGCAAGCGCCACGCGCTGCTGCTGGCCTCCCGACAGCTGTGCCGGGCGGCGGTCCATCAGATTGCCGATCTGGACGAGTGCGGCAATGCGGTCGACTTGCCTGCGGATCTCCGCGGTCGGCTGGCCCTTGACCTTGAGCGGAAAGCCGATGTTTTCGGCAACCGTCATATGCGGATAGAGCGCATAGGACTGGAAGACGACGCCGACATTGCGCGCCTGGCTCGGAAGGTCCGTCACGTCGCGATCGCCGAAGAGGATGCGCCCGCCGGTAGGCCGGTGGATGCCGCAGACAGCAAATAGCGTCGTGGATTTGCCGCAACCCGAGGGGCCGAGCAGAGCCAGCATTTCGCCGTGCCCTACTTCCAGTGTCATGTTCTCGATGACCTTGATGGAACCGAAGCTCTTCGAGAAATTGTCGAGGAGGATACGCATCAGCCTTTGCTCCCGCCGCCATAGATGTTCATCAGATATTTGTGGAAGAAGCCGTAGAGCAACAAGACGGGGATCACATAGAACACGCCGACAGCCTTGAACGTCCCAAAATCGAAATTGTTGTCGTCGGCGATCAGCGCCGAGAGATAGACCGACAGAACCTGCACCTTGTTGCCCGGCGCCAGCACCTGCGGAAGAATGAATTCGCTCCAGCCGGAGAGGAACGAGAACAGCGCCAGCGCCATGATCGCCGGTCGCACCTGCGGCAGGACGAGGCTGCGCCAGACGCGGAAGCGGGAAGCACCGTCAATGACGCCAGCCATCTCCACTTCCCAGGGCACGGTGTCGTAAAAACCCTTCATCAGCCAGATGCCGAGTGGCAGATCGATTGCCGCCTTCACCAAGATGACGCCGATCAGCGAATTGTAGAGGCCGATCATCTGCAGCACGATGAAGATGGCAATGATCAGCGTCACCGACGGAAAAGCGTGCAGCACCATGACACCGGCAAGAAAGAAGCCGCGCGCCGGAACGTTCAGCCGGGACAGGACGTAACCTGCCATCGAGGAGATCAGCAGGACAACGGCCGTCGTGCTTGCCGTGAAGATCAGCGTGTTGAGGGTGACGAGCCAGATATTTGGCTTGCCAACCGGGGTCTGCCAGAGAAAGCTCCAGTGCCGCAGCGTGAAGCTATCCGGGAGAAGCGAACCCACTGCCTTGTCCGTCACTGTGTCGATAAAGAGATACGCATACATCAGCACCAACGGCGCACTGACGATCGACAACGCCAGGATGACCGGCCAGGTCCTGTAGTTCGCCGAAGGTTGCGAATTGTCCGCCATGATCAATCCTCGATGAGCGGCCGCGCAACTAGCGTGGCATAGTTGAAGACGCGCAGATAGGCGAGCGAAAGCACGACGCCGATGACGACGAGAACCAGCGCCATGGCAGCGCCAAGACCATATTCAAGGTTGCCGGCATAGTTGTTCAGCGCTGTGTGATAGGCGGCAAGGGACCAGACTTCGGTCGCCTTGCCCGGCCCGCCGCGGGTCGATAGCAGGATTTCGTTGAAGGAGGCGAGCAGCGACAGGGTCTGATAACAGGTAACGAACAGGATCGGCCAGCGCATCTGCGGCAGGATGATGTAGCGGATCTGTTGCCAGCGGCTGGCGCCGTCCACCTCGCTCGCGAAGAACTGGCTCTTCGGGATCGCCTTCAGCGCCGAGGAAAAGACCAGCATGCCCATCGAGGCACCGATGAAACCATTGATCAGCACGACGAAGAGCCAGGCATTATAGGCGTTGTCCAGCAGATAGTTCTTCGGTGGATAGCCGAATTTCCCCATGAGAACGGAAATGAAACCGGTGTCCCAGGCAAGCCATTTCCACATCAACACATAGATGACAACGGGCGTGATGCGGGGCAGCAGCCAGATCGACCGAAAGATTGTCGCTGGCGCCGAGGGCATGTAGTGCGTCCAGATTGCCAGAAGCATGGCATAGGTCGTGTTGAAGAGAACAAGTACCAGCGCGACGTAGAGGAGCGTATTGAGGAGGACGCGGGTCATGTCCGGTGATGAGGCGATGCGCGAAAAATTCTCGGTCGTCCAGCTCCAGCCGGTATAGGTCGTCTTGGCAACGGCGGATTTCTGGTCGTCTGTCAGCTTGAAACCAAGCTTGTCGAGCGAAGCGAAAAGCTCGTCCTTGCTGGAAAAGCGAGAATTGACGACGGACCGGTTGAACTGCTCGGAAATCTGCTTGACGTCGTGCGTCGAAGGCCGTTCCTCGAGATCCTTGATCATGCGCTCCGCTTCGCGGCGGGACGGAAAGATTTGTCCCATATGCTTCGCGCGCAATTCCGCCGCAATGCCTGCATTGAGCCCCAGTCCTTCAACGGCTCTCACGCCGGCTTCGTCAATCGTGTAGAGCGGCTCGGACATCTGCTGGGCTATGTCCGGCATCGTCTCCTTCAATGCGTTCAGCGAATTCGGAACGATCTGATAGGCGCCGCCGGAGATGCCGGTTGCAGTCGTCATGTTCGTCATCGAGAATACGGCAGTCAAAATGACGGGCAAAAGGAAGAAGAGAACGATCATGATCGCGGCGGGCGCGATCATCACCAATCCGAGTGTTCTGGACGATTTCAATGGAAGCCCTCCCGGCGGTCCGGACAGCGGAATGACCGCCGCCCGAGGGACTACGCCGATATCAGCGAATGACGATCTTGTCGCCGAGTGTGCTCTTCAGTTCGCTCTCAACGTCATTGATAGAGGCATCGACGGTCTTGGACCCCGTCCAGGATGCTTCGAGACCCTTCCACATGATGTTCCAATAGCCGCCGAAGTCAGAATTATTCGGCATCGCGTTGGCGAAAGGCAACAAGCGTTGGGTCGCCTCGCGCGTCCAGCGGTCAGCCGAGTAGAAATCGACGCCGGATTCCGACTTGGAAATGCCGAGATGGGCGGACTTCACCGCATGCAGGGCGTTCGTACGGGGTTCGGAAGCGATCTTGATCAGTTGGGCGGCAATTTCCGTCTCGTCCTTATCGTGACCCGAGGTCAGGAGGTAGACGAGCGGGTGCGTCAGCGTGTTGGCCTTGCCACCCTCGCCGGCCGGAATGAGCGTGAAGACAACGTTGTTGAAAAAGTCCTTCAGGCCCTCCTGGTTGACGAGCCGCGCATAATGCCATGTACCGGCATCCCAGATACCCGCCTTGCCGGTCGCGACTTCCTTCCACCATTGATCACCAGGCATACCGATGTGGTTCTTCTTGGTGACGCCCGTCTTCACCGCGTCGGCAAAGAACTGATAGGTCCGGGTCATTGCCGCCTTGTCGAAAACAAGCTTGCCGTTTTCTTCCATGACGCCACCAAAGCTCGTGTAAAACTGCCAGTAGTCCGGGCCGTTGCTGAAGCGCGGATAGAAGCCGTAGCCAGCCTGGACAAGCCCCTTGTCCTGCATCTTCTTGGCGTCTTCAAGAAGGTTGGCCATGGTATAGGCGCCGTCCTGAACCTTCTTCGGCAGTGCGTCCAGATCGGCGTCGCTATAGCCGATCGCCTTCATATAGGGCTTCCAGAAGAACATCGGACGCGATTCGGCATCCTGTGGGATACCGTAGACTGCACCATTGTAAGAAGCGATCGTGATCAGATTGTCATAGATGTCGTTGAGTGGCCAGGAATCCAGATCGACATAATCTTCGATCGGAACGATCAATCCGGCCTGCGCCCAGGGAGCAATATCCTCATGGCCGCTGACGACGATGTTCGGAGCCTTCTTGGCTTCTGCTGCGAGCGTCAGCGCCTGTTTGAAGCTGTCCCAATCGGCATAGGGGGTCTTCTCGACCCTGATTTTCAGGTCCTCACCCTTGAGCGCTGCTTCACGTTGAAGCTGCTGGGCGGCGATTTCAATGTTATCGAGGCGGTAAACGTCGTTCGGGCCCGTGCCGCCGGACCAAACGCTGATGGTGATGTCCTTGGCGAAGGCGAGAACCGAGGTCGAAGCTAGAATGGCGGCGGCGACCGTTATGCATTTCAATGTCGGCAGAATGGTCATTTCCTCATCTCCCTGGAAGAACAGCGTGAGACCTCTTTGACGGATCAGCGCTGTGAATGGGGCCGCCCGTCGGTTTCACCAAAACGTTACAAGTCACGCTCTATGGGTGGAAGGTAACGTCCGAATGACAAAATTGAGCACGTGTGCAAAATTACTATGACGAAGTCTCGCGCCGTTGCAAGCAGCGGTCGACGGCAGCATTTTCAGGCTTCATTTCGGCCTGGTGCACGGCTCAGCATGTGGCCGCAATTTAGTCTTTGATGGAGTTGGTCATATAGATGTCGCCGTCATTGCCTTGCAACGAACGTGTCTCGGGCGTGCGCAAACGAGCATTCGGTTGAGAGCGGAAACACCCAGAGCAGCCTCTGTCTGCTGAGCGGGGAATGGCTGATCGGCGGGGTGGCGGCCCGACGTGGCTGTGGTTCTTTGGCAATGCCGCGCCTGGTCAGGCTTCCGCACCGCTATGCTGGTGGCAAATGCCGCCGAAATCGCTGGGATCGCGGATTTGTTGCTGCCGCCGTCCTCCCTGTTGCAAAGGGCGTTCGATTGGTGGGTATGTCGCTTTCGTCACTCGATACCGCGGGCGAAGGGAGACGAGCCGCAGCTTGCCATTTCGCTTTGATCGAACCTCGATCGCGGTGGTAACAAATAGCTCGAGGGGGGATGCCCCGCAGATCGTGAGACAGGCTGACGAGGATTTGAGGATGACGTGTTTTATCTGCATGACATGCGGTACGCAGTTCAGCGAGAGCCCCGAACCACCACCAGCCTGCCCCATCTGCAAAGACGATCGTCAATTCGTGCCACAAGCGGGCCAAGAGTGGACGGACATTGCGGCGCTTAGCCAGACGCACAGCGTCATCTGGAATGAGGAAGCGCAAGGCGTGCACAGCTTGCAGATCTCACCCTATTTCGGGATTGGTCAGCGCGCCTTTCTCATCGAAGGACCAGACGGCTACATTCTCTGGGACTGCCTCAGCCTCATCGACGAGGCGAGCAAGGCCCGAATTGCTGCCCTTGGCGGCCTGAGTGCGATCGCGATCTCCCACCCTCATTTTTATTCGTCAATGACCGAGTGGAGCGCAGCTTGCGACGGCGTGCCAATTCATATCTATGCCGATGACGGCGAATGGGTGCGAAGGTCCACTTTCGCCCTGCGCCCTTGGACGGGCGAGGCGCTGCAGGTAGGCAAGGCGACCATGATTAGGTGTGGCGGCCATTTCGCGGGCAGCTCTGTGCTTCATTGTCCCTGGCTGGAAGACGGACGAGGCGCTCTCTTCGTCGGCGACACGATGCAAGTGACGATGGATCGCAAATGGGTCAGCTTCATGCGCAGCTATCCGAACCTCATTCCGCTCAACGCTCGTGCGGTGAAGGGAATCTCGCAGGCGGTGCGGCCATATCGTTTTGAGGCGATTTATGGTGCATTCCCTGGGAGAACAATCCAAAGCGACGGCAACAACGCGGTGGAGCGGTCCATGGAAAGATATCTAACGGCCATTGATGGCTAGGGATGCCCCGGTCACTCGCGAACAGGCCGCCGTTGCCGCAGTACTCGCGAACCTGATTGCCAATGGATTGAAATGGAATTCGGTTTTTGGAACAACAACCGCCGCCTTCAATGGATCTGAACCCGTGGCCTTGACGCACCGCGCTTTCGCTTCGTCAGCAGCAATGCGCCATCGGGCCCGCACCGCAGCTGCGTCCGGCGATCTACTGACACTTGCGAGAACGTGCCGTTTCGCTTTTTCGCGCCGCCCCATTGGCGATGATGTTGAGGGGATGGTGAGCGTCGGGTTTCATTTGGTTGGATTGCCTGATGTCTTGATCACCATTCCCCGGAAAGATGATCAGCAGCCTTCAACCAATGCCGAGCAGCTCGAGATCGCTGCTTTGATTGATGATATCGCCGATCAGATAGCCCGGGAAGGCATTGAAACAGCCTTAGCGGATCGTCATGCTGCTCTATCGAACGACACCCGG